>JBEEGQ010000164.1:0-11076 GCA_041166945.1 Verrucomicrobiota bacterium
CCTGCAGAAATCCGGCCAGTTCTCAGCATTATCATCCCGACACTGAACGCGGGGCCATTGCTCGACAATTGCCTCACGTCGATCGCCGCGCAGAATTACCCATCCGACCGGGTCCAAATCATCGTCGCCGACGCATTTTCCAAGGACGACACCCGGGCGATCGCCCGGCGTCATGGCGCTCTGATCCTCGATGATTCGGGCGCGAATATGGAGGAGGGCAAACGGCTCGCGCTGGCTCACGCGACCGGGGAGTACATTGTTTTTGTCGATGCCGACAATGAACTCTCGGCCCCCGATTATCTGGAACTGGCTGTCCGGGGATTGGGGGAAAATCCGCAGGCGCTGGGTGTGGAGAGTTATTATCTGCCTTCGCCGAAGATGAGCAGCTTTTGCCGTTATCTCACCGCGCGCCTGCACATCAGCGATGTCCTGAGCTGGCTGATGAGTCGGAATCCCGTGCAGGTGGCGAGCGATGGCGAAATTGAACGCTGGACCCTCCCCGGTGGTTCCTGCAGTTATCCGCTCGGCGCCAATGGTTTCGTCTTTCGCCGCGCGGATCTCGAAGCCGTGAGGACGGCGGATCATTTTCAAGACACCCACATCCCGCTTCGCCTGATGCAACGTGGCCAGCGCGAATGGCTGAGGGTGCGCGGACGGGGTGTTCATCATTATTATGTTCAAACCTGGGGGGGTTACGTCAAAAAGCGGCGTCGAGCGATCGCTCATTATTTTCGCGTGCGAGCGCAGACGCCGGTCAACTGGACCAACGAAGCGCCGCCCATTCCCATCTGGCTGGCGGGCCTTTACTGTGTGTCGGTGGCCGGGCCCCTGTGGCATACGGTGCGGGGACTGGTGCGCGATCGCGATGCCGCGTGGCTCTGGCATCTTCCGGCGAGCCTCGGAAGTTTGATTGGAACGGCGTGGGGCTGGTGGACGTTCAAAACCCGCAAGAACGATCCGAAGCTCGTGGCGAACCTGCAGGTGGAACAAAGGCTTAAGAAATGATTCGCGCCTCGCGGACGGGGTTTCATCCGAACCCATTCGCCAGCCGGGAACTGTTTCGATATTTGTAAATGGGCACGATTCATTTCATCACCAACGGCGTTTTCAGCACCGGCATCGCAGGGGGCGACATTCATTTTCTCAAACTGGCTGAAGGCGCTGCGCGCGCCGGCTACCAGCTGAATTTTTTTGGCGGCCACGCCCTCCGCGAGGTCATTGAACAACACAAACTGCCGGGGACGGTGACCCTTACGGACGACTCCAAGATGGGAAAGGTGAACCAGGGGGCGTTGGGCGGGCAGTTCGCGATGTTTCGGGACATGTATGGACGTTATCGCCGCACGCTTCGGCAGCGGTCCGTGATCCGTCCGGAAGATTACGTGTATGCGGTGAGCGATTACTGGTTTGATGTGATTCCCGCGGTGCGCTGCGCGGCGCGCCGCAAGTTGATGGTGCTGCACATGGAGGCGCCACGACTGGGACAGATCATCACGCGCAGCCGGCCGGACGTGGATCCGTTAAGGCTGGCTTCGGTTCATTACTGGGCGAGCCAGGAATGGAGTTTGAGGCGCTTTGCGGCATGCGAACCCATCGAGAAAGCGCGTCGCCGATTACGCGCGGGAACTGTTTCCAGCCCGGGAGGCACGAAGGAATCCGTGCCGGCTGCTCCGCGAATTCACCTGTTGTATTTGCATCCGCTCGTGGAACGGCGCCTGGATGCCCTGGGACTCGGTGCGGAGCGGCGCACGCTCCTTTCGTATGGGCTGGAGGTGGCGGCGACCGATGCGGTCCCCGTGCAGCAACGCCTCTATGACGCGGTCTGGATCGGACGCGTTCACCGCCAGAAAGGGATCGAGGATTTGCTCGATACGCTGGGGCACCTGGCCGACCGGGTGCAGGATTTCAAGTGCATCATGATTGGCAACCTGAAGGACTCGCTCGGCCCGCTGGTGGCCGGGCGCGGGTTGGAGCGGCACGTCGAATTCTCGGGCTTCGTGAGCGAGGAAGAAAAGATCCGCTTGTTCAAGGCGAGCGGCGTGTTTCTGATGCCGAGCCGTCACGAAGGCAGCCCGCGCGTGATCGGCGAAAGCCTCATCGCAGGAACGCCGGTGGTGGCGTACGACATCCCGAATTATCGTCCGCTGTTCGGGGATTTTGTGCGGTATGCGCCTGCATTTGACGCCGCGATATTCCGGCGACTGGCGGAGGAGCAGGTGATCCAGATGCGAGCCGGGGAAAATTATTTGGATGCGATGGACCTCGAGGCCTTCCGGGAGGAGAACAGCTGGGAAACAACACAGGCCAAATTCATCGAGGCGCTCGACCGCTTGAAGTGACCCTCCGGCGGCAGTTCGCGCTACAGCCGCTGCGTAGCGCCGATTGGCAATCGGCTGTTTCGCGGAGTGGCACTCCGCAAGGGCGCCGGCCTGGTGTGAGCAACGCAACGAAATGAACGGCTCGCGATGGGCAAGTGGGCAGCTCTGCCGGTTGCCAACCGGCGATACAGCGGACTGCCAGTCCGCGCTACAGCCGCTGCGTAGCGCCGATTGGCAATCGGCTGTTTCGCGGAGTGGAACTCCGCAAGCGCGCCGACCTGGTATGAGCGGCGCTCCGCAGTGGCTCCAGCGCGGACTGCCGCGACGATCAGAAGAGATTGCCGATGACGAGGCCGAGGATGCTGAGCGGACCCTGATCCTCGAGGCCGTCGGTGGCTTTGTCGAGTTTCTGGAGGGAGAGCTTGGCATTTTTGAGGAAAGAATCGTCGTTGATCAACGTGCCGAGCGTCCCCTGGCCCCGGTTCATTTTCTGAAGGATTTCCCGAAGATTGCTCATGGCGTTGGTGGACTCGACGAAGAGCGAGTCATCCTTGGCCAGGCGCCCCAGAGTGCCTTTGCCCGCGTTGATCTCATCCACGATATTGCGTGTCTGCGCGATCATGCCGTCCGCGCGCGCGATGAGCGCCTTGATGTCGCCAGTGGCGTATTGGAGGTTGGTGACCGTGCCATACGCGGCGTTGTAGAGGGAATCGTCCGAGAGCAGCCGGCCCATGGTGCCCTTGCCGGTGGCGAGATTATCGGACACGAGCCGAAGATTGGCGATGGTGGCAGTGAGGGGCCCGCTGTTTTTATTGATGAAATCGGTGAGCGGCCCGAGCAGCGTGCTGAGGTTGTCGGTGCTGAAACTTTTCGTGAGGTTTTCGATTCCATTGGCGACGCCTTCCAGCTTGGCCATGAGAGCGGAGAGGTCTGGTTGTTCGCCGGTGTCGATCGAGCCGGTCTGGATTTTTGGGGAACCGGGCGTGCCGCCTTCAATGGCGACAAAATTCTGGCCCATGAGGCCCGTGAACTTGATCAAGGCCTTGCTGTCGGTATGGATATCGTTGTCCTCGGGCTTGCCATTGATTTTCAAAGTCAACTGGGCCCGGCCTCCGACGAGCTTGACGGATTCGACCCGCCCGATCTCGACGCCGGCCATTTTGACCAGGTCGCCCTTTTTGAGCTCCTGGGCGTTTTTGAAACTGGCGGAGATTCGATAACCGCCGCGAAAAAAATCGGCGGCGCCGATCATTTCGAGAATCAGGACGGCGACAACGAGGGCGAGGGCGAAAAAGATGCCAAGGCGTGTTTCGAGTGAGTTTTTCATGACGTCTTCGGTTGAGGATGAAAGTCAGCGTTCAGAAAACGGTGAATGATGGGATGTTTGCTGCGTTTGAGTTCGTCGACGGTGCCCAGCGCGATGAGTTCTCCCTCGTGCAACATGGCGATTCGATCCGCAATGCCGAAGGCCAGGTCCCGGTCGTGGGTGACCACGATGGAGGTGACCTGGATGCGGCGCTTGAGGTTGAGGATTTCCTCGCCGATGACGACGGCGCTCAGGGGGTCCAGCTCGCTGGTGGGTTCGTCATACAGGATGAGCTGGGGTTCGATGACGAGGGCGCGGGCGATGGCGACCCGTTTTTTCATGCCGCCCGACAGTTCGGCCGGATAACGGTCCCGCACATTCTTGAGGCCCAGGAACTCCAGTTTCTCGGTGGCGATGCGGACGATTTCGTCAGGCTTTTTAAGACGATGCTCGGTGAGATAGAGCCCGACATTTTCGAGCACCGTGAGCGAGCTGAACAGGGCGCCGCTCTGGAAGACGAGGGCGAGGCGATATTTGTCGACGACGCCGGGTGCGCTGATGGATTCGCCTTCGATTAGGATTTCGCCGGCATCGGGAGTTTCGAGGCCGATGATATGCTTGAGGAGGACGCTTTTGCCCGAGCCGCTGGGACCCATGATGACAAACATCTCGCCGCGCTCGACCTGGAGGTTGATGCCCTTGAGGACCGGCACCGCGTCGTAGCTCTTGCGCAGATCGCGGACCTGCACGGAGACACTTTGTTGCGTCGGGGCTGGAACGGGGTCGCTCATGTGGGGAGACCGGTGGACAGATTTTGATTCCCGGCGCACGCGACGTCCCTCACGGCGCGCCGGCGTGCGCGCGAAATGACTTCAAGCAAGGAGACGGTTTGCATCGCGGCGGCTTTCATTCTCAAAAATAAAGGAGAAAGCGGGTGAGAAAATAGTCCAGGATGAGAATGAGGACGATGGAATTCACGACGGCCTTGGTGACGGAACGGCCGATGCCGCGCGGGCCGCCGATCGTGACAAGCCCCTGGTGGCACGAGACGGTGCCGATGACGACGGCGAACACGGCGCTCTTGATGAGACCGTTGATGACGTCGCCGACTTCAACGACATTGTGAAGATTGACGAGATAGGACTGGAAAGTGATCCCGATTTTTTCGTTCATGACCGCGACGAGTCCTCCGCCGAACCAGCCGACCAGAACGGCGAACAGGACCAGGATGGGGAGGGAGATGCTGATGGCGATGATGCGGGGAAGCACCAGGTAATCGATGGGACTGATGTTCATGGTGCGGAGCGCGTCGATTTCCTGGTAGACGCGCATGGAGCCGATTTCGGCGGCCATGGCCGAACCGATGCGGCCGGCGATGAGGACGGACATCATGACCGGGGCAAGCTCCTTGCAGATGGAGAGTCCCACGAGGCCGCCGATGGCGCTTTGAAGGCCGCGTTCCCGCAGGACGGGACCAGTCTGCAAGGCGATGACGCCGCCGATGAAGAGGGCGAGGATGCACGCCATGAGGAGACTGGCGTTGCCGATCTCGAAAAGTTGATCGGAAATCTTTTGTCGCTGGCGAAAAGCGCGCGGGAGCGCCTTGATGGTCCGCCAGAGCAAAATCAGCATCTCGCCGATGTTTTGGAACATACAGTCGGGTCAGTGGGGCGCCGGGGCCGGATTTGATTTCTTCGGGCCGAAAGGGATGAAGAACACGCGCCAGCGCTTGCCCTCAGGGCCGGATTGATACTTGAACAGGCCGAAAAGGAGCGAGCATTTTTTGGCCCCCGGCGAAACATCGCGGCGGTAAAGATTCCACAAAAGCGACTGGCTGCTCTGCCCGGTGCCGGGATTTTTCTCCGAACGCCATGGCGACCAGAGGATCGAAAGGTCCCGCTCGAGCGAGGTGCTGTTGGGCAGAAAGGGCTCGACGATGCTGAACATCTGGAACCGGCGGCGGCCGTCATAGTCACTGGTGAACGTGAAAAGCGGCCAGAAATCCACCCGATGCTGACGCAGGCCCGTCCCGGTGTTTTTTTGTGAAGTGTCCGAATAAAGAAAGAACAGGATGCGAGTGCGTTCGCGATCGAGCGGGCCGGAATGGAGGCGATTATATTTATACACGGGCCACAGGTACCAATCGCTGGTCTGGGTGGCATTATGGGACTGGCTGAAAAGCGGCCACACGCGGTCGGTGTGTTTCCCTTCGCCACGCGCAAAAACCACCAGCGGCCAGGGCGCGCCCCATTCCTCAAACTTCTTTTCGCGATCCGCCGTGTGCGTGAAACCCAGCGGCCACGGCGCGGTGAACGAGTCGCGCGAGGGAGATCGGAGAAAACTGTAGAGCGGGATCAACCCCTGTTGATGGACCAGATTCGTCGTGCCAAGGCCCGTCCGCTGGTCATGGAACAACGGCCACAAAACGAAAAATGAGTCATGCCCCGGAACCAGGGGACGATCCCCCCAGTTGTTCAGCGGCGATGTCGGATCCTTGTGTTCGGTGCCGAACAGCGGCCAGACCTGCCAGCCATGGAGGCCGTCGCCATGACGCAGATGAAAAATGGGATAGAGATAATTGTCAGTGACAACGTCGCGCTTGCGGGACTGGCCATAGATCGGAAACAGGATGAAATGGATTTCGTCGCGGAAAAAACGGTCACGGATGGTGCCGTAAACAGGGATGAGCGCGGTGTAATTTTTTTCCGGGATTGCGGAGCGTTGCTGAAAATAGATGGGGAATAGGGTGAACCGGCTGACATTGGTTCCGGACTGGGTGCCGCCGCCCGAAAAGCTGAGCCACTGAACAACCTGGAATCGGTATTCGGGCCCGTAACGGGCGTAGCTGACCAATTTCCAGAGAAAGTCGAATTGTTCGTAATCGACGTCGTCGTTTCGCGCGTATGAAAAAACCGGCGCCACCGCCCAAAGCCGCAGCGTGTCGCCGGGTTTGCCGGAGACCTGCTGATAATAAAGCGGCGCCACAACCTCCTCGCGATGGCCGGGTTCGAGGGTGAGTTTAAACTCGTGATAGAGCGGGCCAAATTCCGCATCTGCGCCGCGCACGTTGCGCGTGTCCAGCCACGTCGCGGAGAGAGCGACGAGGATGGCGATCGGGGATAAAAAAACTCGGGCGCTGAACATGCCGTGCGCGCGGACTATAGGGGGCGTGCGAGGCAGTCTCCAACAAAAGAAAGCGCGAATCGTTGCGGGCCCGACACGGATGCGGGCCGTGATTGGCAGATCGAGCGGGTTCAATCCTGGATGAAATAACTGAGGTTCTCGAGTTCCATCGCCAGGTTGACGTTATTGACGATGACCTCCTCGGGGACCTGGAGGACGATGGGCGAAAAATTCAGGATGCCCGCGATGCCTGCGTCGACCAGCAGATTGGCGACCTCCTGCGCCGCGGTGCCGGGAACGGCGATGATCGCCATGCGGACACCGCGCTCACGCACGACGCGGGAGAGATCGCCCATCGCATGCAGGGATTGTTTGAAGGCACGTCCCCGGGGCCGTTCGATATCCAAATCGAAGGCCGCGATGATCTCGAAGCCCTCCTGTTCAAATCCGCGATAGGTGAGCAATGCCGCGCCGAGGTTGCCGATGCCGACCAGGATCACCGGCTGGAGCCGGCGGGTGCCGAGGAGATCGGTGATCATGGCGGCGAGCTGCTCGACATCATAGCCCAGGCCGCGCGTTCCGAACTGGCCGAAATAGGTGACGTCCTTTCGCAGTTGAGTCGGTTTGACACCGGCAGCCTTCGCGAGCGCGTCACTGGACACCGTGCGAATGCCGTTGCTTTTCAGGCGATGCAAGCAACGGAGGTAAATGGAAAGGCGATAGATGGCCTTGCGAGGAATTTCGGGCCGGACGGGTTTCTTCACGGGAACAGCAGAAAGGGGGGATGAGCCGGGGAGGCGGTCAGCGATTACGAGGGATGGGGGTCTTCAACCAGATGGCCGCCCAGAAAAGCAAAAGGACGAAGACAGCGACCACGGCAACCCAGGCGACCATTTTCATCTTGCGCGCCTGATTAAACGCGCGCTCGCGCTCCTCGACTTGCAGCTCCTTGAACATCGCGAACTCCTTCTCGATGGTGGGGGAGGCGGTCACATCCTCACGCAGCTGCACATAACTCCAGGGATGCGGGTCGCCGGCGAAAACGGGCGGGAGCTTCGCGGCGATCTCGGCGGACGGGGCCTGAAAACCATTCTGGCTCCAGAACGGGGCGTCATATTGAATCCAAACCCGCAGCAGCCCGTGATTTTTGGCAACCATCCGGATGCGTTCCCACAGCTTGGCGCGGACGAGGTCGGCTTCTTCGGCGTGCGCAAATGCCTCATGGTGCAGACGCGCTTCGAGCCCGGCGATCTGCAACCCGATGGCACCCGAGAGCTCGCCGCCCTCGATCTCGACCAGTTGAAAATCCTGAAGCCGTTTTCCCAGATCGGCAGCGGGCAAGCCAGCCTGTTCCCATAATGCCACGAGCCTGGGGAGATCTTCGATGGTGGCGCGACGGGCTTGCAGGTTGGGCGTAATCATCTGCGGGCCAGATTTAACATCCGAAAACGCGGCCGACAAGTCTTAGCTCGCCTTCAGCGACGCGTCAGCGCGTAACGCACCAACCATCGAGCGGGCTTGAATCAACGGCCACCTCCATCCGACACTGGGCGTCATGTTTCGGCCCTGCATCGATCTCCACGAAGGAAAGGTCAAACAAATCGTCGGAGGCACCCTGGCGGATGCCGCGGGTGGATTGCGAACGAACTTTGTTTCCGAACGACCCGCCTCGTGGTTCGCCGAGTTGTACAAACGCGACAACCTGACTGGCGCGCATGTCATCATGCTCGGACCGGGCAACGAGTCGGCGGCACGCGGCGCGCTCGGTGTGTTTCCCGGCGGTCTCCAAATCGGCGGCGGCATCACTCTTGATAATGCCCGGGGCTGGCTGGACGCCGGAGCGTCGCATTTGATCGTCACCTCATGGGTGTTCCGCGACGGCAGACTGGACGAACAACGCCTCCGCGAACTCGTGGCCACTGTGGGACAAGAACGGCTGGTGCTCGATCTCAGCTGTCGCCGCCGGGGTGGCGATTATTTTGTCGTGACCGATCGGTGGCAAAATTTCACGGACATGGTGATCGGCCGCGCGACACTGGAACAACTCGCGCGATCCTGCGCGGAGTTCCTCGTGCACGCCGTCGATGTCGAGGGCCTGTGCGGCGGGATTGATGCGGAATTGGTGTCGATGCTGGGCCAATGGTCGCCCATACCAACCACCTACGCCGGCGGCGCGAATTCGCTCGCTGACTTGGACGAGGTCACGCGGCTGGGCAGCGGGCGCATCCATCTGACGATCGGATCCGCGCTCGACATTTTTGGAGGGACGGGCGTGCGCTACGCGGATGCGGTGGCATACAATCGGCGGGTCGGTTCTCCCGGCGCGGCGCCATGACGCCTCCGAGGCATCGCTCCGGAAGGCCCAGTTCTCATTCCAACTCGATTCTTCCTGCTGCCACCCGGGCAAAATAACCGTCCCGGGCCATCAATTCGTCGCGGGTTCCCTGTTCGATAAGCCGTCCCTCGTGAAGGACGAGGATCGTGTCGACCTTTGCGATGGTCGTGAGCCGATGTGCCACGATGAGGGTGGTGCGTCCCTGAATGAGATTGAACAATCCGGCGACGACGTGCGCCTCGCTTTCCGCGTCGAGCGCGCTGGTGGGTTCGTCCAAAAGGAGCACGGGCGCATTTTTCAGAAACGCCCGGGCCAGGTTCAGCCGCTGACGTTCGCCAACACTCAGGTGCGCTCCGCCGTCACCGACGACCGTGTCATAATGGGCGGGGAGCTTTTCGATGAACAGGTGGGCGTAAGCGGCGCGGGCGGCGTTTTCGATTTCAGCCCGGGTCGCGTCCGGTTTTCCGCAGGCAATGTTATCCGCGATGGTGCCGGGCAGAAGGATCGGTTCCTGGAGAACCACCGAAACATTGGCCCGGACGTCACGCCGGCGGAGTTGCCGCAAGTCTTGTCCATCCAGCTTCACTGCGCCGGCGGTTGGATCAAAAAAGCGCGGAAGCAGATTGAGAAGGGTCGTCTTGCCCACGCCGCTCGGTCCTATAATCGCGACGGATTGGCCGGCGGGAATTTGGAAGCTCACATCCACCAGCACGGGCTGGCCGGGAACGTACGCGAACGAGACGTGATCGAACTCGATCGTCCCACGGGCGCGCGCGAGCGGTTGGGCATCGGGGGAATCCTGGACCTCCTCCGGTGTGTCGAGAAGTTCGAAGACGCGCTGGGTTCCGGCGGTGGCTCCCGCGATGGTGGCACCGACGTGAGACAGCTGGTTTAGCGGTTCATAGAATTGGGTGAGATACGCCAGAAAGATGAGGAGTTCGCCGACGCGCAATTTTCCAGCGAGCACCTCGCGGCCGCCGAGCCAGACGATGGCCGCGGTGCCGGCGGCAAAAATGACGGTGATGAGCAGCCAGTAAACGAGTTCCCATCCATGTTGCGAAAGCCGTTTTTCCAGCGCGAACCCTGCCCTGTCGCTGAACGCGCGCGCTTCATGTTCCTCGCGAGTGTAACTTTGGATGAGCGGCAGCGTGACGATGCTTTGTTGCACCTGCGCAGTCAGCTGGCTGTCGGCTTGTTGCGCTTCCATCCCGCGTTCGGTCATCCGCCGTCCAAACCGATGAATCACCAGCCACAGCGCGGGCACCAGCGCCAGCGCCACGCCCGTGAGAAAAATATTCAAGCGCGCCATCACGACTGTCATGAGGAGCAGAGACACCAATGCGGCCACGGCGGTGACCAGCCCCTGTTGGAACAGCGTCTGGAAGGAATAAGTGTCCCATGCCGCCCGGTGGATGAGATCCCCGCTTTTTGCGCCGTGCTGAAACCGGAGGGAGAGGCGCTGAAGAGAGGTGAACACTTCCAGCCGCACGCGCCGTAGCCCATTCAAACCGACGCGAATCGCCAGGAAGTTTTGCGCGGCGGCGATGACTCCCTGGCCCGCGTGTATGGCGAGCACCGAAAGGCCCAGGATGAAAAGCAGCCCGTTTTTGTCGGAAACACCGGTCCAATTTTGAAGCCAGCCGGGAAGCGGGGTCACACCGAGCACCGAATCGACGATGAGCGCCAGAGGCCAGGGTTTCAGCAGGCTGGCGGCAACGTTCAGCAGCAACAACAGAAAGACGCCGGCCATCCGCGGGCCTTCCCTGCGATAGAATGTCAGGGCGCGGAGGATGTGCTTCATCGGCGTGGGACCGTAGCAGCCGCTCCCGCAAAAGGGCAACCGCGGCCATCCCTGCCCAGTAACCGACGAATAGAAACGCCTCCTCTCGGTGCGTGCGCGACGGATGGGTAACACTTTTGACGCGACGGATGGGTGACACATGCTGGGGCTCACATGCCCTGGGATCTGAAAACTCTCAAACAATCCAAAACGC
>JBEEGQ010000165.1:0-8382 GCA_041166945.1 Verrucomicrobiota bacterium
TGGAGGATTATGACAGCGCGGGAATTTTCCTGAGCCGGAGCGAACGGCTGAGTCCGGGCGATCCCATCACAGCGAAGCTGCGTGTAAAACTCGATATGCGCTCCCCCGGGCTGGGACGCTCCTTCAGACTCGTCGAGCGAATGCTGGCCACCAATGCCGCCGACTCCTGGGCGATCACGATGCGATCCAACGTCCTCCGGCGCATCGATCTTTTGGTAGATTCGACCCACAAGTCGTTGAATACCAATCGATAAAAAGGGCGTCACGCGATCGCCTCCTCTCCCCCTCCCTCTCCTCCATTTCAGAAATGGAGGAGAGGGTGCCCAAAGGGCGGGAGAGGAGGCACCTTCTTTCATTCACAGTTTGGCGGCCCACAGGCTTTCAGAACGGCCAGCGGAGCGAGCTCTCCACTGCATCTCCTGACGTCCCCGCATTCCATCGGCTGTCGAACAGCCGTAAATTGTTTGTAACTCTGAACGTCATTTCTCGGTTCCTTGAGTGCAGATGCTCATCTCTCCACTTAACCGTAAAAACGAAATGACTCCCATGAACATTCCAATGCCGCCACCTTCGCAAATCCCTCATTACCATATCTCCGCGCTGCTGCTCAGATTGCGATTACTCGTTTTTCTCGCTGCCTTCCTGAACGCGAGCCTCTCGTTGCGAGGGGCATCGCTGGCCATCCCCTTTCTGGAAGGATTTGAATCCGCAAATCGCAGCCATCCGCCGGCGGCGTGGATTTTTGAAGCGACGGGCGCCGGCTGGGTCGGCGTGGATCAAAATGTTCGGGCGGCGGCCGGGTCCAACTGTTTAGTCATGAACCAAAGCCTCCCCTGCTGTGGATCCTTTGGTTCGGAATCCGCCACACTCCAGGTCGATCTGGCGGGCCGGTCCCACGTCACCCTCGACTTCATCGCGCAGCAGGCGTCGACATTCTCGATGCTCAGCTCCGCATATGTTGCCATCAGCCCGGACGGGATCGAGTGGACGACCGCTGCCACGTTGAACTGGTCGCAATTTTTTACGATCTGGCGGCATGTCTCCCTCAATCTGGATGCGATCGCCGCGGAGCATGGGATTCCCTACACCGCGGATTTTCGCATCCGATTTTCGTTTGAGACACCCTATTACGGCCGCGGCAGTGTCTGGTTGTGGGACCAGATTCGAATCACCACCGATGCGGATGTCACTGGTCCGGCGGTGGCCGGCTTTTCCGTTTCCGGACCGGCCCTCACGGCCATTGGCTCGTGCCGCGTCTTGTTCACCGAACCGATCGACTTTTCGACCCTCGTTTCGAACCCGGTGCGAATCCTGGATCCCGCGGGCCGAACTGTGCCGTTGGATGGGAACGTCCCGATAACGCTCAGCGAGGATCAGACAACCGTCACATTCCGGTTCGCCGAGGTGCAGACACTTCCAGGCAGGTTTCGGTTCGAGTTGGATCAGCACGTCTCTGACCTGCAAGGCAATTGGCTGGATCAGAATGTAGATGGGATGAGCGGGAATTACCCGACCAATTTCACAATCGCTTCCGGAGTCGTGAATTTTCCGGTGAACGAAAAGTTTAGCCCGGGCAATCTGGATGCTCTGTCGAAAGCCTGGCAATTTGAAACGACGGACGTCGGGAGGATCAGTGTTGTTCCCGAATCCCCCGGGACCAGCGGGCGTTTTAACCTGCGGATGGAGCAGTCCGGTTTTGCCTCTGAATCCGCCGTGCTCACGGTCAACCTGGCCGGACGCACCAACGTGATGCTGGATTTCGACGTCAAAGAGGAGTCGACGTTCAGCATGTTGGGGACCGCCGTGGTTTCGGTCAGCCCGGACGGGACCAATTGGGTAATCGTGCGGGATTTGAGTTGGTCCTCCTACTTCACTGTATGGGGGCATGTCTCATTGGAATTGGACCCGGTGCTGATCGCCAACGGCTGGAGCTATGGCTCCCAGTTTCAAATCAGATTCTCATTCGAAACGCCGTATTATGGCAGAGGTTGCGTCTGGCTGTGGCGCGATATTCTGGTCAGTTCACTGACGCCGGCTCATCGAGCATTGCAAATTCGAAAGAATCCCGCCGGCTTCGAACTCGGTTTTTCGCCCGAACCGAATTTCGATTACACCGTGCAGTCTCGGAATCGATTCAATGCAGAAGATCCCTGGCAATCCCTGCCCGGCGCGCCGCACAACTCCGGAAAAGTTGTGGATGCGATGGGGGCCAGCGCGGAACGGTTCTATCGGCTGCTCATTCAGCCGCGCTGATCAGGAAATGAAGACAGCAGCCGGCGGACGCGCGTCCGCCGGCTTATTGGATCCCCGCCGCGTCGAGGATCGCGCGGAGCATGGACTCGACAGCGGCCGCCAGCGCGGGATCGGAGTTCGACACCTGGGCTTTCAACTTGTTTTGCAGAGCATGAAGCTGATTTGAGCCGGAGTTTGAATTGCCACGATCGAAGGATGCCATCGCCGCCTTGAGACTCGCTTTCAACGGACGGATGCGTTGCGACGACAGGCTCGAGTGCTCGATCTGCTGCAGCACGATCTCCAGTGCCATCGAGACCGTGATGACATCGAGGGAGAGCGATGCTGAAGCCGAATCCTGCCCGTCGTCCGCGAGCAGCACCACCAGATGAGTCCCCACAGAAAACAGGTTCGTCGTCGTTCGGCTCCTGGAGAACGGAACGGAACTGCCATCGCGGAACCAGGCGAACTCGAGGGGATCCTGGTCCGGATCGCTGGAAAGGGAAGCGTCCAGGATGACGACCGCGTTGCTGTTGTTGGCCGACAAGACCAGGCTGTTGATGGTTCCCGGGAAAAACCGGATGGAATTCAACACCACAGGCAACGCCACCGGCGGATCGTTGACGGCAAAAACAGTGATGCCAACGCGAACGATGGGCGAGTCCGCCTGTCCATCATTGACCTTGTAACTAAAGCCGTCGGGACCGTTGTAGCCAGGAGCCGGGGTGTAGGTGAACAGCGCGGAAGTTCGCGCGCTTCCAGCCGCCTCCCGCGTCGTGATCGGTGCCGAAATGGGAAGGATCGTCCCGTGTTCCGGACCCGCGACGATGATGAAACTCACGGCATCCCCGTCCGCATCAACCGCGCGCAGGGTAAATCTTTGTGACGCTGCAGGCGCGTCCTCGGGAAACTGGAGCGAATCCGATTCGGCGACCGGCGCATCATTTACCGATTCCACGTGGATGAGAACGATGGCGGCAGCTGATGACGCGATGCCGTCGTTCGCGCGGAATGTGAAGGCGTCGAGTCCAAAATAATTGGAGTTGGGCTGGTAGATGAATGCGGCCCCAGCCGCTCTCAATGTCCCGTTGCTCGGCGACGTAAGAATCTCGTAAACGAGGGGATCGCCGTCCGGGTCGACACCCGACAGAACGATCTCCATGGGAATGTCCTCTCGGTTGGTCACCACCTGTGGATTGGCCGCGGGAACGTCGTTGACGGCACTGATGAGGAGGGTGACAACAGCCGCGGCGGAATCGAGCTGACCATCATTCACCTTGAAAGTGAAACTGTCCGCGCCGTGATAATTGGAACCGGGTGTGTAGAGCCAGCTGGATCCGCCGCCGATCACGCTCCCGTGCAACGGTGCTGCGACGAGCATATAGGACAGCACGCCGCCTTCGAGATCGGCGCCGGTCAGCTCGATGGGCACAGGAGTATCCTCGGTGAGGGTCACGGATTGGGCAAATGCGACGGGCGGATCATTCACGGCCAGCACCGTGATCGTGAAGTCCTGGGAGGCGCTGCTATTTTGGCCGCCGCTGGCGGTGCCGCCGTCGTCCTGGAGACGCGCCGTGACGATTGCCGTTCCACTGAGATTGGGCACGAGCGCGAATTGCAAATCACCGAGAGCACTGAGGGTAGGCGGAGCAGAGAACAAACCGGGGTTATTGTTGCTGAGAACGAACGACAGCGCCTGGCCGGTCTCGAATGGGCCGGCGCTGATTTGGGTCGCCCATGCGCTAAAAAACGGACTCGGGGGGTCTTCCGACACAACGATATTGCTGCCGGCGACAAATGAGGGCGCGTCGTTCACCGCCAAAACCGTGATCAGAAAACTGCGAGCGGCGGCCGAGCCGATGGAATCGGCAACGACAATCGAGACGGTCGCAGTTCCGTAGCGGTTCGGCGCCGGGGTGATGGATAAGGTGCGGAGACTGGCGTTGCCGCTGACCACAAGCCCCGCGTCGGGGATCAGGTTGGTGTCCGAGGAATGCGTCGTGACGACGAGGTTCCCGGCAAGCGTTTGATCGTCGACAATATTGAACACGAGGCCGTTCACCGTGGAGTCCTCGTTCATCACGACGTTGCCAATGCTGGAAATCACCGGAGGTTTGTCCCAGCTGGCAGTCGCGTAGCCGAGGGTCTCCTGACTCCCGCCAAACTGGGCGCTTCCTTCGTAATGGAAATACCAGCGGTCTCGGGACAGCGACAGGGTGATGGATGCCATGTCACTGAGGCTGGTGAACGTGCCGATTACCGTGGTCAATCCGTCGGGCACCCTCGTCCTGGTGATGGTTTGGGAATCGCGCACTGCGACCAGCCACATGGCTCCGCCGAAGTATTCAGCGATGCCCCAGTGGGCCCAATTTTCCGAGCTTTGATGCTGCGGCGGGGGCATGAAACCGAGATCGCTGACCAGGCCGGTGACCAGATCGATTCGGTATGCACGCACGCCATCATGCAGCACCGCGGCATCGTAGCCCGAATAGATCCCCGCGTCGTTGTTCGGAGAGATCAAAACCGGCATGGACAACTGCAGGATGTTTGTCGTCAACAGGCCGGTGACGCCATCCACCTCGATCAATGCGTCCACCGTCCCGCCGCCATATCCCAGCGGGGTCGTTCCATTGGCCAGGGTGTAAACTGTTTCCGTCCTTAAGTTGCTGACGAACGCATCATAAAGCATCGGCAACGCAGTTCCTCCGCTAAGATCCGAGGCCGAGAATCGCGCGGTGGTGGTATCGCCGGTGATGAAAACGGAATTGCGCGAGACCGCGATTCCGCCGCGATCATCACCGGTGAGGGCGTTGTGGTCGACCACCTGCGCCCCGGTCGCTCCGAGCGAGAGAATCTTGAAAGGCTTCGCCTCGATCAATGTCAGCGTCGCCGTGGGACTGTTGGTGGCGCCGAGTGAATTGGAAACCAGGACGCTGTAACCGCCCACCGAAGCGGATCCGGCATTGGAAATGATCAAAGAAGAATTTGTGGCGCCCGCGATGAGCACGCCATTCAAGCTCCATTGGTAGCGCAATGTGGGCAGGCCGGTCGCAAAGGCCGTCATCGTGACCAACCCGCCTTGCAACGCGGCGATGTCCGAAGGCGGCTGCACGATCAACGGAGGACCCGAGGGGGTGAACGCCAGAACGTGCTCGATGACATTGGGCAAATAGACAGTGCGCAGGATGGGTGTGATGGAAAGGCTGTTTTGAAGCAGGTAATTCAGGTAGATGGTCGAGTAGAAAACAGTGCCTGCTCCCAGGCCGTAGGAGACGGCGACATATTGAGTGGGGGCCAGATCGCTCTGCAAAATGGGTGTCATTCCGGGCGCTAGGGTCGATCCGTCAATGGTTGTCAGCGACACGAGCCCTGGATTATCGAGAGAGGTATCCGTGATGTGCCCATAGGGGCCGTCGGTCACCAGCGTGTTGCCCGGTGGCGTGACATTCACATCCATCAGAAAACTGGAGGTGATGAGCGTCCGGTTGGCGCCAATGAGGAGCGGACTGGGCTGGTGGGAGCCGGACGAATAACCGGAGATATCGTGCACGACGAGCCGGCCTCCGCCGAGCACCCACGCTGCGATGGACGGAAGCCGGTTCTGTAACTCCGGCGAGATATTGCCCGAGTAGGTGGCATCGAGGAGCAGCACCGCCAGTGGCGCCAGATTCGCCGTGGCGATGTTCGTGATGCGCACCGGGGTGAAACCCGCCTGGAGGATCGACAATTCCGGGGCCGTGTATGGCACCGTATAGAAAGAGTAATCGAGATAAGTTCCAACCAGCCCACGGGAAACCCGTACGCTCACGCGCGCCGTCCGACTCGTCACGGACCCGGACGAATTGTTGATGACCACGGCAAAATTTCCGCCCGCTGCAACATTTGGAATGGCTATTTGCAGGCTGCTGCTCGTCGCGCCGCTGATGGGAACGCCCTCGCGCAGCCATTGGTACGAAAGCGGCCCGCGCCCAAAAGCCACGACACCGAGCGTGGTCGCGACCCCGACAACCGTCGGGCGATCTTCGGGTTCGATCGCGATGGCAGGCAGTCCGGCGGGAGGCGGCTGCGTCTCCTGGAGGGCGCTGTTCAACACCTGGAGCCACCCACCGTCCTGGGACCCGAGCGGCACTGCATTTTCCCAGTTCCAACCCAGATACACAATGCGACCGCTGCCGATGGACACCACCGACACGATGCTGATCCCGTTTGTCTCGTAAATATTTCGCGTCCCGAACGGCAGCGAGTTGGTGAGGAGCCCGTAAGTGGTCGAGTTCGAGGGAATGTATTCCGGGGAATCCGCAAACGCGGAACCCGTCGCCTGGGAACTCAGCGGTGTCAGGAGTTCACTCGAGTAATTCGCCAGCCAGGACATCCCGAAGATATCGTTGACGAACGGGACAGTGAAACCCGCGCCCTGGACGACCATCAAGCCGCCATTCTCCACAAACTGACGGACGGCCAGGCGCGACGAGCCCGACAGCACCGATGCCGGATTGCCGTAGGCGAGGGATGGAAACAAAATCACACGCCCCGGCACCAGGCCCGTGTCGACGTTCGTAAATGTGGTGACGTTGTTGCCGAGGGACTGGAGCGATGCCTGCACACTGTCGGACTCGGAATAAAAACCTCCGCTCGTATCGACAAAATTAGGATCGTCGTACACGCTGACGAAACTGGGCGGCACCACTTTCAAAACGGCTTCGGAACTGATTTGTGCCCCCAGCAGGTTGCTGACGATCACGGAATAGGCACCGGCATCGGTGGATCGCAACGTCGCCCATCGAAGTCGAAATCCGTTTTCGCCAGGAATGGGAATTCCGTTTCGGAGCCATTGATACTCGAGAGGATAACCTGTGGCGCTGACTTCCATCGAAACACTTGTGCCGGCCACGCCAGTGCGTCCCCGGGGTTGCCGGACGATTTGAACGGCCTGTGTGGATTGCACGACGCTGAACGCCGCCCGGGCATACCCCGCGGACTCCAATCCCGTTCCAAATTGATTCCGTCCGCGAAAATGAAAATACCAGCGGTTCCTGCCGGGAGCGACCGTGATGGCGCCCATGGTGCCGAGATCATCGAATTCCCCAATCGCCGACGTATAGCCGTCAGTGAGTCGCGTTCGCAACACGGTGCGGGGACTACCGACCCGTGCCAGCCAGGTGGCGCCGTCAAAATATTCCACCACACCCGAATAGGCCCAGGCTTGAGGATATATATGCGCGAGAAAATCCAAATGCCCATGATCCACCACCAGGCCGGATGGCAGTTGGATGCTGTACGCATTCGTCCCGTTGAACACCGCAGCCCGGCCAACCCCGGAAAAAAAGCCGATGTTGCCGTAGAAATTTTGCGACACGGGAATCGGTTGGGTGAGAAGGGTCACGCGGGTCGATAAGAGGCCGGTGACTCCGTCCACCTCAACCAGTCGTGTCACCAACCCACCACTCGCGGACAAAATGGTCGTGGCCGTGCCGAGCGCATAGACCTTCCCCGAGCGAAGATCACTCACCAGGCTGTCGTAAATCACCGGGATGCTCGCGGGATCTCCGAGGTCATCGAGCCGAAGGGAGGCGGTCCCGGTGTCGCCTGAATAAAACAAGCGCGTGTCCGATGCCGCGAAGCCGCCCTGCGAATTTCCTGACAGCGACAAATGATCCACCATTGCCGCGCCATTTGTCTCCAAAGCAACGATGCGAAAGATGTCGCGGGAAAGATCCACCACCGTCAACAGTGCTTCGCGACTTTCGACATCCCCGAGCGGATTGTGAATTTTTACCTTGTAGCGCCCGGACATGTTGGTCGCGAGGGAATGCAGGTTCAGCACGGGGCCGCTCGCGCCTGGAATCTCAGCGCCATTGAAGGTCCAAGTATAAATCAACGGTGCGAGTCCTCCTGCGTCGACGGAGAACGACACATCGCTGCCTTCCAGCGCGACGCGGTCCGCCGGCTCTCCCAGGATGAGGGGAGGCAATTCCTCCGACAGGATGTCGACGTCATCGAGGGCCCAGTGGTCATTCGGACTGCCGCTGTTGGCCAGCTGCCGCCATCGGAACTGGGTCCGCGCCGCCATCGCGCCCGGCGGGATGAACATTTGCTGTAATGTCCACTGGTTGAAAACAGTCGTGTTGTAGGTTCCAATGCGAACCCAGT
>JBEEGQ010000166.1:0-7639 GCA_041166945.1 Verrucomicrobiota bacterium
CCCCGCATTGCTGCGACGCAGTTACGGTTCGATACCGCACGATTCTTCACCGCACGGAAGCGGACTTCCACCGCTCTATCTTCCCGCCTTCTCAGGCGCACGAGTGCGCCCGTCCCGGGCGCAGCAATATCCGGATGCGAGGACGAGTTCGAAAAAATTGAACGCCTCACCATGCCTTACGCTGCTGCGCCCGGGACAATCCTCCTTACCCACAACAATGGGTTTTCCGCAAATGTCGCTGAGGCAGCGTGCCAGCGCGGCGCAATCGTAGCGCCGACTGGCAGTCGGCTGTTTCGCTTTGGACTGCGGGGACATGTCCCCGCTTTTCCTGCGGCGTGATTGGGGTGAGCATGGTCGAACCGTGAAGCCAAAGCGGTGTCATGCCACCGCAGTCCAAAGGTCCAAATTGTCGAAACCGGTTGTTAACCGGCAGGCGCCCGTCCGATGCCAATTTTCAGAACGGTTGGGAGGTAATTCGGCTTTTCGGCAGAGCACCCCTCCCCATGCCTTACGCTGCTGCGCCCGGGACAGGCGCACTCCGTCGCCTGCGCCGGGATGCACCGCGCGGTCGCCCCTTAGGTGGATCGCTGTCCGGCGAAAAGGATCCACAGCCCGCGTGGCGTCGGTTACATTGTCGCTGAAATGAATCCAGCCTTTGTGAGCGCCTGAGCCCGCCCCGTTCCATGCCGGCCCACTCCATCCATGTCGAACTGCATTGCCACACTGTGGCATCAATGGACGGACTGATGACGTTCGATTCGCTCGTGGCAACGGCAGGACAAATTGGCCTCGATGCCGTGGCGATCACTGATCATGACACGATGACAGGCGCCGTCGAATTTCAACGGCGCGCGCAGGAACAGAAGCTGCCTTTGCAAATCATCGTCGGAGAGGAAAAAACGCTCGACGATGGGAGTCACTTCATCGGGCTCTTTCTCGAAAAGCCCATCCAGTCCGGGGATTTGAAAAACGCCATCGAGGAGGTTGCCGGACAGGGGGGGCTGTGCCTGGTGCCGCATCCATTCCGGCAAAAGGACGGGCTTTTTCGCGATGGGCTCGATCGACTGGCGCTGTTCGAGGGTCGAACCGCCGGGTTCGAATTGTTCAGCGCGAAATGTTCGTTTGAGGAAAATCGCCGCGCCTCTGAGCTTCTCTCGAGGGGTTCATTGACGCCCTTTGGCGGGAGCGATGCTCATTATGAATGCGATTTGGGCGAATGCCTGAATGAGATCACCGATGCCGGCGGCGTGCGCACGAGCGTGCAAGCGATGTTCGAACGTCGCGCGCCCTACCGCATCCTGGGCAAGCCGCAGGCAGCGGGCTCGGCCGAGCGCCGATACGCGCCGTGGTACTATCGGGTTAAGAAGTATGTCAGCCTGCCGAAGTTTGTAGTGCCTGCGGCCCGGCAATGTTACCGGCGATTCCGCAATCTGAAACACGGCGTTGGCCCGAAGCTTCTCCGTGAAGTTTATCGCCATGCATAAAAAGCAAATCCGACCGCTGGCCCGGCTTCATGGGTACTGGCTGCACCGGCGGATGCTCCCCCCGATGCAGGCATGGCCGCCGGAGCGCCGGCGGGCGTGGATATTTGAAAAACTGCGCACCACGCTGGTGCGCGCCCACGAAGGCATTCCTTTTTATCGCGATACATTCCGCCGCGCCGGCTTCGATCCAACCCGCGATTTCAAGTCGGCCGCCGACATGGCCCGCGTGCCGGTGCTCACCAAGGACGAAGTCCGAACCGCGGGGGACAACTTAATCGACCGCCGCTTTCTGCGGGGAAGCGTCCTCGCGCACACCAGCGGGACGACGGGCGAGCCGATGTCGATGCGCTTGAACGAACGGTATGTGGCGATCGATTACGCGTGCATGTTCCGGCACTGGGCGAAGGCAGGCTATGTCTTCCGCGCGCCGTTCGCCGCCATCCGCAGTTATGTCCCGGATGCCGCGTCGGATCCGCTTTGGAGACACAACTGGTGGCAGAACACGCTCTACATGTCGGCGTATCATCTCAAGCCCTCCAACGCCGCCCAGTATATCGCCGAGCTGTTGCATTTCCGGCCGCGATTTATCCGGGGCTATGCTTCGTCCCTGCATGTGCTTGCGGAATTCGCATGGCCCCATCGTGAAAAGTTCGATTTTGTGCGGGGCCTCTTCACCGCTTCAGAAACCCTGAGCGAATTTGAGCGGGCCAACATCGAGCGGACCTTCGGCAGGAAGCTTTGGGATTGGTATGGGATGACCGAACCCGCGGTGGTCATCACCGAGCGCACGGATCACGAAGGCATGGAGGTCGATTGGGAATATGGCGTGCCTGAATTCCTGGAAGGAGCGGGAATGGGCACGGACGAATGCCGCCTGGTGGCCACCGGCATTCATAATCCGGTCATGCCCTTCATCCGCTACGAGACCGGTGACATCGCCCGCCTGTCAGGCGGCCTGGACGCGGCGGGGCTTTATCCGCGGATCCAATCGATGCTCGGTCGCAAGGACGAATGCCTGCTGACCCCTGACGGAGCGCGGCTGCCGTCGCTGAATTTTTATTCGCTCCTGCAAGGGTTCACCGACATCCTGCGATTTCAGTTCGTGCAGACGGACGCCGAGCGGGTTGTTTTGAAGATTTCCCTGCGTCGCGGCGTTCAGCAGCCCGATGCGCTTGTTTTCAAGGTGCGCGACGAGGTGAAGAAACGGCTTGGTCAAACCCTGGCGCTCGAAGTCGAGATCACCGAGAAATTCCTGACCAGTCCCGACGGCAAATCGCCCACATTCAAGCGCCTGCTCAACCCTGCAGGTTCCGGGGCAGTTCCGCTGCCGCGCGACACGCCCATGTCCGTTCATTGAATTTATGCCCCTGAACCTTTTCAAGTCCGAGGAGCGCCAGCACAGCCCGTCCGTTTTCCAGGTCGCCGAAGCCGCGGGCCACAGTCGCGTCGTGGATTTTTGCTATCTTTCAAACAAATTTTTTCCAACGCCGGAAATCATCGCGCGGCTGGGCGAGGGGCTGGAGGATATCGTCCGCAATTATCCGTCGATGCAGACCGAGCAAAGCGAACTGGCGGCCGCGCTGACGGGCTTCGAGTCGCAGCACATTCTCGTGGGCAATGGGGCATCCGAATTGATCCACCTCGTGGCGGCGCGGCTGGGGTCGCGATGGCTCATGCCCTATCCGTCCTACATGGAGTACGAAAACGTCATTCGTGACTTCAACAAACATCTTCATCTCCATCAGCTCGCCGAGGCGGAAAATTTCGAGGTGAATATTCCGAGGCTCCTCGCTGAAATCGAGGCCCATGACATCGATGCGATTGTCCTGCCGAATCCCAACAGTCCCACGGGCCGTAAAATTGCCGTGGAAGGATTGCTGACGATCCTCACCCGCTGCGCGCATCTCAAGGCCATCGTCATCGATGAATCGTTTATCGAATTCACGTCAGTGGAGCGCGCGGGAATTCCCACCTTGCGATCGCGTCTCGCCCAATTTCCGAACCTCATCATCATTCGGAGTCTCGGCAAGGATTTCGGCGTGTGCGGCCTTCGGCTCGGGCTGGTGGCCACGTCGAACTTGCCGTTCCTGGGCGAGTTGCGCCGGTTTCTGCCGATCTGGAATATCAGCCCGCTGGCCGAGCGATTTCTGCGGCTGTGTCTCGAGCACAAGAACGACTACGAGACGGCGCGGATCCAGTGTATTCACGAAACGCAGCGCCTGGCGAAACGGCTTGCGGCGATACCTCAGCTGCATGTGTTCGAAACGTGGTCCAATTTCATCCTGTTTAAATTGCTGCATCCGAAGGTGACCTCGGTGCAACTACGCGATCACCTGTTGACGGAGCACGGCTTTTACGTGCGCGACTGCAGCCGCAAACTCGGCCTGGACGACAAATTCATCCGGGTGGGAACGCACTTGCCGGCCGCCAATGACCGCCTAGTGGAAGTGATCGCAGCGTTCTGCGCCGTCCGTTGAAAGCGCGCGGGTGGCAACGGACTTGACGCGGATAAAACAAGTGGGGGACGTCATCGCGCGCAGCGGCAAATCCCAACGGGATTGCACCCGTTCCTCGCAACCTTGGGCATTGGACGAAATCCCGTTGGGATTTTCGAAACCGGCGTGCCCCAACGGGGCACCGGCCTACAGCCCAAGGTTGGCGCCTGGCCTACCTTGGGTGGGATGGCAGAAATCGGTCAACGCCAACGGCGTTGCGGAGGCGTTGATGAGGATCGACGATCGATACGAGAAAAGTTCGCACCGCGTTGCGGTCGGAGGCCTCATTGCACGCCCCCCAGGGTAACTCGTTCCTCGCAACCCTGGGCATTGGACGAAATCCCGTTGGGATTTTCGAAACCGGCGTGCCCCAACGGGGCACCGGCCCATAGCCCAAGGTTGGCGGCCGGCGCCTACCTTGGGTGGGATGGCAGAACTCGGTCAACGCCAACGGCGTTGCGGCTGGGCATTGATGTGGCGCGCTTCAAGAAAAGAATCGCAACCGCGTTGCGGTTGGAAAGCACGATGAATGCACCCCAGGGTAACTCGTTCCTCGCAACCCTGGGCTTCATGACGGAATCCCGTTGGGATTCGAACCAAATTTCCGCGCCAGCGTGAATCCCCCCCCAGAGTGCGCCCGTCTCGGGCTCCTCCTTGCCCACAACAATGGGTTTCCCGCAAATGTCGCGGAGGTGGCTTGCCAGCGCGGCACGACCGTAGCGCCGACTGGCAGTCGGCTGTATCGCCGGTTGTTAACCGGCAGGTGCCCGTCCGATGCCAGTTTTCCGACGAAGATTGCAGACCGTATACTGAAGCGACTTTTCACCTGCCGGTTGGAAACCGGCGACACAGCGGACTGGAAGTCCGCGCTACGATCGGAGAATGATCTCCTCGCGACTGAATTTGCGGGCAGCCTGCTCTTGTGGGTAAGGAGGAGCGTCTCGGGCGCAGCAATGCACGATAAGGATTGGGCTGAGAAACGGATCGGGCTGAAAAGTTTTTAAAGTTCCGCGCCGGAGTTTTGACTTGAAAGGGGCCGGGGTGCTGAAACAGGCTTCGCCGGTGCGCGAGGACGCAACCGCGTTCAACGCCGCGTCCATCGGACGATTCCAGCGGAACGAACGCGGGTGAACCAGCGGCCCGTTCCGCAGAAGCCATCATGGATCCGGTAGTTTCCAAGATCACAATCGCAGGCACTCCGGAGGTGCGCCATGTCCTCGGCACCACGCTGGAGGTCACCAATTACGCGGCGCTGGCGCGGCGCTGTTGTGAACTCGCGGCCCGGCCCGTCCCGACCGCGATTGAATTTGCCAATACCCAGATCGTGACGATGCGCCGTCACGAGCCCCATTTTCGTGGCATCACCTGCCGGTTCGATCATTTCGAGCCGGACGGAATGCCGTTGATCTGGTGCATGAACCGAAAGGGGGCCGGCCTGAAGGACCGTGTTTACGGACCCACCTTCATGCGAATTTTGCTCTGCGAAACTCCGGCGCCATTCACCCATTACATTCTCGGCGGCTCCGAGGAGGTGGGACGCCGATTGCTGAAGTCGGTTCAGGAATGGAATCCGCAAATCCGGGTGGCCGGCTCATACCACGGCAAATGCAATCTCAACGGCGAGCTGGCCGATGCGGCGGTTCTGGAGGAGATCAATCGTTTGTCACCGGACTTTATCTGGGTGGCTTTTGGAACACCGAAGCAACAGGCTTGGATACATCACAACAAAAGTCGCATCCGCCGCGGCTTGTTGTTGTCGGTCGGGTTCGCGCTCGATGTGAATGCAGGCACGAAACCGGATGCGCCCGCGTGGATGCAACGGCTCGGGCTGGGGTGGCTTTTCCGCCTCGCTTCTGAACCCGGCCGCCTTGGCCCGCGTTACCTGAAATACAACTCGCTCTTCCTCTTTTATCTGTTTTGGGATTGTCTGCGGGGAAGAGTTTTTGCGCCGCCGTCCGATTCCCCGAAGTAAAACGAGATGCTTGTTCCCGGGGCGCGATTTGCGCCGGGCCGGGTGCCACCCGACGACACAGCCCGATGCTGCGCGGCGCGATGGGGCGGGGAAATCCTTCAACCCATTCGCATGAATGAGCGCGCTTTGACGAGGAGGGGCGTGGGCCGTTTGCAGGTTTGCTGGCAGTCGATGTTGCAATGCACCATCGTCCGCCGCTGGCCATCCGAGGATTCGCCGTGGTAGATCTCGCTCAAGCTTTGCTTGTAAATATTGCCGACGGGCTTGCCGAGGAAATCGCAATAATGGACGTCACCATTGGGATAAACCGCCATCGCGCGCAACCCGATGTCGCAATTTCGCTTCTCGCCGGCCAGCTCGAGGTAGCTGTGGTTTTCCTGGTCCGGCGGTTTCGCGCAATAATCCATGAAGCCATCAAAAGTGTCCCGGCGGCCGATGATGGGATAACCCTCCTGCTGCAGCGCGATCAATTCATCCATCACCCCCCGCAGCGTTGTCATGTCCTTGACCCAGTGCGGGTCGCCTTTTTTGCCGACAAACGGCTGGAAATTCACCTGCACTTTGGACTGTTTGCCGAAGTGCCGGACCAGCGCGGGCAGCGTCCGGTAATTCTGCTCCATGATCGTCGGCTTGACGATGATGCTGACACGGGAACCGGAACGGTCCTTCTCGGCGACAAGATTGTCGATGGCATCGAGGGTTCGGCGCGTGCCGTCCTGCATCGGACGCACCGCCTCGTTGATCAGCGGATCGACGGATTCGAGGGAGACATTGATGTTGAACGGGTCGAAGGCAAGGATGCGCTCGACGTTGGCTTTTGTCAGAGCGAGAGCATTGGTTGTGAAACCGAAATTCACGCCGAGCTGCTGCGATAGCTCCAGGCATTTGTAGAGCGGCTTGTAAATGGTCGGCTCGCCGCCGCTGAGGGAAATGTTGAAGCCCCGCTTGGACAGGTCCTTTGCCTCGCGGATGATCCGGAGCATCGCCTCTTCGGTGAGCGTGGGATCCTTCTGTTTGTAGATCGTGCAGAAGGTGCACTCCAGGTTGCAGCGCCCGCTGAAGATGACGTAGTAAATCATCGGCGCCGTCAGGACGGAACCGGTCTTGATGGAAAGGCTCCGGGTCAGTTCCTTTTCCAAATAGGGAAGGCCCTTGACAAATTGCTTGGCGACTCGTTTCAGATCGGGCATATGCGGAACTCTAAATTCGCTGAATGGCGGCTCGATGTCAAATCCGTAGCGCGGTCATTTGCATTGGTTCAAACAGGGCACAACCCTTCGATAAAGCAGGGCTGCATCCTCCATTCCTATCGGCATTCATAGCCTCCGGATGAAGTCCGGTCCCCGGATTCAGGGGCCAATGGCGCCGCCCCCGGGGCAGTATCTGCTTGCCAGCCGCGGTGCATCTCCCTGAAGTCTGCTCCGCCACTGCGCCCGTGAGACAAATTGCCCAATATCAGGACGGCCGCCTCGAACTCCAGGAGGTGCCACTGCCGACGGCCCCTCCCGGGGGGGTGCTCGTGCGGGTCACCCATTCGGTGATCAGCGCCGGAACGGAGAAAATGAAGGTCGAGCAGGCACAAATGAACCTGCTTCAGAAGGCCCGCGCCCGCCCTGACCAGGTCCGCAAAGTCCTCGATACCGCGCGGAACCTCGGCTGGAAGGCCGCGTTGGAAAAAGTCCGCAACC
>JBEEGQ010000167.1:0-7880 GCA_041166945.1 Verrucomicrobiota bacterium
CGAAACCTCCCGATCTCACCACCCCTGACGTGACGGCAAACGCCAATCATCTTTACCAGACAAACATGGATGGGTCGAATCTCTCCGCCGCCCAGCATGGCTTCGGACTCGCCTTCAACGGCTCCAATTCCCTGGTGGCGCGGCTGTACACCAATAGCGTCGGCCTCCCCATTTACAGTTATCCGGCCTATACCATCGCCCTGTGGGTCAAAGGCAATTTTACCAACCAGCTCGATCGCCGCATCTTCTCCGAATCCTCGAACACCAACAACAACGCACTGGTCAACATCGGCACCGACAACGCCGGCACCAACAGCACGGTGGATATTTTCATCCGCAACAACGACGGCGGCACGCCCCTGAATCACCGCAAGTCGAGCCTTCCGGCGTTCGACGGCAATTTGCATCATATTGCCTGGGTGGATAACAACGGTTATCCGAAGCTCTATGTGGACGGCGTTCTCGACACGAATGATTTTACGTATACGCGCGGCGTCTTGACTCCCAACATCATGACCCTTGGAGGGATTCTACGGGTGACCCCTGGCAGCTTCTATGCCGGTGTGATTGATGATGCGATGGTCTATCGCCGGGCGCTCTCAGGCGCCGAAGTTCAAACGATCATGACTTGCGGTCCGTTTGCGACGCCGCCGATTCCGGCGATAGCACAATCGCCGGCCAACCGCACGAATTTCCGCGATACCTCGACGACCTTCAGCCCGCTCTATGATGTGTGCCCTCCCGTCCAATACCAATGGTATCTCGGGGCTAACCCGCTTCCCTCCGAGACAAACCCCAACCTGACACTGCCCAGCATCCAGGTGAACCAGGCGGGCGATTATACGGTGGTTGTTTCCAACGGCTCGGGAAGCGCGACGAGTGTCGTGGCGACGTTAACCGTGATCAACGACCGCCTGCCCGTCGCGCGTGACAACGGTGTTGCCACCCCGCAAAACACCGCGGTCACGCTGTCGTTCGTGAAGATCCTGGGGAACGATTCCGATGCCGACGGCGATGCGCTCACCGTCACATCGGTCAGCGCGACGAGCACCAACGGGGCGGCTGTGACTCTGACGGGCACCGGCATCCTTTACACGCCGGTGGCCGGCTTTACGGGCGTGGATCGCTTCAGTTACACCATCAGCGACGGACATGGAGGAACCGCGACGGCCTTTGTGGACGTGATGGTGGTCAGCGGCAATCTCCCGTCGCAAAACCAGGTAATGTTGATCCAGTCCGGGTCGAGCATTGTCGTTCGCTTTGCCGGAATTCCTGGGCTGAGCTATTCGGTCCAGCGCTCCACCGATTTGCAGACCTGGACGCCATTGGCAGTTCGAACGATTCCCAATCACGGCATCCTGGAATACGAGGACACCAATCCTCCGGTCGGCTCGGCATTCTATCGCACGGTCGGCCAATGATCGATCAACCAAAGGTTCAATTCAACATCACCATGAAGACATGCCTGCAACTGCTTCTCATTGCGCTGGGTGTTAGTTTCGCCGCGGCTGTCCACGCTCAACCGGCAGACATCCGAGTCGGCCTGGTCGCCTATTGGCCGCTGGATTCGATCAGCGCCGCGACCACCGCTGACATGGCATTCACCAACAAGCTGAACGTTGTTGGCGCGCCCGTTGTGGGGCCGGCGCAATATGGCAATGGTTTCACCTTGAACGGCACGTCGACATACCTCTCGAATATTCACACGACGGATAACACCGATTCAGGGCTGCCCATTTACAAGGCCGGGACTTATACGATCGCGATGTGGGTGAAAGGCGCGGCGCAGACCGCCAAGTATCTGTTCAGCGAAGGCAGCACTGCCATCGGCGGGCCTTTGCTAATCCTTCAATCGGGCCAGGCGGCGGGCAACAATACAAAGCTGGATATCATCGTGCGTGGTGACGTCGGCAGCGCGGCAGCAACTTTAATTAATCACGTGGTGTCGACGACGGTCGTGTTCGACAACGCATGGCACCACATTGCGTGGGTGGACGATCGGGGCAGTGCGCGGCTTTACGTGGACGGCAACCTCGATGCGGCGAATTTCAATTACACGCCGAGCCAGACGTTCACGATGAACACCACGGCCATTGGCACGCTCATTCGGGCGGCGGTCTCCACGGGCAATATTTTCAACGGGCAACTTGATGACATTGCCGTCTGGGAACGGGCGCTCACCCAGGGCGAAGTCCGAAAAATGATGACCAACAGCCTCGCGACGCCGGTGCCGTCGCTGCCGCTGGCTTTTGTTCTTCAACCCACCAATGTCACGCGGAGGCTTGGGGATCGGGTTTCGCTTGTCAGCCGCGCGATGGGAACACGCCCGTCGAATCTTCCGGTCTTCTATCAATGGTTCAAGGACGGGATGGAGATCCCCGGTGCCACATCCAATGTGCTGGCGATCGCCAACCTGACTGTCGCCAATTCAGGCTCTTTCACGGTTCAGGCGACCAACATTGCTGGCAATTCGGCGACGACGGCTGCGGTGACGTTAACGGTGCTTCCCGATCCGCCGGTGGACCTCCCCCAGGGGTTGGTTTCCTACTGGCCGTTCGATGCGCTCGATGGAATGGGCGCGAACCTGACGGCGCCCGATCTTTACAGTCACAACAACATGAAACTCGTCTACTCGGCGACGATCGACCAGACGACCGGCGCGTTTGGAACAGCCATGATTTTCAACGGGGTGGACCAGTATTCAGTTCGGGACGGTGGTTTTCCCATCTACAACAATACGGCTTTCAGTGTCGCCTGCTGGGTCAATGCCACAGGCACGGGCCAGAGCGATCGCCGCTTTTTTTCCGAAAGTTCGACAAACAATACAAATCCGCTGTTTACATTCGGAAGCCAGACCACCGGTGTTGATGGAACCATGCGGGTCTATATCCGAAATGACTCCGGCGTTATCCTCCTGGATCGGCATTCCACCCGCGCTCCCCTCGACGGCACCTGGCATCATGTGGTCTGGACCGAGACCAACGGCCAGGGCAAACTCTATATCGACGGGGTGCTGGATGAATCCGATTTCACCTACAACCGCGGTTTGTTAACCCCGAACCAGACCACCTTCGGGGCCATTCTTCGGACAACGGCTGCAAACTTCCTGGCCTGTGCGATCGATGATGCCGCGGTCTGGAATCGCCCGCTCACCTGGACCGAGATTCAATCGATCCGAACCGGCGGAATTCCCGTGCCGGTGATGGCGATACCACCCACCGTGACGCAATCGCCCGGGAGTCTCTCGCTGCTCACGCGCGCCACGGCGTCGTTCACATTCCTGGCGACTGGAACCGGGCCGCTCTTCCAACAATGGCGCAAGAATGGAAATGAGCTGACGGGTCAAACCAACCAATCCCTGATGCTCAACAACCTCGTCGTATCGGATTCGGGTCAATACGACGTGGTGGTCACCAACTCGGCCGGCAGCGACACCAGCCATGTCGCCGTCCTGATCGTCACGCTGCGGCCGCCGCCGCCCACCAACCTGCGGGTGGATTTCAACAACAACGGCGGCGACGACGTGGACGCGAACACGGAACCGGGGTTCAGCTCGTTCTCGATTCCGACCTTCGGCATTGGTCCGTTCACCAAGTCGTTTGAAGGCGCGGATGTGACCTTGACTGCGATCGGGACCACAATGGAGAGTCGCAAGCGGGCGGCGCCGGCCAACAGCGGCGATTTCAACCAGGAACGATTACTGCAAGACTTCGTCTTCACCCGGGACGCCGCGGCGGGCCAGGGATTGGATGTCGCCGTGGAGTTCCTGGAACCAAACCGCGCCTATCAAGTGACTCTCTGGTCGTACGACAACAGCAGCGTCACCGTGAACAGGATTTCGGACTGGACAGCCAATGGAGTTTCGGTGACCAACGGCTATAGCTTCATTGGCACTGTCCTGCCCGTGAACAACGACAGCTATCGGTTCAGTTTCGACGCCATCGCGGATGCCAATGGGAAGATTCTACTCCAGGGTCGCCGCGACGCGAACGCCAGCGGCAGCATCAATGTGTTTGTCAACGCGCTTCAGATGACCCGGCGCGAATTGCGATTCCTGACGATCGAACAAAACAGCTTTGGTGAAACCGTATTGACCTTCGAGGCGATCGATCCCAACTCGCCCCATCATTTCGAACAAAAAACGTCGCTCGACCTGCCATGGGCGCCGGTGCCGGAAAGCGACGTGTTTTACAGCAACATTAATGGACGGATCATCACCGTGACCCTTTCGCCGAACCCCGCGACGATCCGGTTTTTGCGTGTGACGGAAGGGCCTTAATCCGCCGGTGCGCCACCTCGACCAACTCTGCTGACACGGCCCGCTTCAGCGCAGTCGGGCCGTGCGGCACAGCGGGCGCCGACGGACTTGACGCGGCCTCGCTTCCGAACGATTAACGATACCATGACCCAATGTGTCCACCCGCCATCCCGGCGCCTCCGCGGCGCGGCTTGTCATTTGGTGCGGGTCGCTTTCCTCGTCACGTTGCTCACGTTGCTCGCCGGCCTCCTCCCCTTCCCCTGCTCCGCTGCTTTGCGCATCACGGAGTTTCTGGCCCAGAACGACGGAGGTCTTCGCGATGCCGACGGCGATTCATCGGATTGGCTCGAACTATTCAACGAATCCCCAGGATCCATAAATCTTGCTGGATGGCACCTCACCGATTCCGCGACGAATCTCACCAAATGGACCTTTCCGTCAACCAATCTGGCAGCGGGCAGTTATCTCGTCGTGATGGCCTCGGGCAAGGATCGCGCGGTGGCGGGGATGGAATTGCACACGAGCTTCCAACTCAACCAGGCCGGCGGCTATGTCGCCCTGGTGCAACCCGACGGCGTCACCATCGCCCAATCGTTCACCTACCCGGCCCAGCGCGCCAATGTCTCTTTCGGACATGCCCAGCAAATTCTCACCACCACGCTGCTCGCCACCGGGTCGAATGCCCGCGTCCTGGTGCCGTCGAACGGTTCCCTCGGGCTGTCCTGGACGGCAAGAGTCTTTGACGATTCCGCCTGGCTGGCGACCAACACGCCGGTGCGCTTTCTCATTGGGGCGACGACGAATACGGTTGTTGCCGTCGACTTCAACGAGCGCGCCACAAATGAAGCGGCCAATACCCTGTCCGGCTTCCAATCGTTCGTCATTAACTCGAACACCAGCGACTCGGCGGTTCAAATCATTCCGAGCACCCGCGTGTTTGGCGGAATCAGCATCACCGTTTCCAACACGGCGCCGCTGGGCTACGACGACCGTGCTCGCGCCACGCCTGCCAACAGCGGCGGCTTCACCGAGTCGCTGCTTCTGCGCGATTTCATTTTCTCGGCCGACACAACCGGAACCGGAGGGCTCGACGTTCTCGCAGCCGGCCTCGCATCAAGCCATGCATACCGGGTCAGTGTCTGGTCCTACGACAGCGGCAGTCCCAACAACCGCGTCTCGGACTGGTCCGCCAACGGCATGGTGGTGACCAATGGCTATACTTTCAACGGCTCGACTTTGCCGACCTCCAACGAGCGGTTTCGCTTCACTTTCGATTCCACCTCGGATGGCGCCGGACGGATTCTTGTCTCCGGGAGGCGCAACGCGGCGTCGCTGGCTTCCTCACCGGCGGTCTTCCTGAATGCATTGCAAATATTCGAGCTCGCCTCGGTGCCGCCGACGAACGGCCTGGCCGCGCTTATGGTGAGCAACAACGCCAGTGTTTTTGTCCGCATCCCTTTCAACATCGCGGACCCGGCCGCGCTGTCTCCCATCACCTTGCGCGTGCGCTACGATGACGGCTTTGTCGCCTACATCAACGGCCAGTTCGTCGCTTCCCGCAATGCTCCCGGTTCGCCCGTCTGGAATTCCGCCGCGACCGCCGCTCATGCCGACAGCATCGCGGAGGATATACTTTTGGATACTCCGCCCGGCCTGCTCGTTGCGGGTATGAATGTGCTGGCCATTCAAGGTTTGAATGTCAGCGTCACGGACCCGGACTTCACCATTGCGGCCGAATTGCTGGCGCAACAAACCATCGATTTGGGCGAACGTTATTTTCAGCCCCCGATGCCCGGCGCCGCCAATGCCACAGGCTATATCGGGCTGGTGGCCGACACGAAGTTCAGTGTGAATCGCGGCTTCTTCACGGTGCCCTTTGGACTTTCCATCACGTGCGCGACCGCGGGAGCGGAGATTCGGTTCACGACCAATGGCAGCGCCCCCAACCCGACCAATGGCGCCATTTTTTCCTCGCCGATCATCGTTACCGGCCAAAGCTTTGTCCGCGCCGCTGCGTTCAAGAGCGGGTTTGTCCCGAGCGACGTGGACACCCACAGCTATATCTTTCTCCGGGACGTGTTGCGGCAGTCCAACAGCCTCCCCAATTATCCCACTTCATGGCAGGGCGCCTATACAGCGGATTACGGGATGGATTCCAACATCGTCAAGCACCCCGTTTACGGGACGACCATCAGCAATGATCTCAGATCGCTCGCGTCGCTGTGCATCGTGTCCGAACAGAACGGGCTTTGGAATTCATCCACCGGCATTTATCCCAACGCGACCAGCATCGGTCCCGCCTGGGAACGCGCCGCTTCCGTGGAATTGATCGCCGGAGCGGGCGGGACGGAATTCGCCGTGACCGCAAAAATTCAGATGCATGGCAACGCCAGCCGCGACAATGCGCGCACTCCAAAGCATTCGATCGGGGTGGCATTCAACAGCGACTACGGCCCCACCAAGCTTCGCTACAACTGGTTTGGCGGCGGCGTGGATACCCACAATGGCATTGTGCTGCGCTCGTGCGGGTTTGTGGATGGCTGGGCCGGGCGCTATGCCGACAACAGCATCTACACGAGCACTGAAACGGGCGAATCATTCCGCGGCATGCGTTACCGGCCGGAAAACACCTGTTACCTGCGCGATTGCTGGGTCAAGGACTCGTTCGCGGCCATGGGCTGGGACGCCAGTCGCAGCGCGTTCGTCCATCTCTACATCAATGGCCTTTACTGGGGACTCTATGAACCATCCGAACATCTCGACGCGGCGTGGTACGCGTTGCGCCAGGGTGGGACGGAAGGCGCGTGGGACGTGCTGGTCGGCGAGGACAACAACGGCCCGCCGGTGATCGTCGATGGTTCGGTCAATGACTGGACAGCCGTTTTGAACCTGGTCAATGCCGGCATCACCAGCGAGGCGGCGTACCAGGCAGTCGGCCAGCTCGTTGATATTGATAATCTCATCGATTACATGATGCTCCATATCGTTGCCGAATCGGAGGATTGGCCGCGGCACAATTGGTTTGCCGCGCACCGACGCGCCACGAATGGCATGCCCGCCGCGAAATTTACCTTCACGGTTTGGGACCAGGAATTAACCCTCGATCGGCTTGTCCGGCGCAACCGGATCAATGTCGGCAACGGCGCCGATGGAGCGGGCGAGCTCTATAGCCCCGCGCGGATTTATGCGCAGCTCCGCAATTGGCCCGAGTTTCGTATCCGGTTCGGCGATCGCGTTCACAAACATCTCTTCAATGGCGGCGCATTGACACCCTCGAACAACGTCGCGCGACTTCTGGAAAAGGCGGCCATTATCCGGAACGGCGTTGTGGCTGAATCCGCCCGCTGGGGGGACGCGCGCAAAACAGGGGTGCCTGCCGGCCAGGTCGGCACGGGGGTCACTTTCACTCGCGACGAATGGTGGCAGCCGGAGATCGACAAGCTCACCACCAATTTTTTCCAAAAATTGACCGCGAACAACGTGGCGCGATTCCAGGCCGGCAGCCTGTATCCCCTGGTGGGCGCCCCCAGTTTCAGCCAGTTCGGCGGTGGTGTCCCGGCTGGCTTCGGCCTCGCGATGTCCCATACCAACGCTTCGGGCGTCCTTTACTTCACGACCGATC
>JBEEGQ010000168.1:0-21915 GCA_041166945.1 Verrucomicrobiota bacterium
CGTAGACATCGGCGGCCACCACGTAAGGTTCCACTTTGTAACGCGCGGCATGCTCCGGGGTGTCCGAGTGCAGGACAGGATTAATGAGGGCCAGCAGATTCCAGGCGCGTTGATGGTCACCCAGGAGCGCAAAGGCCATCACAGTCCAGATGGCGGCATGGGTGTACTGGCCGCCGTTTTCGCGCACGCCCGGGAGGTAGCCCTTGATATAGCCGGGCTCGAGGGGGGATTTGTCAAAAGGTGGATCAAACAGTTTGATGATGCGCGAGCGCCTGCTGACGAGGCGCTCATTCACGGCGTTCATGGCCAGGGCGCGGCGGTCGGCCGCGCCCGCGTTGGATATCACCGCCCAGCTCTGGGGCAGGGAATCAATCTGGCACTCCGGATTCACGTGCGACCCGAGTGGGTCGCCGTTGTCGAAATACGCGCGCCGGTACCAGCCGCCATCCCAGGCATTGAGCTCGATATGCTCGCGGATGCGCGCCGCCTGAGCGACACATTCGGCGGCGAGGGCTTCATCCTGCCGGAACTCCGCGAGGGGCACGAATCGATTCAGCACATCGAAAAGGAAGAATCCGAGCCAGACACTTTCGCCCTTTCCGTGAATCCCGACGAGGTTCATTCCATCGTTCCAATCGCCACAGCCCATCAATGGCAACCCGTGTTCCCCGAACCGCAAACCGTTGCGGATCGCGCGGACGCAATGTTCGTAAAGCGAAAAGGCATCGCCCGAGGTCTGGGGCCGATCGTAAAAGGCTTCCTCATCGGGGCGGAGCGCCCGGCTTTCCAGAAAGGGGACTTTTTCATCGAGCACACCTGTGTCGCCGGTGGTCGACACATAATGGGCTACCACATAAGGGAGCCATAAAAAGTCGTCGGAAAACCGCGTGCGCACACCTCGCTGGGTGGGTGGATGCCACCAGTGCTGGGCATCGCCCTCGTGAAATTGGTGCGCTGCGGCGCGCAGAAGGTGTTCGCGCACCAGACCCGGCTGGCAATGGATCAGTGCCATGACATCCTGCAGCTGATCCCGGAATCCAAATGCGCCACCGGATTGATAGAAACCAGTTCGCGCCCACAAGCGGGCCGAGAGCGTCTGATAGATAAGCCAGCCATTCGTCAGCGCGTTCACAGCGGCGTCGGGAGTTTCAATCTGCACCGCCCCGACCGTTCGATTCCAGAAGTTCCAGACGGATTCGAGGGCGGTGCGGTTGGCCTGAGGATCGCGGAAGCGATGGATCAACTCGGCAGCCTCGGTCGCGCTCCTGGCGGCGCCCAGGCGGAAGACGATCTCGCGTTCTTCGTCGCGTCCCAGTTCCACCTGTACCTGGAGGGCGCCGCAGGGATCCAAGCCCGCGCCCACCTTGCCGCTCAGGCGCGGGGTGCTCATCGCGGCCGGGTTCGAAAGGCTGTTGTTCCGCCCGACAAACTCATCGCGATCGCCGGTCACACTCCGCGCGATGCCGTTGACGTCCGCGAAAACAACCCGGTCGGGGAAGTCTGTGTTGTAGGAATTCCGCACCAGCAACGCCTGGGTTTTCGAATCGATCTCGGTGACCACGTGCATCTGGTTCTTGGATCGGAGTTCGCCCAGAACCCATTCCCAATATGCGGTGATCGAAAGCGAGCGGGCACGGCCCGATTTGTTGCGGATTTTGAGGACGGCAAATTTCACCGGCGCATCCGTCGCGACGTACAGGCACAACTCGGTTGCGATGCCGCTTTCGGTGTGCTCGAAGATGGTATAGCCAAAGCCATGGCGGACGACGTAAGGAGTCGCACCGCGCGCGGGGCCCGGCGAGGGCGACCAAAACTGGCCGGTGCGATCGTCGCGGATATAGAAGGCTTCCCCTGTGGGATCGCTGACGGGATCATTGTGCCATGGGGTAATCCGGAATTGATGGCTGTTGGCCAGCCAAGTGTAGGCGCTGCCGCTTTCGGACACCACAGTGCCAAATTCCGGATTGGCGATGACATTCACCCACGGAGCGGGGGTGGTCTGGCCGGGCTGCAGTGTGATGACGTATTCCCGTCCGTCGCGAGTGAACCCCCCGAGGCCGTTGAAAAAAATGAGATCGCGGCTGGGTAGCCGAGCCGTTTCGGGCGGTACGCTGGCGCGCGGCCGGGCCGGGCGCGGGGTGGTGGCGGCCAGGTCCGCGCGGCGTCGGCGTTGCATTTGACGGGCGATGTTTCCCTTGTCGTCCGACAGACAAACCCGGGCGACGGCTTGAAGCAGGATGAGATCCTCGTGGGGCACGAGTTCCAGCCGGCGCACAAAAACGCCGCCCGGTTTGTCGACCATTTGCGCTTCGAGTCCCGATGCGACCAGCCCCATGATTTGGTCATGGAGCGACTGTCGATAATTCGAATCGTCCTCGTTGATGATCACGAGGTCGGCGGAGAGGCCCTTGAGGCGCCAATAGGCATGGGCCTGAAGAAGCTGCTGCACGAGCTCGACCCCGCCCGTGGTGTGAATGCGGACTAAAACAATCGGCAGGTCGCCCGAGAGACCGTAGCTCCAGAGATTGCTTTGTCCGCGGCGATTTTGCAGGAGGATGCTGGGATTCGCGCGACGCTGGCCGGTGGCGAATAACAAGCCGCTGGCGAGCCTCCCGAAAAGTTGCGCGTCCGTTTCGGTGGCGTCGAGGTGCCAGAGGACGACGAGCCCGTGAGTCCAACTCAGTTCGAGCGCGCGTTCCGCGAGCTGAATGTCCTGGTATTTCTCGACGAGCGTCCGGGCCGTCCCGCGATCCGCAGCCGCGCCGGTGATCAGCGTGACGCGAACCTCCTCGTTGGGACTCAATTGAATGGTGCGCCGGATGGCAACACAGGGATCGAGCACCGGCCCTTCTGTGTTCGAGAGCCCGGGCGCGGAACGATCCGCCATCGCTTCGGGATGGGCCGCCGTGCGGCCCCGGCCCAGGAAGCGGGCCCGATCGGTTTCGAATGACGCCTCCCGCCGTTCCCGGCCTTCCACCAGCAGCAGGTGAAACATGTAGGGCCACTCCTCGCCGGGCGCCCGGCGACGCCGGGAACAAAGAATCGCGTGATGCTCCCGCAGAATCTCGGTTTCAACAAAAAGTTTGCTGAAGGCCGGATGCGCGTTGTCCGCAGCGGGGGTGTTCAACGCGACCTCGGCGAAACTCGTCAACTCGATCGTCCGCCGCACGTCGCTGCGGTTTACCAGGGTCAGATGCCGCACCTCGACGTCGTCCTCGGGCGAGATGCAAATTTGCAGGTGGGTGTCGATTTTGTTGCGGCTTCCGCGAAATTCGGCGCGGCCCTGGCTGAAGACCGCCTCGTAATTCTCCAACGGTTTCAACACAGGCTGGAACGTCGAAGACCAAAATTCGCCCGTCTCCATGTCGCGAAGGTAAAGGTAGGCACCCCAGCAATCGCGCGTCGGGTCTTCGCGCCATCGGGTGAGGTTGATCTCCTTCCATCGGCAATAGCCGGAGCCGGCGCTGGTGACCATCGAGTGGCAGCGGCCATTGGACAGCAGGTGCACTTCGGGCGGCCCTTCATTGGGATTCTTGAAGACTCGCAATTTGGGTTCCTGCGCGGCGTCCGAGCGCTGCGCATTCCGCACTTCGACCTCCTCGGTCTGCAAGACGGTGGTCTGTTTGGGCACCCGTTCCTGCAACAAAAGTTCGCTGGCTTTCAACAGGGGATTGGCCCGAAACCGCCGCTGCATCGGCTGTTCGAGAAGCAATGAGGCAAAGGACAGGAAACTCATCGCCTGGTGATGTGCCATGAACGATTGGACTGTGACGCTCGTTTCGTTGGGTGGCAGCCGCATCGGTGTGTAATCCACCGCCTCATAAAAACCGTAGCGCCCTTCGCGTCCCTCCTTGCTCAGGCGTTCGAGGTTCCGGCAGGCCTCCTCGGGCGCGACCATTAGCGCGAGGACGCTGGCGTAGGGCGCGACAACGAGATCCTCGCCAAGGCCGCGTTTCAAACCCAGCCCGGGAACGCCAAAGCCCCTGTATTGATAATTCAATTGCGCATCCGTGAGGTTGTAGCCCGACTCGGAAAATCCCCAGGGAACACCCTGCTGATTGCCATACTCGATGTGTCGGGCGACCGCCCCCTTGCACGACGCGTCGAGCAGGGTGTTCTCGTAGCTCGGCATGATGAGCATGGGCATCAAATACTCGAACATCGATCCGCTCCAGGAAACCAGCGTGGGCAATCCCGCCTGCGAAACCAACAAGCGTCCCATCGCAAACCAATGCTCCTGCTTGAGTTGTCCCAGCGCGATCGCCACGTAACTGATCAACCGCGCTTCGGATGCCAGCAGGTCATAACAGGTGGCGTCGAGACGATGGTTGGTGGCGTTGTAGCCAATCGAAAACAGTTCGCGTGAGACGTCATACAGGAGTGTGAAATCCAAGTCAGCCATCTCCTCGCAACGCCGGGCGAGCCCATGACTCCATTGGATTCGTTGCGCGGCGCGCTCGGCGCCCAAAAAGCACTGGCTTCGCAATGGTTTGACCGCTTCTTTCGCTGAGGCCGGGAGCGCCGCGTCCGTTTCCGCCGGCGGCAGCTTCAGCAGACTGACGATGGTCTCGGGCAGCCGTTCCACTTCCTGAAATGTGGGAATGACGTCCAACAAATCCCGGACGCGCGCTGGAAGCTCGTTTCCGAGTTTTGCCACGAGTGGAATCCACGGTGCCAGGTGCTCCAGCTCCCTGAGATGCGCGCGGCAGTCGTGCTCGAGCGCGTGACACCACCACTGGACATCCTCGCCTTGAAAGCCGGCGAGGCCGGTCTTCAATTCCGCCCCGATATCCTGGGCCTGGATCAACAGCGCGCGAGCGGCGACAAGTCCGGAAGGCGGTGTCCGAAGCAACGCCTTCAACTGTTCCAGCCGGGCAAGATTTTGAGCGCTGTTATCCGACGCATGCCGTTTTCTTCCCGACGCTCCCTGCCGCTGGACTTCATCCATCAACACGCGCAGCGTGGCGCTTAAGCCCCTGAAAACCTCGGGAGAAACAATTTTTTGCGACGCTGTCTCGTTCAACCCCGCCTGCAACGTCAGGAGCAGCCCGACAAAATTCCCATTGTCGACGGTGGACACATAAAGCGGTCCCAGGGGGCGAAGGGACCGCGTTTCGTACCAGTTGTAAAAATGTCCCTCATACCGCTCCATGCGATCGAGCGTGGCCAGGGTGTTTTCGGTGCGTTGCAGCAGCGAGGCCCGTGGAATGTAACCAAAATCGCACGCTGCCAGGTTCGAGAGCATGCTTAAGCCGATGTTGGTGGGCGACGTGCGCTGTGCGAGGAGAGGTCCCGGTTGCTCCTGGTAATTATCGGGAGGGAGCCAGTTTTCCTCCTGCGTGACAAATGTCTCGAAAAAGCGCCATGTCTTGCGGGTTTTATCGTGGAGAAATTCGAGTTGCTCGGCTGAAAGCCGCGGCTTGGCGCGGACCAGGGGCCTGCTGATCCACCAGGCGAATACAGGCGACAACGCCCACAAGCCCAGCAGTGGCGCCGCCCACATCAATTCCACCGGCCGTGTCGCCACAAACCCGGCGGTGAGCGCGACAGCGAGGGCAGGGCCGACCCACATCGTGCGCCAAAATTCGAGCAGCTGTGTCGGGCTGTTCTTGATGGCGTCACTGGCCGTCTGCCATTCCAAAAGATTTCTCCGCGTCAAATAGAGGCGGCCCAGCGTCCGGGCGATGGCGTCGAAATGCATGAACGCCTCGAATGGAAGGAAACAGATCGCGCACAACGCCTGGGCCACCTGTTGGGTCGCCGCCTGCTCCAGCTGGCGCAAATGCAGGCCCCAGAACAGCTCCTTCGGTTTTCGCACCAGATCCAGGATGAGCGACAGCAAGATGGGTGCGCAAAGGATGCACAGCACAAAAATTTCCCCGGCCGCGGTGCGCGAGGGAAACGCGATCCAACTCACCAGGATCAACAGCAGCAGCGCCATGGGAACCAGGCTGCGCCGCAGGTTGTCAAAGATTTTCCAGCGGGCCAGGCCGCTCAGAGGATTGGCGATCCGTTTGCCGTCCGGGCCGGGAATACGGGGAAGGACCCAGTCCAGGATTTGCCAGTCGCCCCGAACCCAGCGATGCCGCCGGCTCACATCGACCATGTAACGGGGCGGATGTTCCTCGTAAAGCTGCACGTCACTCACCAGCGCGGAGCGGGCATAACCGGATTCCAAAAGGTCATGGCTCAGAATTCGGTTGGGAGGAAATGTCGCACCCACCGTCTCTTCGAACCGGTCGACATCGTAGATGCCCTTGCCAATGAAGGAACCTTCGCGGAAGAGATCCTGGTAAACATCCGAAACGGCGCGTGTGTAGGGGTCGAGGCCGGGCTCGCCGGAAAACAGCCGGGCGAAATGCGTGCGGCTGGCGCTCGCCAGATTCACCGCCACGCGCGGCTGCAAAACGCCATATCCCCTCGTCACCCGCCCTTTGGCCGGATCGAATTGCGCGCGGTTCAACGGATGCGCCATGGTCCCGACCAGTTGACGCGCGGCGTCCCTCGGCAGCTGCGTGTCGGTGTCGAGGGTGATGACGTATCGGATGTGGGGCAGGGTGGCGAGGTCGCCTTGAATATGCGAAAAGCGATCGCGATTCCGGCCCCGAAGCAATCCGCCGAACTCGACGAGCTTCCCGCGTTTGCGCTCGTAACCCATCCAGACGTTCTGGGCGGGATTCCATCGGCGTGGTCGGTGGAACAGAAAGAAAATTGTGCCCGGCCCGCTCCGGTAACGCTCGTTCAACCGCTGGATCCCTTCACTGGCGTGCCGCAGCAACTCGTCGTCCTCCGGCGTCGTCTCCGTGGCTGCATCTCGAAAATCGGTCAGCAGCGCGAAAACGATGTTCGGGTCGCGATTGGAAAGGCATCGGACCTCGAGGTCCTCAAGAAGATGATCAATTCCTTGAAGGCTGGTCAGCAGTGTCGGCACGACGACCACTGTGCTGTGATCGGGGGGGACGCCTTCGGAATAGTCAACTCGTGGCAGCAATCGGGGGGGCGCGGCCAGGGTCGACAGCCAGTTCACGAGCGCCACCGCGAGCTGACTGGCGCCGAGCACGCCCGCGACGGCGACGGTCCAAAATATCCAGGGGCCGCCCCCGGCGTGGGCGGTGAGGGCGATGAGCGGCCATGCGATCAAGCCGGTCAGGAGCACGATCGCGCCTGCAAAAAATCCCAGCGGGGCGCGTTGCCAGATCTTGGCGGCGCGGCCCACCAGGTCGCGCCGCAATTTCACCTCGTCCTCAAACTGCGGCAGCCCGTCGTCCACCAGAAAGTAGCCGACATGGGAAACACGTGGATCGCTGGCGACTCCCGACGCATGCTGTCGGGCCAGCTCCACGACGCGCGCGGCCACGTCCCATTCCGCCAGTTCACAACCTTTCGCGATGCGCTCGACGGCGTGGCGATAGGTGTCGCGTGACCGGAAATCCATCTTGCTGTAAATCCCGGCGGGATCGCCGCGCAGGGCTTGTTCGACCGCGCTCAGCGTTTCGACAAATTCCTCCCAGTCGATGGCGTCCAGCGCGCGGAGGCTGTTGATGCTGTTGGCGACGGAAACCTGGTTGGCGGCCTGGTCCTGGCTCTCGGCCTGAACGAGTTGCTCGATGGTGCGGCCGTCCAATGCCAGGCGCTGTTCGATCCACCCGAATGCCAGGTTCAGCGTCGGGTTTTTCTGGTGCAACCTCCGGTAAAATTCGGCGACGAACGTCCGTGTCAGCCGCGTATGTTCGCGCGCCATCTCGCCGACGACGGTGATGAGCTGGGCGGGATCCGTCTCCGCCGTCTCCGCCATCTGGTCGGCCCATGAGTCGGCGCGATCCCGTTCCAGGCGGGCGGCGGTTAAAAGGGCGGCGATGCGCCGCAGGTTTTCGAGGAGCGCGAGCCGGATGACGATGGGGATCGCCCAAAGCTCGCCGAGTTTCAGGCGCGTGACGCTTTGATAGGAAACAATGAAGCCGATGAGTTGTGAGGCATCGACGCGGCCGTCGACGTGCGCGACGAATTCGAGGGCGATGTCATAAACCCTCGGGTAGCCGGTGAGCGCTCCTTCAGCCAGGTGCGGAAGCTCGCGGCTGTAATTTCGCGAAAAATGCCGGCGGGCCGTGCGGATTTGTTCCTCGATGAGGTATCCATTGTCGATGAGCCATTCGGCGGCGGGGGTGGTACGGCGGCGTTCCTCGACGCGCAGCGTCGCCTTGTTGAACTCGCGAAGGAGCCGTTCATTTTCGGAGAGCCGCGGGAGGAGGCGGTCCCTGCCGCGGCCGGGCGCCGTCTTTTGCTGGCGCGCCAGTTCGACGGCGTGCCGCTGCAGTTGTTCGCTGCTGAATAATTCACTGCGCAGCGGTTGCTCCGCGAAGGAGGGCGCGCGTTTTCGGAAAGGTCTGACCCCGGATCCCATGCATTTGGTGGCGGTCGCAGCCGCCGGCTAACTTGACATCAGGCGTGCGTCGGATCCGGTGCGGGTGGCCGGACGATCCACTTTTCCGAACCGGAAAGCAGCTCGCCCAGGGCCGAGAGCGGGGGCACGTGATCGCACACAACTTTCAAGGTCACCAGGATGGGCATCGCCAACAGCGCCCCCACGATTCCCCACAGCCAGATGCAGAAAATCAGCGCTATGAAAATGATGACCGGGTTCAGCGTAAACCGCCGTCCCAGGACCACCGGTGTGATGAGATTGGCTTCGATCAGATGCAACATAAGATAAATCGCCGCGGGCATCAGCCCTTTCGCCACGCTGTCAAAAGCCAGCAAGCCGCCCAGTCCAATCATCATCACCCCCGCGACCGGGCCAAAATAGGGGATGAAATTCGCCAGCGCCGCCACCCCGCCCCACATCATCGGGTTCGGCATTCCCAGAAGGGCCATCGCCAGCGCAATCGCGACGCCGAAGCCGATGTTGATCACCGCCACTGAAAACAAATACTTCGAAACATGATGATGGATTTGACGGCTGATCTCCACCGCCTGCTTTTTCTCGGTCAACGTCGGCAAAATGCGGACCACCCGATGCAGGAAAAGATCTCCAAAGGCCAGGAACAGAAATAAAAGGGCGGAGGTTTCGCCTACGCCCGCCAGCAAGCTGCCGGTCCAGGTGAAGACGGTGCTGACCATCCGGTTATCCTTCACCTCGACCGGTTGCGGAACGGCCTGTGTTTCGTTCGGCGGATTCAGGTTGCCCACACTCGATGCGGCGGCGCTGAGGCTGACCGCCGGACGCAGTATATGCTGAAATTTCTGCCGGATCTGCGGCAGGTTATCCGGCGCGGCGCTCGCCCAGTCCAATGCCGGGCGTCCCAGGTGAATGGTGGCAATCCCCACTGCGAAGACCACTGCGCCGACGACCACCGCCGCCGCCAAGGGCACTGGGAACCGGCACTTTTGCAACAACTGGACCGGGGGCCTCAGCATCATCGAGATGAACCACGCGAGCATGATGGGAATCACAACCGAGCGGGCAAAATACATCAACGCCAGCCCGCTCAGCACAATAAACATCACCCGCGCCGTCGTGGCGATCCTTGTCTCCTTCATCGCGAGCCGGATATCCACAGGATCGGCGGCCTCGTGCCCATCACCGTCCCGGCCCGAAAAGTCCGGACGATGTGTTTCGCCGGGGGCTGGAACGAGGGTTGTCATCATTGGCGCCAGAAGCTATCAGGGCAGTCCGTTAATGAACAATCAGACGCGTCGGCCCTGGATGACACGCACGAGAACGACGACAATCGCCACCACGAGCAATATGTGAATGAAGCCTCCCATGGTGTAGGACGACACGAGACCGAGCAGCCAGGCGAGAATAAGAATGACAGCGAGCGTATAGAGCATGTGAGTCGAGGTTGAATGTTAGAACGGTTAATTGACAACGTGTTTCGACGATAACGGATCGTTTCCACCACCCGAGCTAGGGATGTGCCGGATGTTTGTTTCCCGCCGCGGGTGATCTTTCGTGGGGAACCTGCCCCCTGTTTTTGATCGAGCGATGGCGTGTAACGCGTTCTACAGGAACCGGATGATCCATCTCCGGCTCCCTGATTTGCCAACCCGAGATGGACTCCGCCCGCTCCCTTTTGGGCAGCTGCCGTTCATGCAGACTGCATGTTCATTTGCGAATTGCAGGGATTTTTTCAAGGTTTCTGACCGGGTCGGAAATCTAAGTGATTGAGCCTCAAATAGCGTCAAATAAAACGGAGGCGGCACGTCCCTTGCACTAATCCAGCCGATTATGATGACTACATCATCTAAAGCTCGAGGCCGGTGGGACGCGGATCGCCATGCGGATTATACTTCTGCCGCGCATACCGACTTCCGGTCATCTTCTTATGGCGACAACGCCGCATACGCCGCGCGCCAGGAGGATGGGTGCCAGTTGAATCTCCTTTTCGCCGACGATTCATCTGATCGCCGGACTCCCGCAGCGTGCGCGCTCCTCTGAAGAATTCCTCGAAGTCGGGCACCCGTTCATCCGGGGTTGCCCGCCCATTTCCAAAATCAGCTGGCAAGGAGCCTCAGAAGCAGGAGGAACCGGCTCCCCAACAAGATTCCCCCGAAGACTCGAAGGAACGCGGATTCTTTCACAGGTTTGCCCGCATCACCGCCCGGGCGGCCGGCAATCCGTGGACTTTTAATCTCGCGCTGGCGATGATCGGCACGTGGTTGATCACGGGCCCGATTTTCCATTACAGCGACACCTGGCAACTGGTGATCAACACTGCCACCACCATCGTCACGTTCCTGATGGTGTTTCTGATCCAGAACACCCAGAACAGGGATTGCGAAGCCATCCAGTTGAAACTGGACGAATTGATACGAGCCAGCCAATCCGCCCATAATTCGGTCCTGGATATCGAAGAACTTTCCGAAAACGAATTGGATCGCCTCAAGGCGCAGTATGAATGTCTTGCAGCGAAGGCGCGAAACAACGTGCGCGCGGGGAAATCCGATCTCGAGTGCGGGGAGGTCCCTTCCCAAACGCTGGCCGGAACTCCTAAGTAAAAACCAGCGCTCTGGCAACTCCGCCTACCCGACCGGGAAGGCGTCCGCAACAGCCGCCAAAGCGTTCTCGAGCGATTGGACCCGAACCGGTTTCGTCAAGTGCGCCATAAAACCGACTGCGCGGCTTCGGGCGATGTCCTGTTCCATTCCGTAACCCGTGAGGGCAATTCCCTTGATCTGATGGGTTTGGCGCAGCGTGGCCATTAAGTCGAACCCGTTTCCATCCGGAAGCCCGATGTCGGAGATCAACAGGTCGATGCCCCCCTCGCTGGCGCGGGCGAGCGCTTCCTCAACCGAAGAGGCGGTGATGACCTCGTAATGCCGACGTCGAAGCAGTTGGGCCAGCGCCGTGCGCGTGGGCTCATGATCTTCCACCAACAGGATGCGCCGGCACCCGGGCGCCGGCTGTTTGGGTGTGGAGTCGGAATTCTGGAGGGGATTCTCGGAGCGATCCCTGTAGCGTGCGGCCTCTTCCCGCAGCGGTTCGTCGGTCAGGGGCAGTTTCAACACGAAGGTCGCGCCGGCGCCCCGACCCGGGCTATCGGCATAAATCGCGCCTGAATGCAGCTCGACGAGCTTTCGGGAAATCGCCAGGCCAAGCCCCATGCCGCCAAAACGATGTGACCCGGAGTCATTCGCGTGGTCGCCCTGGGAAAATGCGAAGAAGACGCGCTCAATTTCACTGGTGGTCATCCCGATGCCGGTGTCGCTGATCTTGATCGACAGCGTGCCACTCTCGGGGACCACCCCCGTTTCCACTTTTATTTTTCCATGCGACGGCGTGAATTTGACTGCGTTCTTCAGGAGGTTCCAAAAGATTTGCTGCAGGCGCACTTCGTCGCCGACAACCCGATGTTGCGGCGCGCCCAGGGTGAGCGTGAGATCAATTTGTTTGCGATCGATATCGGCCCGAACAGTGGCCACGGCATTTTCGAGTGCCGTATGCACGTCGACGGGCGCCAGGTGCAAACCGAGTTTCCCGCTGGTGATCCGTGTCAGGTCAAGCAGATCATCAATCAGACGGGCCTCGAGCTCGACGTTGTTCCGGATGCTGATGAAATCCGCGCGCACCTCGTCGGGCAGCGCCTTGTTTTCAGCGGCTTCGCTTGCCAGCAGCAGAACGGGATTTAGGGGCGTGCGCAATTCGTGGGACAAGACCGCCAGGAATTCGTCCTTCGCCCGGGAGGCGGCCTTCAAACGCGCCTCGCTCTCGCGTAATGCCTCCTCGGCTTTTTTGCGATCGGTGATGTCCCGGAGAAATCCGGTAAAATGCAACTCGTCGCCCGAGAAAGCGGGTGTGATGGACAATTCCACGGGGAACTCGCGGCCGCTCCGGTGCAACGCGGTCATCTCGATCCGCTTTTTCAGAATCGGCCCCTCGCCCGTCGCGCGATAATGTTGAAGGCCCCGTTCGTGGGCCTCGCGATGGGCCGGGGGAATGATGGAATCGGAAAGCCTTCGGCCCATGGCTTCGGATTTTGACCAGCCAAAGATCAGCTCGGCCTGAGGATTCCAGCCGGTGATCATGCCCTCGCTATCGGTGGAAACAATGGCGTCGAGGGCGGTGTCGAGAGCCAGCCGGAGTCGTTCCTCGCTCAGCCGAAGGGCCTGCTCGGCGCGTTTTCGATCCGTCAAATCCACGAGCATGTTCACCGCTCCGACAATCGCCCCGGCTGCGTCTCGAATCGGCTCGGGGTAGGGGAGCACGTTCCTCCGGGTGCCATCGGAGCGTTCGATCAGGATCTCCTCGCCGCGGACGGCGCGGCCCTCGCGGAGCGCCACGGCCAGCGGACACTCATCCAATGGCATCGGCGTGCCGTCGGGTCGAAAGATTTTGTAGGAACCGCACCACAAAGTTTTGCCGCGTTCGGGCGCGCCGCCCCAGAGCTCGACGGCGGCTTCGTTGTAAAGCGCGATACGCCCTTCGGCATCGGTGGTGTAAATGGCGGCAGGCAGCCCGTGAACGAGTTCGCGGTAGTGCCGTTCGCTTTCGCTCAGGCTGAGGTTGGCATGGGTCAGGTCCGCGGTGCGCTGTTGCACGCGTATTTCGAGCTCGGCATTGGCACGGTGCAACGCCGCCTCGGCTTGCTGTCGCTGCGTGACCTCCAGTTCCAACGATTGATTTGCGACCGCCAGCGCGCGGGTGGATCGGAAAAGATCCGCGAACACCGCCACCTTCGACTTGAGGATTTGGGAGTTGACCGGCTTCGTCAGGTAATCCACGGCGCCCACCCCGTAGCCTTCCAGGACATATTTGTCCTCCTGGTAATAGGCCGTGAGGAAGATGATCGGGATGTGCTGCGTTTTCTTGCGTTGCTTGACGAGATTGGCCAGCTCGAGGCCGCTCATGCCGGGCATGCGGATGTCCAAAACGATCGCCGCAAATTCCCCGTCCACCAGCGCCAGCAGCGCTTCATCGGCGGTCTGCGCCCTCACAAGCCGGTAATCGGGCGCGTTGAGGATGCTTTCCAGCACATCCAGGTTTCGCGGCTCGTCGTCAACGAGAAGTATCGTGGCTGAAGTGGTCATCTGCCGATCGGGATCGGTTCTGTTCTAGCGATAGAGCCAGACTCGAAGGAGCGAGAGAAGCTCATTCGTGTTGACCGGCTTGGCGATATAATCGGAAGCGCCGGCGACAAGGCACTTTTCCCGATCGCCCTTCATCGCCTTCGCCGTCAATGCCAGGATGGGGAGCGCTCCAAAATTCGGATCCTTCCGAATCTCGCGCATCGTTTCATAACCATCCATTTCCGGCATCATGATGTCCATCAGCACCACGTTAATGTCCGGCTGGCTCTGGATGATGTCGATCGCCTGCCGCCCGTTGGTGGCGCTCACCACATTCATCTCCTGATTTTCGAGCATGGTGGTCAGGGCGAAAATATTGCGGGCATCATCGTCCACGATGAGCACCTTGCGTTCGCGCAATACATCGTTGGAACTGTGCAGCAGATCGAGCGCCTTTTGCTTGGCTTCCGGAAGGTTCGCGACCACCCGGTGCAAAAAGAGCGCGGTTTCGTCCAGCAGCCGTTCCGGCGACTGCACGTCCTTCAAGACAATGCTCTTCGCCATGGTCTTGAGCTTTTGCTCCTCCTCCGCGCTCAGGCTTTTGCCGGTAAACACCACGATCGGAATTTCGCGCAAGCTGGTTTCTTCCTGGATTTTCTGCAGAAGTTCAAACCCGCTCATGTCCGGAAGCCGCAGATCGAGCACGCAACAATCGAACGGCCGATCGAGCAATTTTGTGAGCGCCTCGGCGCCGGTCGTTGCCGTGACGATCTCGATGTCGTCATGGCCCAAAAGTTCGACAATGCCGCGGCTTTCGATCTCGTTATCCTCCACGATCAGCAAGCGTTTGGTGCGTGGCACCACGAAGTTTTTGATCCGATCGAAACATTGCTCGAGCCCTTCGGTCGTGGCGGGCTTGACGATGTAGGAAAAGGCGCCGTGCGCCAGACCGTGTCGTTGCTCCTCCTCCACGGAGATGATTTGCACCGGAATATGCCGCGTCGCCGCTGTGAGCTTCAGGTTGTTCAATACGGTCCAGCCCAGCATGTCCGGGAGGAAAATATCGAGGGTGATGGCGGTCGGTTCGTATTGACGGGCCAGTGACAGCGCGGCGTTGCCACGGGTGGCCACAATCCCTTTGAAGCCTTTGTCCCTCGCCAGCCCCAGCAGCACCCGCGCGTAATGGGGGTCATCCTCGACGATCAAGAGCACCTGGTCGCCCGGCTTGATTTGTTCCCGGTCGTCCGGGATCGTTTCCTCCCGCGCGGCCGGCAGCACGACGGGCGCCGACGAGGTCGAGCGCGCCTTGTCCGCCAGTGGTTCCGTATAATAGAGGGGCAGGTAAAGGGTAAATGTGCTGCCTTCGCCCGGGATGCTGCTCAATCGAATTTCGCCACCGAGCAATGTCGCCAGTTCGCGGGAAATCGCCAGGCCGAGACCCGTGCCGCCATATTTGCGGCTCGTGCCGGCGTCCGCCTGTTGAAACGCCTCGAAGATGAGGCGCTGTTTTTCCGGGGCAATGCCGATCCCGGTGTCGCGAATGGCAAAACAGATCACCTCCGAGCCGCGGCTCAGGACCGGATGACCCGTCGTCCAGCCTTCCTTCGCCAGCCGCACACGCACGCCCACCTGGCCCTGGGCCGTGAACTTGAATGCATTGGACAAAAGGTTTTTCAGGATCTGCTGAAGGCGCTTCGGGTCGCTCACAAAAATCCGGGGCAGGTGCGAATCGAAGTCAACCTGGAAGGGCAGGTTCTTCGAATCAGCGATATGCCGGAAATTGCGCTCCACCGAATCGCGCAGCGACGCGAAGCTGATCTCTTCAGCCTCAACGGTAACAGTCCCCGACTCGATCTTTGAAAGATCCAGAATATCGGTGATCAAGTTGAGCAGATCGGATCCCGAGGAATGGATGTTGCGGGCGAACTCGACCTGTTTTGTCGTGAGATTGCCGCCCGAGTTTTCAGCGAGCTGCTGGCCCAGGATGAGAATCGAGTTCAGCGGCGTGCGCAGCTCATGTGACATGTTCGCGAGAAATTCCGATTTGTATTTGGAGGTGAGCGCCAGTTCGGCCGCTTTTTCCTCCAGGGCGCGCCGGGCCTGTTCCACCTCCTGGTTCTTGCGTTCGACTTCGGCGTTCTGGTCGGCGAGCTGACGCGCCTTGGATCCCAGCTCCTCGTTTGTCTGCTGCAATTCCTTCTGTTGCGATTGCAATTCCACCGTCAACTGCTGCGATTGCTGGAGCAATCCTTCTGTTCGCATCGTCGCCTCGATGGTGTTGAGAACCACGCCGATGGATTGGGTGAGCTGTTCGAGAAAGGTCAAATGCGTGACGCTGAAAGGGCGAAGGGACGCCAGTTCGATGACCGCCTTGGTCTGGCCTTCGAACAGCAGCGGCAACACCACGATGCTCACCGGCGGCGCGCCTCCGAGGCTGGAATGGACGTTGGTATAGCCGGGCGGGACCTGGTGCAGGAGGATGCGCTGTTGTTCCACGGCGCATTGCCCCACAAGCCCTTCTCCCACGGGAATCCGCTCCGGCTGACCCGGCCGCTGCGCATAACCCGCCAGGAGCCGGAGCGTCGAAGGTGAATCATCCTCGCCCGATTCCTTTTGATAAATCGTGCCCTGCTGGGCCTCGACGAGCGGCGCCAGCTCGGAGAGCAACATCTGGCCGACGGTAAACAAATCGCGCTGCCCCTGAAGCATGCGGGTAAATTTCGCGATGTTGGTCTTCAGCCAGTCCTGTTCCTGGTTGCTCTCCGTGGTGACACGGAGATTGTAGATCATGGTGTTGATATTGTCCTTCAACTCCGCCACTTCGCCGCGCGCATCCACCTGGATCGAACGCGTCAGGTCGCCCTTGGTCACTGCGGTGGCGACCTCGGCGATCGCCCGGACCTGCGTGGTCAGGTTGGCGGCCAGCAGGTTGACGTTGCCGGTGAGATCCTTCCAAGTGCCCGCGGCGCCGGGCACATGCGCCTGCCCGCCGAGCCGGCCTTCCACACCCACCTCGCGAGCCACGTTCGTCACCTGGTCCGCAAAGGTCGCCAGCGTGTCGGTCATGCCATTGATCGTATCGGCGAGGGCGGCCACTTCCCCTTTGGCTTCCACGGTCAGCTTCTGTCGCAAATTGCCATCCGCCACGGCGGTCACCACTTTCACAATGCCACGAACCTGATCCGTCAGGTTGGCGGCCATGACGTTGACCGAGTCGGTGAGATCCTTCCAGGTGCCGGCCACACCAGGAACCACACCCTGGCCGCCCAGCTTGCCTTCGGTTCCCACCTCGCGGGCCACGCGCGTCACCTCGGCAGCAAAAGCATTCAACTGATCCACCATCGTGTTGATTGTATTCTTCAGCTCGAGGATTTCGCCCTTCACGTCGACCGTGATTTTTCGCGAAAGATCGCCGCGCGCGACCGCCGTGGTCACCTCGGCGATGTTACGAACCTGCCCGGTAAGATTCGCGCCCATCGCGTTTACGGAATCGGTCAAGTCCTTCCAGGTGCCGGCTACGCCGGGGACAACGGCCTGCACGCCGAGGCGTCCCTCCGTCCCCACCTCGCGCGCGACGCGTGTCACCTCGGACGCGAAGGAACGGAGCTGTTCCACCATCGTGTTGATGGTTTCCTTGAGCTGCAGGATCTCCCCGCGGACGTCCACGGTAATTTTCCGCGAAAGATCCCCATTGGCCACCGCGATGGTCACTTCGGCGATGTTGCGGACCTGGGTGGTCAGGTTGTTCGCCATCGAGTTGACGTTATCCGTCAAGTCCTTCCAGGTGCCGGCGACGCCCTGGACCTGCGCCTGGCCGCCGAGCTTTCCTTCAGTGCCGACTTCGCGGGCAACGCGGGTCACTTCGGAAGCGAAGGCGTTCAGCTGGTCGACCATCGTGTTGATGGTCTCCTTGAGCTGCAAGATTTCGCCTTTCACGTCCACCGTGATTTTGCGCGAGAGATCGCCGCGGGCCACCGCGGTGGTGACGTCGGCGATGTTGCGGACCTGGGTGGTCAGGTTGTTGGCCATGGAATTGACGTTGTCGGTCAAATCCTTCCAGGTTCCCGCGACGCCGGGGACAATGGCCTGGCCGCCAAGCTTGCCTTCGGTGCCCACTTCGCGGGCGACGCGGCTGACCTCGGATGCGAATGAATTGAGCTGGTCCACCATCGTGTTGATCGTGTTCTTGAGCTCGAGGATTTCGCCTTTGACGTCCACCGTGATTTGCCGCGACAGATCGCCCCGCGCCACGGCGGTGGTCACTTCCGCGATGTTCCTCACTTGCGATGTGAGATTGGTCGCCATGGCGTTCACCGAATCCGTCAGGTCCTTCCAGGTGCCGCCGACGCCCGGCACCTGCGCCTGGCCTCCCAACGCGCCCTCGGTCCCCACCTCGCGCGCCACGCGGGTCACCTCGGCGGCAAACCCGTTGAGCTGATCCACCATCGTGTTCAGCGTGTTCTTCAACTCGAGAATTTCCCCCTTCACGTCCACGGTGATCTTCCGCGACAGATCACCCCGCGCCACTGCCGTCGCCACTTCGGCGATGTTCCGAACCTGAGCTGTCAGGTTCGAAGCCATCGCGTTCACAGAATCGGTGAGGTCCTTCCAGGTGCCGGCGACACCCAGCACTTCCGCCTGGCCGCCGAGCTTGCCTTCCGTTCCCACCTCGCGCGCCACGCGGCTGACCTCCGATGCGAACGCATTCAGGCGATCCACCATGGCGTTGATGGTCTCCTTGAGGCGGAGAATTTCCCCCTTCGCGTCCACCGTGATTTTTCGCGACAGATCGCCGAGGGCAACAGCGGTGGTGACGTCCGCAATGTTGCGCACCTGGGTGGTCAGGTTGTTGGCCATGTAATTGACGTTGTCGGTCAAATCCTTCCAGGTGCCGGCCACGCCCGGGACTTCGGCCTGGCCGCCGAGTTTGCCCTCGGTGCCGACTTCGCGCGCGACCCGCGTCACTTCCGCCGCGAATCCATTCAGCTGATCCACCATCGTGTTGATGGTGTTCTTTAATTCGAGAATTTCCCCCCGCACGTCCACGGTGATTTTTCGGGAGAGATCTCCCTTGGCCACGGCTGTGGTTACCTCGGCGATGTTGCGCACCTGGCCCGTCAGGTTGTTAGCCATGGAATTGACGTTGTCGGTAAGATCCTTCCAGGTCCCTGCCACGCCCGTCACCACCGCTTGGCCGCCCAGCTTGCCTTCCGTTCCGACCTCGCGCGCCACGCGGGTCACTTCGGAGGCAAAGGCATTCAGCTGATCCACCATCGTGTTGATGGTGTTCTTGAGTTCGAGAATTTCGCCGCGAACGTCCACGGTGATCTTGCGGGACAAATCCCCCTTTGCCACCGCTGTCGTTACCTCGGCGATGTTCCGGACCTGGCCGGTGAGATTGTTCGCCATCGAATTGACGTTGTCCGTGAGATCTTTCCACGTTCCGGCCACGCCCGGCACCACCGCTTGCCCGCCGAGTTTGCCGTCCGTCCCCACTTCGCGCGCCACACGGCTGACTTCGGACGCAAATGCATTCAGGCGATCCACCATCGTGTTGATCGTCTCCTTCAGTTCCAGGATCTCGCCTTTGACATCGACGGTGATTTTGCGCGAGAGATCGCCGCGCGCCACGGCTGTCGTCACAGCCGCGATATTCCGCACCTGAGCCGTCAGGTTGGAGGCCATCGCATTGACGGAATCGGTCAGGTCCTTCCAGGTGCCAGCGACGCCGGGAACGACGGCCTGGCCGCCCAGTTTGCCTTCCGTTCCGACTTCGCGGGCCACGCGGGTCACTTCGGCGGCGAAAGATCGGAGTTGATCCACCATCACATTGATCGCTTCCTTCAATTGAAGGATCTCTCCCCGGACATCGACGGTGATTTTCTTGGACAAATCGCCATTGGCCACGGCGATGGTTACGTCGACGATGTTTCGAACCTGCGCGGTCAGGTTTCCGGCCATTTGATTCACCGATTCGGTGAGTTCCTTCCATACGCCGGAGACGCCCTTGACCTGGGCCTGGCCGCCGAGTTTGCCTTCCGTGCCGACCTCGCGCGCGACGCGGATGACCTCGACGGAGAACGCGCCAAGCTGGCCCACCATGCCGTTCACCAGTTTGGCCGTGCGAAGATATTCGCCCTTGAGGGGCCTGCCGCCGCCCTCGAGGGGCATGGATTGCGACAGGTCGCCTTTTGCGACGGCGCCAATGACGCGGCCCATGTCCACGATGGGTTGGGAAAGTTCGTCGACGAGTGAATTGATGGCCTCGATGCGCTCCGCCCAGCTCCCGATGGCGTCGCCCACGCCAAGGCGTTCGGCGATCTTTCCCTCCTGGCCCACGCGCTGGCGAAGCCGCAGGAGTGAAGAGTTAAAGCGTTCCAGCCGCGAAGCGATCAGGTTGACGCCGTCCGCCACCTTGCCCTCCACACCGGTCCAATCGGATGGCAGTCGCGCGGTAAAATCTCCATCGCGCACCATTTCAAGCGTGATCGCCAGGTGCCCCATGAAATCGTCGGTTCCTCCGCCACCATTGCTCCGTAATTTCGTGGTCCGTACCTTTCTAAGTGTTGTTTTTGTCATAATGATGTGCGCAGTGCGTCGTGGGAATTATGAATCAGAAATGAATCAGAAAGGGAGATGCGGTGGTTTTCATGGCCGAGTTCACACACCGGGATAATGACTAGCATGTTAACCGTCCGGTGGTCTGAGTAAAGGCAAATCCTCTTTTCAGAAGGGGAAAGAGGGAAAGAAAAGCGGGACGCGCGCGGCGGGGATGGCCACGGCGTCGTGACAGGACGTGCTGCTTCCGGCGGTGCATGGTTTTGCACTTGCCAGGGTCGTGCATGGAGACCTCGGCAAGCGGTGCTCACAAAATCATCAATTCATACGCATCGGTTGAGTCATTCAAATTGTTTCGTCGTCTCGGCGGCGCATCGGCCTTGGAGCGCACAGAAGCGCCGCGAGAAGAACATCCCCGCGGCGCCCATGCACCTTTTCCCATTCTTTTCAGAACGAGAACCGGAAACCCAGGCGGGCCAGCCCAAAATCCCTGCTGTCTTCAGTGAACACATAGCGGGCATCAATAAAGACACCCATGTTGTTTTTGAAGCGGTATTCTAGTCCCGCCCCCGCGTGCGCAAACACCTGTTCAATCGGATCGAATTGGTATCCGCCACCGCCAAAGACGTAAGGCGCGAGTCTCGCGGCATCGAACGGGAACCGAACCACCAGGCTGGCATCGGCGTCGTCCACGAAGGAATGGCCGACATTTTCGGTGTAGGCATCTGCGGCGATGCCAATCCACCGTGTGAAAAAGTAATTAACGCCGGCACCGTAGCCGAACCGGCCGTTGTCTCTCACCCTATCCCGGGAGATGCGTTCGATGACCTCTTCACCCAGCGAGAGGCTTCCGAAGATGTCGAGGGAGAGTTCGTTGGCCCTGAAAACCTGCTCGGTTCGTGCCGGTTTGTCATAGGCCACAGTGGCGTCCGCTGCCCAGGCGCCCCCGGCTAGCAGGACGCACGAGCCTGCGAGAACGGGGATCATGGTCGTAGTTTTCATTTTCGTGTTTCTTGTTTTTCGTTGTAGCCGAGGTCTTACCGCGACTTCGCGCTTGGGCGAAGTCACTAGCCGGAGGCATGCCAGCGGGGTTTTGTGCTCGAATCGTTTCAGAAAGCTTGGAAATCGCGAGAGCCTTCCTCGTTCCTATTCTCGATTGAATTGCAGAACGCACTGCTCCCAATGGGCTCGTTGCGAATCGCACACAATTCCAAGATGCCATTCCAGCCTGACCTCCCCGCTCAATGAAGATTGCAGATTGCTCTGGAGAACGGGCTTCTTGCAATCGACCCGCCCACCTTATCAGGTCCGTTCCGCCTCAAACGACCTTGGAACGGTCTAAAATTACATGGCACAGACCCGGCTTAGGATTCACGCAGAAGTTGCCATGAACTTTCAAAACCATAGAACGGCCGCCACCGACGGGGCCGGAATCTGCTTTCAGGTTAATTCCCGTCGCGGCTGGATGAAAGCGCAACGAGCTTCCTGGAAATCGCCTTGGGAAGTTTCCTTCCTCCAGGTTTCCACGCGTCATTTGGCAACGCCACTCTTTACCACCTCCCACCCGGCAGCTCCAACTGCACATGAACGGTCCAGCTTCCAACGTTCTCCAAGGGGAAACCATGTGGACCTTGTAGCAGCCGGCGCAAAAAAACTCCTGTTGCTGGTGGAGCAACTGCGAGGTCGTCTGCGTCGGCTGCTACCGCTTTTTCGCGGTGCCTCAACATCCGTAAACCCAACTCCTGCGCCCCGGCTCTCCAACGCCCGCCAAACGTCAGCGCCCGGAATGCATAATGGCATCGGCCGCTGGTCCATCGTGGAGCGTCGCTCTCCGCTCCCCGTTTCGTGGGT
>JBEEGQ010000169.1:0-31057 GCA_041166945.1 Verrucomicrobiota bacterium
GATGCCCTGCGCCGCATCGGGGATCCGAAGCTGTTTTGCACGGAAGTTTCCGACACGATCCGCTTTTACCTCGAGGAACGCTTCACGCTGCGCGCGCCAGAAAGAACGACTGAGGAATTTCTTCTGGAACTGCGGTCCAGCCGGCACCTCACGCGCGATCAGAAGGAGAGCCTGGGCGCCTTCCTCGAAAGCTGCGATCTCGTCAAATTTGCGCGCTTCGAGCCGACCGAGCAGGCGCTGCGGGAATTGCACGACTCCGCGCTGCGGCTCATCGACGAGACGCAGTATGACCCCGTGGCTCCCGGCACGCTTCCGCCCGGCGTCATGCCCGCACCTCCGCCCGCGCCGACGCTGCCAACGGTTCCATGAGATGAAATTTACATTCGCGCATCCATGGTTTTTGCTGCTCGTGCTGGCCTTGCCAGCCGTGGCCTGGTGGCGCGCACGCCGGGGGAAGCCGCCTGCATTCCTTTATTCGTCGGTCGAGCTGGCCCGCGGCGTCGCCAATGTCTCACGCTCCGCCGCCAGTCGCGTCCTCTCGGCGCTTCGCTGGATGGCACTCGCGCTCTTTATTGCCGGCCTGGCGCGTCCGCAATTCGTCGAAAGCGAAACTTCGATCAAGGCCAGCGGCGTCGACATCGTTGTCGCCGTGGACCTCTCCGGCAGCATGGAATCCGAGGACTTCAAATTGAATGGACGGCAGGTCAACCGGCTTGTTATCGCGAAGGACACCCTGAAGAAATTCATCGACCGGCGCCCGGGCGATCGCATCGGGGTGGTCGCCTTTGCGGGCAAGGCTTACATCGCCTCCCCGCTGACCCTCGATCACGATTTTCTTCAGATGAACGTGGACCGGCTGCAACTGCACCAGATCGAGGAGGGCACGGCCATCGGCTCCGGCCTCGTCGCCGCCGTGAACCGCCTGCGCGATCTCAAGTCGAAGAGCAAAATCGTGATCCTGATGACCGATGGCCAAAACAATGTTCCCAAAGTGCCGCCCCTCACCGCTGCGGAGGTTGCCCAGAGCCTCAAGGTGAAGGTCTACACAATCGGCGTCGGCACGCACGGCACTGCTCCCATTCCCCAGGTCGATCCGTTCGGCAGGAAATATTACGCCCAAATGCAGGTGGATATCGACGAGCCGACCTTGAAGGAAATCGCCGCCAAAACAGGAGGAAAATATTATCGCGCCGACAGCACCGATACCCTGCGTCAAATCTATGATGACATCGACAAGCTCGAGAAGACCGAGGTCGAGGTAAGACGGTTTGTCCAAATCAAGGAGCTGTTTCATTGGGCTTTGCTCCCCGGATTCTGCTTCCTTCTGCTCGAGGTGCTCCTAGGCCACACCGTCTGGAGGCGACTCCCATGAAGCTGGGGGCTTTCGAAATATTGGTTTTTGAGTTTTGAGGAAAACCGATTCGCGATGCAATTCGATCAAATCATCTATCTGTGGCTCCTGGCTCCGGCGCTCGCCCTCCTGGCCGCGTTCTTCTGGTGGACATGGCGGGAAAAGCGGCGGCTCATCGGGCAATTTATCTCGGCGCGCCTGATCCCGGTTTTAACGCTCGGTGTTTCGCCCGAACGTCAAAAGGCCCGGATGATCCTCATGCTGGGCGTCATGGGGTTATTATTGCTCGCGCTGGCACGACCCCAATGGGGATTCAGCCTCGAGGAGGCCCATTCCCGCGGCCTCGACATCATCGTCGCCATCGATACCTCGCGCAGCATGCTGGCCACTGACGTCCTGCCCAACCGTCTCCGCCGCGCGCAGCTGGCAGCGATCGATCTGAAACGGCTCGCCAAATCGGACCGTCTTGGCTTGGTCGCATTTGCCGGGAGCGCGTTTTTGCAATGTCCGCTCACCCTGGACGACGAGGCGTTTCGGCAAAGCGTCGAGGCCCTTGACGTGAACATCATTCCCCAGGGCGGCACCGCGCTCGCGGAAGCCATTCAGACAGCCCGAAGCGCCTTTAAGGAGGGCAACGACAATCACAAGGTCCTCGTGCTGTTCACCGACGGCGAAGATCATGACGGCCATGCCGTTGAAGCGGCGAAGGAGGCTGGCAAGGAAGGGATGCATATCTTCACAATTGGCGTCGGCACACCCAACGGGGATGTCTTGCGCACCACGGATGCATCCGGTCGCAGCGAATTCATTAAAGGCCCCGATGGCAACGCGATCCGGTCGCAATTGGATGAAAAGCTCCTCGAGGAGATTGCGCAGGCGACTCCCGGGGGCTTTTACCGCCAGCTCGCCGGTGCGAACACGATGAATGTTTTGTATGACTACCGGCTGGCTCCATTGCCAAAAAGCGACATCGCCTCCCAAAAAATCAAACGGCCCCACGAACGTTATCAGTGGTTGTTGGGTTTCGGGATCGTGATACTGTTGTTGGAAATGTTGGTCCCGGAAAGAAAAGATACGAAGCGCAACCCTTCCACGACGAGGGCGGCCAGGGTGGCGGTTTTAATCTTCTGCATGGCGCTGCCCGCGGCGGCATTGGCCGGCCCGACGAAGGCGCTCAAGGACTATGACGCCGGCAAGTATGAGGCGTCCCAGTTGGAATACGAACGGGCGTTGAACAAGAAAAAGACGGAGGATCCGCGGCTTCATTTTAACGCGGGAGCAGCGGCGTTCAAAGGCCGCGACTATGAAGCGGCGGCACAGCACCTGAACTCGTCGTTGATCGCCCAGGACGTCCCGTTGCAGCAACGAAGTTATTACAACCTGGGCAACACCCGCTACAGGCTTGGCGAGCAAGCCGCCGAACCCGACAAGAAAAAGAGCCTCTGGGAACAGGCTTCAAAAAGTTTTGAAAGCGCCATCAAACTGGATCCCAGAGACGACGACGCCAAATTCAACCTGGAATTTGTAAAACAAAAACTGGAGGAATTAAAACAGCAGCAGCAACAACAGCAAAAGAACGATCCAAAAGACGATAAAAAGGACGACAAAAAGGATCAGCAGGAACAAAAGGACCCAAACCAAAAGGATCAGAAGGATCAGTCCAAACAAGGGGATTCCAGCAAGGATCCGAAAAACGACGAGCAGAAGAAGGACGGCTCCGACCCAGAGAAGCACGACCAGCAAAAAAAGGACGAAGAAAAGAAGAAGCAGGAGGAGCAAAAGTCCGCCGACCAGAAAAAGAAGGAGAACGAGGAGAAACAAGCCCAACAGGGATCCGAGGAACAGCCCCGGGACGAAGGCCAGGACGAAAAGGACGGCGCGCCGCAATCCGCCCGGGCGATGAAGATGACGCCGCAACAGGCCCTGCAGTTTTTGGACATGCTCAAGTCCGAGGAAAAGAATTTGCCCTTTCGTCCGATCCTGCGCACCAACAAGCAGCAGCGCATTTTTAAAGATTGGTGAGGTTTTCTTCCGCGGTAAAAACAGTTTGGTTTGATTCGTTCTTGCCTCAGCCTCGGGGGGCTTTGTTACACCTTGTCCATGAGTTCACCGGTCTCGACCTTCAGTTTTCCCACCACGACGATTTTTGGCCCGGGGACCATTGGCGAGTTACCGGCGCGTCTTCAGCCGATCGGCGGGAAGCGGCCCTTGATTGTGACGGATGCGGGCATGGTCGAAACCCCTGCGTTTGCTGCCCTCAAGCGAACCCTCAGCGCCGCGGCTGTCCGCTGGGAATTATTCGCCGGCGTGCATCCCAATCCAGTCGATCAGGATGTCGTCCTGGCCGCAAAGGCCTTCGCGACGCACGGTTGCGACTCGGTCGTGGCTTTTGGCGGTGGCAGTGCGCTGGATGTTGGGAAGGCCTGCCGGCTGTTGATCAAGCGTCCCGATCTCGCGCTGGCCGAGTTCAACTTCGATGACGATTGGTGCGGCCTGGCGCCGTGCATCTGTGTGCCGACCACGGCTGGCACCGGGAGCGAAGTGGGCCGCAGTTCCGTGATATTGATCGAATCCACCCGGCGCAAGACGGTGTTGTTCCATCCCCAATTGCTGGCGCGCCTGGTGATTCTGGATCCGGAGCTGACAGTCGATCTGCCGCCGCGGCTTACCGCGGCGACCGGGCTCGATGCATTGACCCATTGCATCGAGTCGTTCACCTCTCCGGTGTTGCATCCGATGTGCGACGGCATTGCGCTGGAAGGAATACACCTCATCGTTAATGCGCTCCCCCGGGCGTTCCGCGATGGCAGGGAACTGGAAGCGCGCGGACAGATGCTCCTGGCCGCAACAATGGGGGCTGTGGCATTTCAAAAGGACCTCGGTGCCACCCATTCGTTGGCGCATCCGCTCTCCTCGTTGTGCGGGATGCATCATGGGACAGCGAACGCGCTGTGCCTGCCTGCCGTGATGGAATTCAACGCACAGCGGAAGCCCGGGCTTTATCGGCGCGTGGGCATCGCCGCCGGACTGGATGTGTTGAAATCGGGCGAGACCGAAGCCGACCGGCGAACCATCGCCTTTATCCGCGGGCTGATTCGCGAGATGGGCCTGGGCGAGGGCCTCGGGTCCTTTGGCGTGACTGAAAAGGATCTGGAGGCGCTCAGCGAGCAGGCATTCGAGGACTCGTGCCATCATACCAATCCCGTGCCGGTGACCCGCGCGGACCTGCGCGCGCTTTATGAAGCTGCGTTGTGAAACGCTGACCCGATGATCAGCGAGCCTCCACGCGGAAATGAAATTCCTGCGGGTGACGACGAACGGACACTTCGGCGCATGGGTTACACGCAGGAGCTCTCCAGGAGGATGAGCGGCTTCTCGAATTACGCGATATCCCTTTCCATCATCTGCATTCTGGCGGGCGGGATTACCTCTTTCCAGGTCGGCTTTTGCAGCGTCGGAGGTGCGGCGATCGGAATCGGATGGCCGATCGCGTGCCTCCTCTCACTGGTCGTCGCGGCAACCATGGCGCAGGTCGCCTCGGCGTTTCCCACGGCTGGCGGGCTGTATCATTGGGCGTCGATTTTGGGAGGACGCGGCTGGGGATGGCTGACGGCATGGTTCAACCTGGCGGGCCTCGTGACAGTCCTTGCGGCGATTAACGCGGGCGCGTGGGATTTTGTGGTGGGTGCCCTTGGACTGGATCTCGGGCAGCATGGAGCTTTGGCCAAAGGTGTGGGGATCATCGGGATCACGTTCTCCCAGGCGTTGTTCAATCACAAAGGCATTCGTGTCACGACCCGGCTCACCGACTTCAGCGGGTGGTGGATTCTGATTTTCTCACTCACGCTGACCATTGTATTGCTGGCGTTCTCGCCGGGGTTGCACCTCGAGCGACTTTGGACATTTGCGAACTACAGCGGCCCGGCAGGTTCGGATACCTTTCCCAAAGTTGCCAACATGGCATGGCTGTTCGCCCTGGGGTTGCTGCTTCCCGCCTACACCATCACCGGCTTCGATGCCTCCGCGCATACATCGGAAGAAACCATCGGCGCCGCGCGGAATGTGCCGCGGGGCATCATCCGTTCGGTGCTGGTGTCGGGAGTGTTCGGCTGGCTCCTGCTCTGTTCCATCGTTCTGGCGATGCCGGACATGAATGAGGCAGCGGCCCAGGGGGCCAATGTTTTTTACTGGGTGATCCACAGGACGCTGCCTGCGCTTTTGGGAAAGTTGATGTTCGTCGGCATTGCGGTGGCACAATATTTTTGCGGCCTCGCGACGCTGACGTCGGCATCGCGGATGACCTATGCGTTTGCTCGCGACGGCGGGTTGCCGGCAGGCTTATCGAAGGTGAGTTCGAACTCCCGCACGCCGGCCAAAGCCATCTGGTGCGTGGCGGTGGCTGCGGTGCTTTTCATGCTCACCGTCCCCTACGTCACCATTGCGGCCGTGTGCGTTGTTTTTCTCTACATCTCGTACGTGCTGCCCACCGTGGCCGGATTTTTTGCGCATGGCAGCCGATGGACTCACATGGGGCCATGGCAGTTGGGGCGTTGGTATCGGCCGCTGGCAGTGGTGTCGGCTTGTTTCTGCGCCTTCCTGATCTTGATTTGCATGCAGCCTCCCAATCAGCAGGCGGCATGGATTGTGGGCGGCGCGGTCGTGCTCTTAGCGGGGTTATGGTTCGGGATCGAAAAACGACGTTTTCGCGGACCGCCCCGAACCGACTTGTGATTTAAGTGCCGCGTCGGAGCGACCGGAACAGCGCCGTCGCGCGTCAGCTTCTCAAAACTGCGGCGAGGTCGCGGAGTTCCTCGTCCACATGGGCGGGGTCATCCACGGTGTTGGCAATTTCCGATCGCAACAACGCGCGGTAGCGCTGGCGCATGCGAGTGACGGTCATCTTCGCTGCGGCCTCGGTTGTGCCGAGATTCGCCGCCGCCTGCGAGTAGGAAAGGTCTGGCCGGTCGCCGGTGATGAATGCCTTCAACGCGTCGAAGGCGGCCGCCCTCCCCGCCAGCTCGAACTCCTCGCGCAACCGGCTCATCACCAGGTCCAGCAGGGTAAGCGCCCATCGCCGTTCGTACGCGCGCTCGGGAGTCTCTTCATCGCGCGGTTCATGATGGTAACGGTCCTCGGCATCCAAGGCGTCGAGCGAGAGCAGGATCTGCCCGCCACCTCGCTTGGCTGCCGTCGCCTTGTCCCATTCGTCCGAGAGAAAATGTTTCAGCGCCGCCAGCAAAAAATAGCGGAAACGGCCTTTGCCCTGAACGACGTCCCCCAGATATCGCTTCTCGATCAGGCGCGCGAAAAATTCCTGGGTCAAATCCTTGGCCTCCTCGACGTCATAGCCGCGACGGCGGGTGTAAACGTAGAGGGGATACCAGTAGGTGCGGGCGAGCTCATCCAGGGCTCTGCGGGCGAGCCCCGATTCGTCGAGCCCCGCGGCCAGCACAGCGCTCCAGTGTGTGGTGACAAACAGGGCCGGTTCGCGCTCCGGATAGAGTGTGTCGTTCGCTTCGGCCATCGCGGCCCGAATATGGCACGCCGGCCGCCGCCTGCCCACTACGCAGTAACCGAAACGCCTCCTCTCCCGCCCTTCGGGCACCCTCTCCTCCATTTCTGAAATCGAGGAGCGGGAGGGGGAGAGGAGGAGTTTCTGTTCAGCGGCTACTGGGCAGGATGGGGAAAGCAGGAGCCCACCGCTCAAAAGCATAAAAAGAAATCCTGTTACCTTTGCCGCTGGATTCCTCATTTACCTGTGCAATGAAATCCGAAGAGAGCATGACGCTGGCGGCAAGGACGGGGTGCGCACCGAACCGCACAGGCGATGGGGACCGATTTTGTGCCATTCAATTTGCAGCGGGGGCCGCGTTGTGATCGCCGACATCGAGCTGCTGGGCAAGGCCGGCCGAAACCGTGGCGAGTGGCGGGCGCCCCGGCGACGGACGCGATCGCCTTTGGGCAGGACTCCTTGCGGGAAACCCGGCGAGGCTCATTCCGCCGCGGTTGCTTCTGCTTCCGTCAAGCCGGAGAAAACTGCTCCCGTAAAGCCGGTTCGCGCCTCCTCATCCCACGATGAGGATTTCGTGATGCAGCTTTACTTCCGCGACGCGTCCCAGACAGCGCTGCTGACGCCGGACGAGGAGACTCAGTTGGGACGCCGGGCGCACCGTGGCGATGCGCTGGCGCAGGAGAGATTGATCCTGGCGAACCTGCGCCTGGTGATTCGCATCGCTTTTGAATACCAGGGCTATGGCCTGCCTGTGGCGGATCTGGTCAGCGAGGGCAACATGGGGCTGATGCGCGCGGTGGAGTTGTACAATCCCGATCGCGGCGCGCGGCTGGCACCGTATGCTGCGGCCTGGATTAAGCAACGCATCCGACGGGCTCTGAGCAATCAATCGCGCATCGTGCGCCTTCCGATGAATGTCGTGGAATGCGCAGCACGGGTGCGCGTCGCTGAATCACGTCTGCGAGGTGAACTCGGCCGTGATCCCACGGAGGCCGAATTGGCGCAGGATACCGACCTTGTCCATTTTGTTCTCCGGCGTCTCCGCGAGTTTGCCTCGCAAAGTTATCTGCCCCTGGATGGGCCGTCGTCAGGGGATGACGAGTCACCGCCGCTGGCTGACGCGCTGGCGGACACGAGGAGCACGACGCCGGATGATGCGCTGGTTGCTCAGGACGATCGGGAATGTCTGGCGCAATTGCTGGATACCCTGGCGCCGCGGGAACAGGAGGTTTTACGACTTCGATTTGGGTTGGATCACGGCGACCGGCTTTCGTTGGAAGAGGTCGGTGAGGTCATGGGAGTGGTGCGGCAGCGGGTGCAACAAATCGAGGCCGCCGCCCTGCTCAAGCTTCGGAAGCGGGCGCAGATGGCGGAAATTCTTCGCTGAGATCCGCCGGAGCTCCTAGGGAGAAGGGGGGATGAGTTGCGTTTTTCGCAGCGCCCAAGGAGGGCGGCATTCGTTCCGTTCCGTTTCGACAACCCGATATGTTTTGGGCAATGAAACTCGAGGAGTGCTCCATATCCACCTTGAAGCGGCATGAGTGCCGCGTGCCGAATGGCGGGATGGGTCTTCGTGGACGAGTGGCGTCAAAATACCTTCTTTGCAACGGGACCGCGAGTCGCTAGCGTTTCCGGCCTGTCACTCGAGCCGATGTCCGGCCGATGCAGGCACGCAGCGCTCGATGGCACTCATTGTTCAGAAATACGGCGGCACTTCGGTTGGCAATCCCGACCGCATTAAAAACGTCGCCGCCCGGGTCAATCGGCACCGGGCCCAGGGGGATCAAGTCGTCGTCGTCGTTTCGGCCATGAGCGGCGTGACCGATGGGCTGATCAAAATGGCGCGCGAAATCATGCCGCTGCCAAGCGAACGCGAGATGGACATGCTCCTGGCCACCGGCGAACAGACCACGATCGCTCTCACCGCGATGGCCCTTCATGCCCTGGATGTCCCCGCCGCCTCATTGACCGGGGCGCAGGCGGGGATCACCACGGACGGAGTTCACACCAAGGCGCGGATTCAAAACATCAGCCCGAAGGAGGTTCATAAACTGCTGGATGCGGGCAACGTGGTGATTGTGGCCGGGTTTCAGGGACAGACCAGCGAAGGGCAGATCACGACGCTGGGCCGCGGCGGTTCGGACCTGACCGCCATCGCCCTGGCCTCGGCGCTCAAGGCGGACCTCTGCCAGATTTACACGGACGTGGATGGCGTTTACACAGCCGATCCGCGCGTCGTGCCCAATGCCCGGAAGCTTGCCGAAATTTCGTATGACGAAATGCTCGAACTGGCGGGGTTGGGCGCCAAAGTCATGCAAAGCCGTTCCGTCGAATTCGCAAAAAAATTCGGCGTGCTGTTTGAAGTTCGATCGAGTCTCAACGACAATCCCGGCACACTTGTGAAAGAAGAAACCGTCAACATGGAAGGCGTCGTCGTTCGCGGCGTCGCTCTCGACAAAAACCAGGCAAAAGTCACCCTTGCCCATGTGCCGGACCGGCCAGGCGCCGCCGCCCGGATCTTCAAAGCCATCGGCGATGCCGCCATCAACGTGGATATGATCGTCCAAACCGCCAGTCACGGAACGAGCGGGGCGACCGACATCTCGTTCACCACCGACAAGGCCGACCTTTTGAAAGCGCGCAAAATCCTCGAGGGCATCCAAAAGGAGGCCGGTTTTCGGGAAATCATCCCCGCTGAAAACATCGGCAAACTGTCGATCGTCGGTGTCGGCATGCGAAGCCACACAGGCGTCGCCGCCAAATTGTTTGAGATCCTCGCCCAGACCGGGGTCAACATCGACATGATATCCACCAGCGAAATCAAAATCAGCGTCGTCATCGATCTCGCGCATGGCGAAGCGGCGATGAAAGCGGTCCATGCGGGGTTTATCGGCTAATGCCAAAACGCGGCCCTTTGAGCCGCGATATCATCACGTTGTCACATCATGGAATACGAGGCTGTCATCGGACTGGAAACCCACGTTCAGCTCAAGACGAAGTCAAAGATGTGGTGTGGATGCGCCAATGCATTCGGATCGCCGCCCAACACCAACGTATGCCCAGTCTGCCTCGGCATGCCCGGCGTGCTCCCGGTCGCCAACGAGGAGGCGCTGCGGTTGACCGTCCTGACCGGCCTGCTGCTTCAGTGCGAAGTGCCCCGCTTCGCAAAGTTCGATCGCAAAAATTATTTCTATCCGGACGTTGCCAAGAATTATCAGGTCACACAATTCGACCGGCCATCGACGCGGGACGGCCGGCTCGACTTCGAGTTCCAGGACGGCACCGCGCGCGTGCGCATCACCCGCGCGCATCTCGAGGAGGACGTCGGGAAGAACTCCCATTTTGACCGGCACAGCGGCGTGGATTTCAACCGGGCCGGTGTGCCGTTGCTGGAAATTGTTTCGGAACCAGACATCACGAGCCCTGGGATGGCGTGCGAATACCTGAATGCGCTGAAGGATGTTCTCATCCAGGGCGGCATCAGCGATTGCGACATGGAAAAGGGGATGGTGCGCTGCGACGTCAATGTGAGCGTTCGTCCGAAAGGCCGCGCGGAACTGGGCGCGAAGATCGAAATTAAGAACATGAACAGCTTTTCCGGCGTCCGGAAAGCGCTGGAATACGAAATTCCCCGCCAAATCCAAATCGTTTCCAGCGGGGGCAAGCTCGTTCAATCCACCCGCCGCTGGGATGACGCTGCGGGCATCACCGAGGAGATGCGCACGAAGGAGGACGCGCATGATTACCGATATTTTCCGGAGCCGGACCTGATGCCGTTCGCGCCGACCGACGATTGGCTCGATGCTTTGCGGGCACGGGTCATCGAGCTCCCGCTGGCGCGGAAACAGCGGCTGATGCGCGATTACCAGCTGCCTGCCGGCGATGCCGAGGTCTTCAGGGGCAATGTGGAACTCGGCGCCTATTTCGAAGGCATCGCAAAGAAGGCGGGGAATCCCAAGGCCATCGCCAACTGGGTCATCAACAATCTCCAAGCCAAACTTTCGAGTGGGCCCGATTCAGTGGAACCCGGATTCGAGACGGCGGATATCGCGCCATCCGAAGCCCGACGTGCCGCGCTGTCCGGGTTGAAATTCGCCCCCGATTCGATTCTTGAATTGGTGGCTCTTGTGGAAACCAAGATCATCAGCAATTCCGCGGCGCAGCAGGTGTTCGCGGAAATGTTCGAGACCGGAAAGGCGCCCGCGGCCATCGTCGAGGAGAAGGGCCTTGCCCAGGTCAGCGACACGGGCGCGATCGACAAGCTGTGCGATGAGGTGATTGCAGCGCATCCAGGACCGGCGGCTGACTTCAAGGCGGGAAAAATTGCCGCGTTGAATTTTCTGAAGGGCCAGGTGATGAAAGCGAGCCAGGGAAAGGCAAATCCCGCCCTGGCCGGCGCCACACTCGAGCGAAAATTAAAAAGCTAGGCCCAGGAGCCGCGCCGGCATTCATGCCGATTCAAGGTGGATGCGGATTGAGGTCTCCCGCATAGGTCAGGGTCCCCGCGAGAAGTTTTGTTGCAGAGGCGGTATAAATGCCGTGGTCCGTCGGTTTACAGGCGGCTTACACACAGCCATCACCGCCGGTGGTACTGTGGCGGCAATGAAGAACATTGTTGCATCGCAGAGTGGCCTGTTTTTGATGATCGTTTCCATCGCCTCTTCGGCGGTCCTCCCGGTCAAGGAGGTGACGGTGTTCAAGGATGGTCACGCATTTGTTTTGCACGAAGGCAAAATGCCGGTGGACGCCGAGGGCCGCGTTGTCCTCGCCAATCTTCCAAATCCGGTCCTCGGCACTTTTTGGCCTTATTCGGCGGAACCGCAGACGCCGCTGGTGAGCGTGGTTTCCAGCCGTCGGCAGGTGACGGTCGAACGGACGGCGGTGACTCTGCGCGAGATGCTCGAGGCCAACGTGGGGAAGGAAGTTTCAATCATCGAAGGCGGCACTCATTACATCGGGCGCGTCGTGAACATTCCCGTCCGGACATCCGAGGAACTGGCGCGAACGAGTCCTCCCGAGTCCGAGGAGGCGCTGCCGCAGAAGAGCAATCTGTTTTTCTTCCAGACGTTTGAGACGCTCAAGATCCTCGATTTCACCCGGGTCACGGACGTTGTTTTCAAGGAGGTGCCGACGGCTGCGGTGGCCGCACAGGAGTTTCGTAATTTGCTGACATTGAAACTGGATTGGTCGGGGCGGCCGCCGGCCGAGGCGGCGCGGGTGGGGATGGTTTATTTGCAAAAGGGACTTCGATGGATTCCGAATTACAAGATTGTGATCGACGGGAAAGGCGGAGCGGTGGTCAAGCTGCAGGGAACATTGATCAATGAATTGACCGACCTCGATAACGCCACGGTGAACCTCGTCATCGGCGTGCCGACATTTGCATTCAAGGACACACCCGATCCGGTGGCCCTCTCCCAGGTGGCGGCGCAACTGTCCCGATTCTTCAAGGAGGAGACGCAAACCGGTTTCGCATTTCAAAATGCCATTCTGTCGCAGAACACCCGGATGGGCGAATACACGCGGCCCGTGCCCCCGGTGCCGGCTCCCGCTGCGGCGCGGGATTTGGGACCGGACGCTCCCGAGGGTGGCCAGGCGGAGGACCTGTTCGTGTTCACGGTAAAAAACATCACACTTCGCAAAGGGGAACGCATGGTGTTATCCGTCATGGAACAGCCCGTGACGTACAAGGATGTTTACACGCTGGATCTTCCCTACGCGCCGCCTCCGGAGGTGCGGCGGTCGTTCAATGCCACTCAACAGGCGGAGCTCGCGCGCCTGCTGGGCCAGCCGAAGGTGATGCATAAAATCCGCCTGACGAACACGGGCCATTCCCCCCTCACCACAGCACCCGCCCTCGTTCTGGCCGGCGACAGGCTCCTGGCGCAAAGCCTGATGACCTATACCGCGCCCGGCGCCAACAGCGATGTTTCGATTACGACAGCCGTCGAGGTCGAGGCGCGCAAGACGGAGAAGGAATCCGAGCGGTTCAAGGATGCCGTGCAATGGTCGACCCCAAGCCAGAATATGCGAAGCGTTGCCTACGATCGCCTGTCGATGACCGGAAGCGTCTGCGTCATCAATTTCAAGAAGGATCCGGTGGACATCGAGATTACAAGGCATGTTGTGGGCAACGTGGACCAGGCCGATCACGATGGGGTGGCCGCGCAGGCGAATCTTGCGGATGAAGCAACGCTTTTGGGCGCCGGCGATTATCCGGGCTGGTGGTCCTGGCATGGCTGGCAGGATTGGTGGTACCATTTCAACGGAATGGGCCGCATCGACTGGAAGGTGTCACTGAAACCCGGGGAGAAAATGGAGCTGGGATATCGATGGCACTATTATTGGCAGTGAATGAGGCTCGAACGGAGTTTGAGGCTGCGTTCGCCCGCCGAATCGGGTAAACAAAATATTATGGAACAGAAACGAGTGTTGGTGGTCGAGGATGATTCCGCCATCCGCCGCGGCATCGTCGACGCGCTCGAATTCGCCGGCTATGGCGTTTTACAAGCGGCCAATGGCAACGAAGGAATGGCCCAGGGCATGCGGGCGACTTTCGATCTGTTGATGCTGGATCTGATCCTCCCGGGTCCAAGCGGGTTCGAGATTCTCAAGGCGGTTCGGGCCGCAAGGCCGATCCTGCCGATCATTATCCTCACCGCTCGCGGCGAAGAGGCGGATCGCGTCCAGGGCCTGCGGTTGGGAGCGGATGATTACGTGGTGAAACCATTCAGTGTCCGCGAGTTGCTGGCGCGTGTGGAAGCCGTGTTGCGGCGGTCACCGGAACGGCCCAATGTCACGAGCCGGATTGATTTGCCGCAGGGCGTTGCCGATCTCGCCCGGTGCGAGGTCCGATTTTCAAACGGCAAACGGGCGGAGCTTTCCGAGCGCGAAGTCGAGTTGCTCCGCTATCTCGCCACCAATCCCGGACGCGCCATCTCACGCGACGAAATTCTGCTCCGCGTCTGGCGGCTGGATCCGAAACGGATGGCCACGCGCACGATCGACATGCACGTAGCCAATCTTCGTGAAAAACTTCGCGACGACGCCGAGAATCCACAAGTGTTGCTCACCGTTCGTGGAAAGGGATACATGATCGCGTCGCGGGAGTCCTGAAGGGATGCTGCGATGACTCGATTTCCTGAAGGCCTGCATTCATGAACCGTCCGCTTCACATCTGGCTGTTGTTCGGCGTCTGCCTGGGCGTCCTGCTCGCCGCTCTGGGCTGGGTGAGTGTCACCACGCTCCGGCTGGATCGCGCTCAACTCGAGGCGGACCAGCAAGCCGAACTCGAAGAGGGCGTGAGACTGGCATTATGGCGGATGGATTCGTTGCTCACATCGATCATCGTTGAAGAGAGCGCCCGGCCCGTTACCGCATGGGAATCATTCTCGGGCCGCGAACCGGTTTTCTCCAAAACCTACGCGCAGATTCCCGAGGCTCGGACGCCTTCACCGCTCCTGGTTTATTCATCCAGCAACGTCATCCTGCATTTCCAACTTTCTGCGGACGGCCGTTTGACATCGCCGCAGGTGCCGTTGATTGCGGAGCAGCGCAAGGTGGCGGAAGCAAACTATGCAAGCCCCGCGCAGATCAATTCCGCTGCCGCACGGCTCGGTGATTTGCAGGTGCTTTTGAACGAACAATGTTTTCCGCCTGCGCCATCCACGGCTTCGGCCTTTTCATTCCCAGCCACAAAAACGGCGCCTGTGGCGGTTTTAAACCGAGACATGCTGATCAACCAGTGCGCCCCGTTTCGAACCAATACCGTGGGACCGGTGACGGTCCCGGCGCTCGCGGTAACAAGCGTCGAGGTTCCATCGTGGGTCGCGAGCCGGGGCCAGCAAACGCGGAACTCGGCTGAATGGGCGGCGCGCACCTCGGTCGTACAGGCCGCACAGCAGCAGATTTTTGCCAACGTGAACAATCAGGCGCCGAGCCAGCAGGCTGCGGCACCGGTGCCGGTGGCGGCACCCCGCGAGGAGGGCCTCTTCAAACCGCTCTGGATCCAAAACGAGTTGCTCCTCGCCCGCCGGGTCAACCTGGAAGGCAGTTTCGTGGTGCAGGGCGCCTGGTTGAATTGGAAAAATCTCAAGGATTCCCTCGCAGCCAGCGTGCGCGATTTGTTTCCCGACGCCGAGCTCCAGCCGATGGTGACCGACAACGCCGGTCCGCATGCGCGAAGGCTGGCCGCGATCCCGGCGCAGCTCGTGACCGGCCGGGCGTCGCTGCCGCCGCTGCCGTGGTGGTCGCCAAGCCGGAGGGTGCTGACAGTTGCGTGGCTGGGGGTTTTGCTGGCGGCCCTCGCGGTGGCGGTCCTGTTGCACGGCACCGTCTCGTTAAGCGAACGGCGCGCCGTGTTCGTTTCCGCGGTGACTCACGAGCTGCGGACACCGCTGACGACCTTCAAGATGTATTCCGAGATGCTGGCGGAAGGCATGGTGGCCGACGAAAAGAAACGGAAGGCGTACCTGTCGACGCTTTGTTCCGAGGCAAACCGGCTGAGTCATCTCGTCGAAAATGTGCTCGCGTTCGCCCGTCTCGAACGCGGAAGCGCGCGGGGCCGTGTCGAGCGCGTTTCCCTCGGACAGCTCATTGAACGAATCAAGTCGCGCCTGGACCAGCGCGCCGCGCAGGCGGACTTGAAAGTGGTCGTCGATTCGGATGAAACCGCGCTGGGCACGGTGGTTCATGTCGACCCGTCCGCCGTCGAGCAGATCCTGTTCAACCTCGTGGACAATGCGTGCAAATACGCGGCGCCGACGGCGACAGAGCGGGTGATTCATTTGGAAGCGTTGCCCGAGGGGAAATTTGCGATGTTGCGGGTGCGCGACCACGGGCAGGGCATTAGCGCGGAGGGCGCGCGCCGTTTGTTCCAGCCATTCAGCAAGTCGGCGCATGAAGCGGCACTCACCGCGCCGGGTGTGGGATTGGGTCTTGCCTTGTGCCGGCGGCTCAGCCGAAGCATGGGAGGGGATCTTCGACTTGATGCGCTCGTGAAGAACGGCGCCTGTTTCGTGCTCACCCTCCCGCTCAGCAGCGGCGGCGCGCATCGGGCGCCTGCGTCGCTTGGCTGACTGTCGGTGCCCTCCCTTCGTCACTTCCCGACAGAGATCAGTTCAACTTCGAAGAGAAGGGTGGCGTTCGGTCCGATGCGGGCGCCGGCGCCACGTTCGCCGTAGGCAAGCTTGCCAGGAATGAACAATTGCCATTTGTCGCCCTCCTTCATCAATTGGAGCGCCTCGGTCCATCCGGCAATCACCTGGTTGACGGCGAACTCCGCAGGTTGTCCGCGCTCGATCGAGCTGTCGAAAACCGTGCCGTCAATGAGAGTGCCCTTGTAATGGACCTTGACCGGATCGGACGCGCCCGGCGTCTTGCCTTTGCCGGCGGTGAGCACTTTATATTGCAAGCCGCTCGCCGTTGTTTTCACCCCGGCTTTTTTTGCGTTGGCCGTCAGGAACAGTTCTCCTTCCCTGGAATTTTTCTCCGCGGCAACGCGGCCTTTCGCCTCGGCCTTTTCCGACAGCGTTTGCTTCAAGTCCTCAAGAAGTTTGCGGACTTCGGGCTCGCTCAATGCCGGCTTGCCCGCCAGCGCATCCATCAAGCCGGCGGCGACCGCCTTGCCGTCGAGGTCCAGGTCCTGTGCCTTGAACGTGTTGCCGATGTCGACCCCGATGGCATAGCTGCTCCGCTGTCGGGTGTCCTTGAGGTCCGGCTTATCCTGGGCGGCGACGGTCCAGAGGCCCAGGAAAACGGTGGAAACGATGGCAAAATAAAGACGCATTTTTTTGGATGCCGCGCGGGTTTGTATCACGGCGAAGAGACGTTCAAGGAACCACAGGGAGCCGTCAAGCCTCACGTCGTCTGCTACGGAGCGCGGCACTCAAGCCGAGGGTTGGAGTTGGAGGCGGGGATCGGATTTGAGCAGAGCGTCCAGGTTGGTCCAGTTCTCGCCGTTCATCGAATTGAATGCGACGAGATAGACCGCCACGATGTCGTGCGGATGGCCTGCCAGGAGTGTGTCGATGGCCGCGCGAAGGGCTGCGTCGTCCACCGTTTTCGGCAAATCCTCGACAACGCCCTTGTCGTGGCGAATGCCCAGGGCATCGAGGAAGCCGGTGAGGATCGAGCTGTGTTTTTTGAGCAGCCAATTGCGGAGCAACGTATCTGCGGCGAGGTTAAACTGGGCCCGGCCAAGGCTGGACAGCAGCAAGGCATGCTGTTCAGCGCGCGGCTGGCGTTCGATGAAAACAGGCCGCACGTGGCGCGCCTGGGCCACGGCGTCGATGGCCGCCTTGTAGAGGCGCCGCTCGTTGGCGTGGTTGAATTCCAGGATGTCCGTGGCAAGGGTCACGGGCATCGCGGCGAAAAGGTCGCTCGAGGTCATGGGTGAAAGTTTGGATCAAGAACGGCCCCGGGTCAGCAGGAATTCGCGCGGCATCAATTCTCCGAAATTCCGGGGTCCACAGCGACGAGGGAGATTTTTTGGCGAATGGCCATTTTCCCGACCTCCTCCTGCTCCAGCAACAGGCTTCGGCCTGATTCGATGGCGAGCACGCTGACGCGACCGGCGCCGCACGCCTCGAGTGTTTTTGGACCAATGCAGGGAACATCGAAGCGCATGTCATGATCCTTCCGCGCGACCTTGACGGCAACGGCGCCGCCGTTTTTGCCGGCAAGCTCACCACCGCGTTCGAGGCAGCGATCCGTTCCCTCGAATCCTTCCACGGCCAGCACGGTGCCATCCTTGACGACGACGGTCTGGCCGATTTGAAGTCGTGAAATTTCCCTGGCCAGGCGGAACCCGAACTCGACATCGGCCTGTTGTGCCTGGGAAAGCTTGGGGCCGAGTACGAAACCGCTGACGGGCATGAGGGATGCCAGCCACGGAGTGGCCTCGATCAGTTCGATGCCCTCCTTTTGCAACTCGGCGGCGATGGCGCTGAAGATGGAGTGGGCATTTTTTTCCTTCAACCGCAATAGAAGTGACAGAGCCCGGAGGTCGGGTCGCAAATTGAACAGGTTGGCCGGCGCGATCTGGCCCAGCATGACGCAATGGCGGACTTGCCGATTGGTGAATGCGGCGATCAATTTCGACAGCTGACCCACCTTCAGCCAGACGATTTCATCGACAAGCGCTTCGAGGGCCGGGTCCGTTTCCCCCTGGAAGGCAACGGCGACGAGGCGGGCGACTCCCCGCAGGCGGGCCTCCCGCGCGAAAAGCAGCGGAAGGGTCCGGTTTCCCGCGATGATCCCGCAGGTATCGAGCATGGGAGCCACGGGTCTGGTCTATCCGAGCCCGCGGGGCGGGGCAATGAATTAGTAGACCCGCTCTTAAGCCTGCCAAACGCTGCGCCGATAGTATGCACGTGAGCGCGGCCGTAACTTTAAGCGAGAATGCATTAACCCAGCAGGCGGAACGAAAACCGCCCGCTGCACGGGTCATCCTGATTTGTTCCATCGCCGTGCTGGCTCTCACGCTGGTGGGGAGCGTTCTGATCTACATGGAGGGCGCGCGCGCTTTGCAGAAGTTAACCCAAAGCAAGGGCACGGCCGCAGCGAGCCATGGGGAGCAGGCCGACGCGACCGCTTCGATCCTCACCAAGCAGATGGATTCCTGGGTGAAACAGGTGTCAATGGCAACCGCCGCCGGTGGCGCGGCCCTGTTGGTCGTTGCCGCAATGGGTTGCCTCTGGTGGCGGCATGTGTGGCTGCGCCGCCTGCAGCGACGGACGCGGGAATTCGACGAATTGAACAGACGCTTTCAGGAGGTCACAACGGATGCTCAACGACAGGGGGCCGAGCGGAGGCGCGTCGAACAGGAGGTGCGCCGCATCAACGAGGACATCGATAAGCGCGTTGTGGAGCGCACCACCCAGTTGTCGGTGGCCCACGCCCAGCTCCAAAAGGAGTTGAACGATCGCCGCCTGGCAGAGCGAACGATGGCGCAACAGGCCAAGGAACTCGAACGCTCCAAGGACGTGCTGGAAATGCATGTCCAGGTCCGCACGCAGGAGGTTCAGAAACTCAAAAGCCGCTATGAATCCATCCTGAACTCGGCCGGTGAAGGCATTTACGGGCTGGACGCTCAGGGACGCACCACGTTCGTGAATCCCGCCGCTGCAAAAATCACCGGCTGGAAGGTCGAGGAGCTCGCCGGCAAACTTGAAGTTGAAGTTTTCCAGCATCTCACCGGCGGGGCAGGGACGGCGCCCGACGCCAACGGGGACCAGGCACCGGACCAGGTTTTCTACAGGCGCGATGGTTCGAGCTTCCCGGTGGAATACATGCGCACGCCGATCAAGGAAAAGGACAAGGTTGTCGGCGCGGTGGTGATTTTCAAGGACATCACGGAACGGAAGCGGGCGGAGGAAAACCTGAGCCGCAAAGCGGCGGAGCTGGCCCGGTCGAATGCGGAGCTGGAGCAGTTCGCGTATGTCGCCTCCCACGATCTCCAGGAGCCGCTCCGGAAAATTCAGGCGTTCGGCGATCGTCTCAAGACCAAGTGCGACGCGGTCAATCTCCAGGAGGGCCGTGATTACCTGGATCGGATGCAGAGCGCCGCCGCCCGGATGCAGGCACTGATCAATGATCTGCTCACGTTCTCCCGCGTCATCAGCTCGCAGCAACCTTTTGTCGAAGTCGATCTGAACACGGTCATCAAGGGCGTGCTCAGCGATCTCGAAGTGCGCATCGAACAGACCAAGGCGGCCTTGAAGGTCGGGGTGCTGCCGAGTATCGAGGCGGATCCGCTTCAAATGCGGCAGCTGTTCCAGAACCTCATCAGCAATGCGTTGAAGTTTCAGCCAGCGGGCCAGCAGCCGGTCCTGGAAATTCACGCGGAGATCATCAAGGGCCAGTTCGCGGGGACCCCCGAGGAGGATCCGTACGCCGAACAATGCCAGATTACCGTTAGCGACAACGGAATTGGGTTCGAGGAAAAATATCTGGAGAAAATCTTTGCCGTGTTTCAGCGCCTCCATGGCCGCAACGAATTTGAGGGCACAGGGGTCGGATTGGCGGTCTGCCGCCGCATCACGGATCGGCATGGCGGGGTCGTGACCGCCAAGAGCCAGCTCGGCGGGGGCGCCTCGTTCATCGTCACGCTGCCGGTGCGCCGGCCCAACAAACAGCTTGCCCCATGAGTACCACCATCACCTCCAAATCCATCGTCATCCTTATGGCGGACGATGACGCCGACGATCGTCTGCTGGCCAAGGATGCCCTGACGGAATGCCGGCTCGCCAATGATCTGCATTTTGTCGAGAACGGGGAGGAGCTGCTGGACTACCTTCAGCGTCGCGGAAAATACACGAGCCTCGCCGACTCACCGCGGCCGGGCCTGATCCTTCTGGATCTAAACATGCCCAAAAAGGATGGGCGCGAAGCGCTCAAGGAGATCAAGGAGGACCCGCGGTTGTGCACGATTCCCGTGGTGGTTTTGACCACCTCGAAGGCAGACACCGACATCGGCCGCATCTATGAGCTGGGGGCCAATTCGTTCATCTCCAAACCCGTCTCGTTCGATTCCCTGGTGGAGGTCATGAAAATCCTCGGCCGTTACTGGTTTGAAATCGTCGAATTGCCGGCGAAGAAACCCTGATCGTGGGAGAAGTAAACCCCAACGAGCCCCTCCGCGTCCTGCTCGTGGAGGACGATGAGGACGATTTCATCCTGGCGCGGGATCTCTTCAACGAGATGCGCGGCCGCCAGGTCCAGCTCGAGTGGAAACAGAATTTCGCCGAGGGCCTCGAAGCGATGGCCCGAAATCAGCACGAGGTTTGCCTCGTCGATTACCGGCTCGGGGCGCAGACGGGCATAGAACTTCTTCGCGCAGCCCTCGAACGGGGCTGCAAGGCTCCCATCATTCTGCTCACCGGCCAGGGCGAGCGGGAGATCGATGTCGAAGCCATGAAGGCGGGAGCATCCGATTATCTTGTTAAAGGCCGCCTGGATGCGGGTGGCCTCGAGCGCTCGATCCGGTACGCCATCGAGCGAAAACGCGCCTCCGCCCGCGCCGCCTCCGAGCAGGCGCGCCTCGCGGCTTTTGGTGAAGATGTCGGACTGGCCCTCACCCGCCGGGATTCCCTCGACTCCATCCTGCACCGTTGCGCCACCGCGATGGTGCATTACCTCCACGCCGCCCAGGCGCGCATCTGGATTTACGAGCCCGAGGACAAAAATCTTAAACTGTTTGCCAGCGCCGGGTCCGTGGACGAGACCGGCTCGCTCTCCAACAAGGGCCAGCGCGTCAAACTCGACATGGCACAGCTCGCCAGCGGCAAACCCACGCTCATCACCAGGGTGCATGGGGATAATCGCGTGCCCGACCAGGAGTGGGTGCGGCGCGAGGGCATCGCCGCCTTCGCCGGCTACCCGTTGATGCTCGAAGATCGACTGGTCGGGTTGATGTCGATCTTCGCCCTCACCCCTCTCACGGAAGCGGTCCTCCAGGAAATGGCATCCGTCGCCAACGGCATCGCGCTGTGCATCGAGCGCAAACGATCCGCCGAGGCGCTCGACGCCAGCGAGGTGAAATACCGTTCCGTCGTCGAGAACATCAAGGAGGTCATTTTTCAAATTGATCTCCAGGGCCGCTGGACCTTCCTCAATCCCGCATGGACCGAGATCACCGGTTTTCACATCAAGTCCACCATCGGCACGCATTTTTCCGAGCACCTTCATCCCGACGACCGCGAGCATCACCGTGAACTCATCCAGGAAGTCCTGGAAATGCGAAAAAGTTTTTGCCGCGATGAATGCCGGTATCTCGCCGCGGACGGAACCTTTCGCTGGATGGAGGTTTACGCGCAGCCGCTGCTCAACAATGACGGTGTCACGGGCATCACGGGAACCCTCAGCGATATCACCGAGCGCAAGCGTGCTGAAGCGGAGATTCAAAAACTGGCCGCCTTTCCGCGGTTCAATCCCGACCCGGTGATGGAGCTGGCCTCGGATGGGAGCCTGAGTTATCTGAACCACGCGGCCCGCGAGATGGCGAAGGCGCTCAAAGCCAGCACGCCCGAGGCGATTCTTCCTCCCACCGCCGCGATCATCGCGCAGGAATGCCTGGCGCAGGGACAGACCCGGTCCCCGGTTGTCATCCAGGTAAATGGCCGGACGTTGTCGTGGTCGTTTTTTCCGATCATCGCCAGCCAGGTCGTTCATTGTTACGGGGCGGACATCACGGAAAAACTGAATTTGGAATCACAGTTGCGCCATTCGCAAAAGCTGGACTCGATCGGCCAGCTCGCCGCGGGTGTGGCGCATGATTTCAACAATATTCTCACGATCATCCAGGGCCATTCGCACCGGCTCCTCGCGAAGTGCCAGGAGGATGCGAGCCTCGCCAAGCCGCTCAAGGAGCTCGGGGATTCCGCAAGACGCGGCGCCGCATTGACCCGGCAGCTGCTCACGTTCAGCCGCAAACAGCACATGCAGCCGCAGCTGCTCGACGTGAACGCCGTCATCGCCAACATGAGCGACATGCTCCAGCGATTGCTCGGCGACGACATCAAGCTCGAGTGCCGGTCGGATCCGGCGTTGCCCGCCGTCGAAGCGGACACCGGGATGCTCGAGCAGGTCGTCATGAATCTTTCTGTCAACGCCCGTGACGCAATGCCCAAGGGGGGAAAACTGGTGATCGCCACCAGCCTGTTCAGCGTCGACGCCGGTTATGTCAGCCAGCATCCCGACGCCAGGCCGGGACGTTTTGTTTGCCTGAGCGTTACAGACACCGGCACCGGCATGACCCGCGACACGCTGAGCCGCATTTTCGAGCCGTTCTTCACTACGAAGGAGGTCGGCAAAGGCACAGGCCTCGGTCTCGCCACCGTCTATGGCATCGTCAAACAGCATCAGGGCTGGATCGATGTCACCAGCGAGCTTTGCGCCGGCACCACATTTAGAATTCATCTGCCGGTCAGCGACAAAAAGCTGGAGGCGTCGCCAGAGGGGCATCAGAGCAAACCCACCGTGCAAGGCGGCAAGGAGACGATTCTTCTGGTCGAGGACGAGCCGATCCTCCGCGAACTGGCCCGCACCATTTTGGGCGATTACGAATATCGAGTCATTGAAGCGGGGACCGGCGCGGAGGCGTTGAAAGTGTTCGAGAAACACAAGGGCGAAGTCGACCTGCTGCTCACCGACATGGTCATGCCCGAGGGAATGACCGGCCGCGAACTGGCGGAGGAATTGCGTCGCCGCAAACCGGGCCTCAAGGTGGTTTACACGTCCGGTTACAGCTCCGATATCATGGGCGGCGAAACCGCCGTGCGGGGCGATTTCAAATTTCTCCAGAAACCGTACGCCCCGCCGCTCCTCGCCAAAACCGTGCGCGACTGCCTCGACTTATAACCCCTCCCGCGATGTGCGGGGCGGGGACGGCTCGTCCCCTCTTTCCGGTAAAGTCTCTCCCCGCCGCACACGCTCCTCCCCAACCATCCTGCTCAGGAACGGGATCGTCCCGGGAAGAGCAACCGCAAGCTGTTCCCGACAACTATGAGAGTGCTTCCCTCATGGCCGACAACGCCGAGGGTGAGCGGGATCGCTCCCACCAATGCAAACCCGACGAGCACCACGACGGTCCCCAGCGAAATCACGAGGTTTTGCCGAATCACGGCGCGCGCGCGCTGGCTCAGTTCAAATGCCGTCAGGAAATTCTCGAGGCGGTCATGCATCAGAATCACCTCGGCCTGTTCGAGGGCTGCATCGCTTCCGCGGGCTCCCATCGCCACTCCCACATCCGCGGCAGCCAGGCTCGGCGCGTCATTCACTCCATCCCCGATCATGGCCACCTTCTGCTGGTTCTGGCGAAAGGAACGAATCGCCTCCAGCTTTTCCTCAGGCTTGAGCTCCGAACGAACCTCATCCACCGCGAGCTGCTCTTGAAGCTGATCCCCGGCAGCGCGGCGGTCCCCGGTCAATACCACGCTCCGCACTCCGAGGGCGCGCAATCGTTCCACCACTGTTTTTGCCGCCGGCCGCAAGTCGTCCCGCAACAGGAGGCGTCCCGCCAGGCCGTCGGTCACCAGCCAGACTTCGGATAGGGCGGCTTCCCTCGAGGATTCGGCGGGCAGCAAATCTCCGCCGGCCTCCTCCGCGATCCAGGAACGTTTGCCCAATCGGACCCGTTTTCCTTCCACTTCGCCCCGTAAGCCGGCGCCGGGAATGGACTCCAGTTTTTCCACCGCCGCCAGTGCCACGGAATTGCGTTTCCCGTACCGGGTCAGGGCCCGGGCCAGGGGGTGCGTCGAAAAATAATCCAACGAACAGGCCAGGCGTGCCACTTCCTCCTCGCGCCCCGGCGGGAAGCTTTCCACCCGGGCCAGTTGAAGCTCCCCGGTCGTCAATGTCCCGGTTTTGTCCATCGCCACGATTTTCACCTCGGCCAGCTTTTCCACCGCCGCTCCGCCGCGGAACAGGACGCCTCGTCGCGCGCCGAACGCGATTGCCGCCAGCACCGCTGATGGAATGGACAACACCAGCGCACAGGGGGAGGCAACCACCAGCAGGGTCATCGTCTTGTAGAAAGCGCTCCGTCCCGTCTCATCCGATACAAACGGAGCCAGCCCGAAAACGCGCCACCAAACAAAGAACATTCCAAGGGAGAGCGCGAGGATGCCCCAGGTGTAACCGGTCCCAAATTTGTCGGTGAGCCGTTGGGATGGCGCCTTCAGATGTTGCGCCTGCTGGATGAGTTTGATGATTTTTTGCAGCGCACTTTCGCTCGCGCGCCGAGTGACCACCGCCTCTACCGCCCCCCAGAGATTCATCGTGCCCGCCAGCAGCGTGTCGCCAACTTTTTTTTCCACCGGGGCCGCTTCGCCCGTCAGGTTCGATTCATCACTGGCGGTGGCGCCTTTGGTCACTTCCGAGTCCACGGGGAATTGCTCGCCCGGCTTGATCAGGAGGCGCATGCCCGCGCGAAGTTCGTCGACGGCGCACGTCCTGGACTTGCCCTCGTCGTTCAGGACCACCGCGGTCTTGGGAGCCGTCTTGAAGAGGGAACGAATCTCGCGGCTGGTCCGGCCCATCGCGTAATGCTCGAGCGCTCCGGACATGGAAAACAGGAAGAGCAGGGTGGTGCCTTCGCCCCACGCGCCGATGCTCGCGCTGCCCGCTGCCACGGCGAGCATCAGGAAATGCACATCCAATTGCCGGTTCCGAAGCCGTTCCCAGACTTCCTGAATCGTGAACCAGCCGCCGGCGATGTAGGCGACCGAGTAGGCCGCGATGCTGGCGTGGCCCGCAAAGGCGAAGCGCCCGAGCAATCCCACCACTGCGCAGATAACCGCCGCCGCCAATTGTGCCTTCCATTCATCCTCATGGCCAACATCGTCGGGCATCCGAAATTCGCGCGGCACAAATTTCGGGAAGGGCAACGAGGTCCATCTCCAGAATTTCGGCGCCGTGGGGCAGGTCACCCGCGCAATCGTCGTCGTCTCCGGCCCATGCTCGATCGTGAGGCGCGGCGGCGCGGAAATTAGAGGCGGAATGAGGCATCGCGAGCAGTCGGGATCCCCCTTGAGCAAACCGCATTTGTCACCGCCTTCCGGCTGGCGCTGCACGCGATCGACCCGTTCCGTCACCGCTTTTTCAATCGCCGCCGTATCCGGTTTGCCGAGCGTGGCGAGCGACAGCGAATGGCGCGCGCGATTGAATTTGACGGCCTCCAGCCCCGGCTCCTGCTCAAACACATCGGCCACCGATCGAACCAGGCATTCCATGCCCGCAGCGACAGGCGGTTCGATCGATGTTTTGTTCATGGACATGCCGCAGTTGCGGCAGACCCAAGATAGACACATCGAACCCGCCCGTAAAACGCAAAAGCCATACAGCCATCGTAGCGGGGACTACCGCGCAGGAATGTGCGTTGAAAACATTTGGCCGGATCGAATAAATGTCCGAACCAAAACGGCGCCCAGAGCGTTACATCTCCCGGAAGCCTGACGCGCGGGCTTCCGTCAAATGTCCAGCGGTTCATGTGGCGGGATTTGAAAATGCAAACTGGATGGCGATGAAAGTTTTTTCCTGGCCGGGGTTGTTCTCATCCAGCGATGAGACGGCGATGTGCCAAGTGCGGACCGATGACGACGCGGAGGCCTTTTCCGGCCTTGTGGCGCGCTGGCAGGGTCCCATTCGAAACCTGTGCACGCGCATGACCGGTGATATCCACCGCGGGGAAGACCTGGCTCAGGAAACGTTCGTGCGACTTTATACGCGGCGGAAAAATTATGAGCCGAAAGCCCGATTCTCAACCTTCCTGTGGCGAATGGCGCTGAACCTCTGCTATGACGAATTGCGAAAAATCAAACGTCGAAGGGAACTCTCTCTTGAAGACCCTCAAGACGCCGACGGCGGGAGTGTCTTCGATCCCGGCACCGATGAGCCGGGTCCCGATGATTGCCTTGCCGGAAACGAACGGGCAGAGGCTGTCCGCCATGCGCTCGTCGAACTTGAAGAACCCTATCGTGTGGTCGTTGTTCTGCGCCATTATGAAGGCCTCAAGTTCCGCGAAATCGCCGATGTCCTCGAGCTTCCCGAAGGCACCGTCAAATCCCGAATGTTCGAAGCCGTGTCACGCTTGAACAAAACTCTAAATTCTTTGCTCGGCGATAAACCTCAAATCACGGCCCGGCCGCGGGAGAAACTCCTGATATGAATCATCCCACCCCTGAAGAATGGATGTCGTTCGCTTACGGCGAGGACTCCGAGCAGCATCACCGTCAACTCAGCGTCCACCTCCGCGAATGCGTCGATTGCGCGGCCAGAATGAAGACGCTGCGCGCGGGCATGGCCACTCTTGACGAATGGACGCTGCCCTCCGCTCGCGCGCCCCGGCCCCGGCCCATCTTCCATTGGGCCGCCGCCGCCGCGCTCATGCTGGCGGTCGGCATCGGCCTCGGCCGCTTCAGCGCCCGGGACTCGAACGCGACCCACGCGTCGTTTCAACAGGAGCTGGATGCAAAACTCGAGGCGAATCGCGCCGAGATGCAACAACTCGTCGTCGCTCACATCCAGGACCTCCAGAAAAAGCAGAATGCCGATCTCTCCGCATTTCTCGTCGCATTGAAACAGGCGGACAGCCGCCGCGAAGCCGAGACAGCGCGGCTGCGCCGGGATTTGGACACCGTGGCCGTGTTCGCAGACGCCCGTTTGTCGCAAACGCAGGAACAACTTTATCAACTCGCCGCGTCCGCGCAGCCCGTGGCGTCCACACCCATTAACGACCATTAACCCAAGGATACCTCACCATGAAAACTGCCTTCGCCATTCTGGTTGTCAGCATCACTGTCGCCGCACGCGCCCAGGAATCAGCGGCGGCGCCGCCCACCACACCGCCACAATTCCGTATCAAGACGCCGCACGAGATTGTCCATGATTCCGTGCGCCATGCATTTACCGTCGCCCAAAAAGCCGTCGAAGGCGCCGCGGGGGTTGCCGCGAGTGCATTGTCGGAAGGCTCTGCTTCCTTCCGCGACCCGGTAACCCTCGAACAACAGGGCGGCTCGCGCAGTTTTTCCACCTCTGTCGCCGCGCCCCGGGGCAATCGTTCCCTGGTCATTCATTCTTCGGAGACGGAAGCGTCCATCCTCGCCAGCACCGAGGAGGACCTGACCATCATGGCTCGCATCCTGGACAAGGCTGCCCGGAACAGTCCCGAGGATGGGCGGCATAGCGTGCTGGGGATCAGTGTCGACGGGGGCATCCTGGGTTCCTCCAGTGGCGCGCGGAATATTTACCTCGATGGTTACGGCGCGCTTTTTTTGCTCAGCGTCAAATATCCATTGATCGCGCCGCCGGAACGGCCCGAGGAACCCAAGGGCAAGGATGTGTCGAGTGACGATTGGAAGCGCGCCCGTGACGAGATCCAGGGCTCGTTGCGGAACGGCCAGGAGGCGCAATTCGAGACATGGACCTCCTCCGCGCTTCGCGGACCTGTCGAGGAATTTGACGCCGAGCGCGTCGAGAAACTGAAAGATTCACTCCTCGAGTCGCTCAAGAACGCCACCAACATTCGCGCCTTGAAACCAGGAGATTTTATCACGGTCGTGGTCCAGGGGGCGGACGTGGTCCGCGCTGATGTGAAACGAAACCGAACTCCGGCGCTCGACAAGCCGGAAGCGACCCGCTCCGGCTACACCGTCGTTCGCAAGTCCGGAGGCGGCGGGCAGAGCGTCATGACGTTGCGCGTGAAAAAATCAGATGCCGACGCCTTCGCGCAAGGGAAGCTGACGCCTGAGGAATTTCGCAAAAAGGCGGCCATCCAGACCTATTTCCGAAAACCCGAGTCCACCGCGGCAAATTACTTCATGCAAACGGTGCGGTGAACGGCTTTGGGAAAGTGACGAGTGACGAGTGGCGAGTGACAAGTGACGAGCAACGTGGGGCGTAGCACGGAGGTGGACCGGCGCCACATTTCGCGAATGACGAATGACGAATGACGCGCCGCAACAGACGACGTGAGACTCATACTTCGCTCCGGAGAGTGCGAGTGACGAGTGACGAGGGGCGAGCAGGGTGGGGGCGAGTCGCGCTGCGACCGCCGGGCGGCATTGGACGCGCGCCTGGTTATTCGTGGAATGTCAGATCCGCGGCGTTGTTGGTTCCGCGGTGAAGGCTCGAAAGGTCCGTCAGATAGGCGACCAGTTTGCGGGCATATTCCTGGTTGGCCTTGGCGCTCGGATGATTGTCGTGCGGCAGATTGGTGTTTCCCGGTTCGAGCAGACGCACGGAGATGTTGACGGTTCGAAGACCCATTTTTTCCAACGCCTCAAGCATCGGTCCCGAATCCGAGCTGATGCCGGCCACAACAAACGCGATGCCCTCATCACGGCAAAAAACAGCCCATCGTCGCATCAGCTCAAGGCTGACGATGTCGCTGTGGGCGCGGGAGATTTCCCATCGATTGTATTGTTGCTCCGCGAAATGAACGAGGGCCGACGCGCGCATCAATGGGAACTCGGTGTATTCCACCGGTGACATGAAATACTCGAGTTCGCCCCCGCGTTTAAAACGGGCGTAAGGTTGTTGCAACGGGCCGAGCCGGTTGTAAGCGACCACCGCCTTGCGTCGTTCGCGCACCAGCGTGTTGCGGAAATCGTGGAACGTTCCGTAAGCGAGAACCACGACCGCCGGTTTGCCGCGCGTCTCCAGCAGTTCCTGAAACAGCAATCGCGACTGCAACGTGCTGTAACCCTCCACGCCGCCATTCAATACATCGAACTCCGGCATCGCCTGCTGTACGAGCCAGGGAAAGGTTTCCGGATCGTTCAATGACCAGCCATGGGTCAGGGAACAGCCCATGATCCAAAGGCCTGCCTTCTGGGGCCGGTCGCTCGGTGGACTCGCCGCCCGTGTGACGCGCAGCCCGTTTGTGTCGTGAGTGACGTGGAATTTCCAGCCGCTCGGCAGCGTCACGTCGAATGCACCCGGAAGCTGCCCGTATCCCCCCGACGATTTGAGAGTATAAAATCTTCCGCCCGGTTCCACAAGCACCTCCATGCGCGGGACCGCGTATGGTTTGATGCCGCAAAGGCGCGCCACGATCTCCCCGGCTCCCAGAACCACGAGCGTCATCAGCAACAGAGTGATGACGATAAAAATTCGCCTGCGCTGCGACGATAACTTCGAGGAATGTTTACAGTCTGGCATGATCGACTTTTGCTTCCCGGACGCGATCGGGATGCAGTGGAGATCGGATCGTCCTACGACCACTTGAGCTCTCTTCGTTCGGTGTCGCGCCTTCAGGCAGGTAGGACCGTCCATGCAGGAACCGGCTAAAGCTGGGACACCGAGCAGCGGAGTTGGACTACTTGGTTTGGAGTCCCGCCTTCAGGCGGTCCCCGGGCAGGTTGGATCGGCGATGTGGGGACCGGCTAAAGCCGGGGCACCGAGCGCTTCTGAAATCAGTCTAAACTGCGCATTACTTGCGCCATTTCGAGCGCGGTGTTGGCAGCCTCGGCACCCCGGTTGTGATCGCGGCCCAGACATCGGACTTCCGCTTGTTGCTGGTTCTCGAACAGCAGGACCTCATGGATGACCGGAATGCCGTGCTGCAGCTGAATCTGCATCAGGCCCTGAGTAACCGCTTCGGCTATCAGCTGCGCATGAGTTGTCGCGCCGCGCAAAATAGCCCCGAGGCAAATGATCGCATCGAGCGGCGGCGTCTGCTCCGCGGCGAGGCGCGCCGCAACCACCGGAATTTCATACGCGCCCGGCACCCGCACGATCTGGACATGCCCGGCCCGGGCCTTCCGCAGGCAGGCGGCGGCGGCCCGCACCATCGCGTCGACGTAGCGTCGATTATAGGATGAGGCGACGATGGCGAAACGGCCGCCGGTGATGCGCAGCCGGGATTTTTTAACTTTCTTGAGCACGCGCGGAAAATGAATCGATTGTCCGTTTTGAAATCACACCAGGTGTCCGAGCTTGTCCCGTTTCGTTTTCAGATATCGGGCATTGTGCGGATTCGGCGGAATTCGGATCGGCACTTGTTCGATCACCTCGAGGCCGTATCCCTCGAGCCCGATGATTTTCTTGGGGTTATTCGTGAGGAGTCGGATGGTCTTGAGGCCTAGATCGGCGAGGATTTGGGCTCCGAGTCCATACTCGCGCAGGTCCATTTTGAACCCGAGCTTGAGATTCGCCTCGACAGTGTCGAGGCCGCGTTCCTGGAGTTTGTAGGCGAGGATCTTCGGAGCGAGCCCGATGCCGCGGCCTTCCTGTCGCATGTAGACAATGACGCCGCGGCCTTCGCGCGAGATTTGTTTCATCGCCTGATGCAGTTGCGGACCGCAATCACATCGGCGCGATCCAAAAACGTCGCCGGTCAGGCACTCGCTGTGGACCCGCACCAATACACCGGGCCTGCCGGTCACTTCACCTTTGACAAGCGCCAGATGATGCTGGCCATCGGTGGTGGTGCGATAGAGATGCAGATCGAAGTCACCAAACTCGGTTGGCATCCGGACGGTTTCCACCCGTTGAACGAGCTTCTCGCTGGTACGGCGGTATTTGATGAGATCCTCGATCGTTGCGAGCTTCAGCTTGTGCTTGCGGGCAAATTTGACGAGGTCCGGCAACCGCGCCATCGAGCCGTCGTCCTTAAGAATTTCACACAGGATCCCGATCGGCCGGCATCCGGCGAGACGCGCCAGGTCCACCGCTGCTTCGGTGTGGCCGGCGCG
>JBEEGQ010000170.1:0-5306 GCA_041166945.1 Verrucomicrobiota bacterium
GCTGGGTTTACAAGGGCGGGCATGACGGGCCGTTTCAGCTGCACCTGGAAGAGATCGAGCGTGGCGACTGGTTCGAGCCGGAGCGGGTCGATGCGTGGGTCGCCGGGACCGGCGCGGATTTTGCGAGCGCGTTCCGGTTGATATGGCGGCGATGGAGGGAGAGCAAAGAATGAAATTGTTGAGCCGGGAAAATTTCCGCCAGCTGCGCGAGCTGCTCCGGGAGACGACACCCCCGCCAGACCAGATGGCGCTGCGATTGCAGACGGTGGAACGCGACGTCATCCTGCCGGTGAAGGCCTGCTTTGTCCTGATCCTGGCCTACAACCTTTTTGTCTCGCCCTGGTTCGACAACGTGGCGCTGCCGCAAACCGATGCGCAACGCGCGGTGCAGCGTTTTTTTCCAGTGTACCTCGCCTTGAGCTTGGTGGTGGCCGGGGTGCTGTTGTTTCGACGAAAGATGCCGACGGGCCTGGTCCAACGATTCATCTTCGCCTCGAACTTCGCCGACGGTGTTTTCCTGGCGGCGCTGGTTTACATGACCGGCGGGGTGCAAAGTTCATTGTTCTGGCTGTTTCCCGCGTTGATCGTGCGCAACGCGATGAGTTGTCCCCTGGCGACGCCGCAGCTGGTTTTGAACTTCTCGTTCAGCCTTCTGTATTTGGCGGCCAGCCTGATCGACTGGTTCATCGCCCGCAGCACGAGCGACATGGAGGATGTGACCCGGCTCCCGACGGACACGATGACCGGTTTTCCACTGGAAACATTTTTGCTGCGCATGTTTCTGCTGTGGCTGGCCACGGCGTGGTGCTACGCCATGCAGGTCCTGTTTGAAAAACATCGGCGCGCGGTCGAGGAGGGACAGGAATACGCGATGCGCCAGGAGCAACTCCGGTCGGCGGGACGTCTCGCCGCCAAGATTGCTCACCAGATCAAGAACCCGCTCGGCATCATCAACAACGCCGCCTACTCGATGCAGCGCGCCCTTCAGGAGGGCAAACCGATCAATCCACAGCAGATTGAAATCATCCGCGAAGAGGTCGAGCGCGCGGATCAAACGATCACGAAGTTGATGGGCTATTCCCAGCTCGCCGAGGGCCGCGTCGAACGGCTGGCGTTGGCCGATGAAATTGACCGCGCCATATCCCAGGCCGTTCCCGCCGCCGCCAAATATCCGGTTCACGTCGAACGCGACGTGGCGCCCGATCTCCCCGCTCTCCTCATGCAAAAGGGGCACTTGTCCGAAATCCTTGTCAACCTGCTGCAAAATGCGCGCGAGGCGTTCGTCGGCGGAAAGGGACGCATCGACATTCGCGCGCTGGCCGACATGGACCAGGCGGTCATCCTCACCATTGCGGACGATGGGCCCGGGATTCCCAAAGCCCGCGCGGAAAAGATTTTTCAGGCCTATTACACCACCAAGGAAAAGGGAACCGGACTGGGGCTGTCCATCGTCAAACATAACATCGAGCTGTACGGAGGAACGGTCCGCGTCGAATCTGAGCTTGGAAAAGGAACCTGTTTCACCCTACAATTTCCGACTCGAACCATAGTCAGGCCACATCCATGAGCGCCGCGCTGCCACCCGTCCTCGTCGTCGACGACGAGAAAAACATGCGCATCTCCCTGCAGACCATGCTCGGGGACGAGGGCTATGATGTGCGCGCTGTGGAGAGCGCCGAGGAGGCCTTGACGCTGGTGGCGCGCGAAAAGTTTTTCATGGTCATCACCGACGCCCACCTGACGGGGATGAACGGCTATGACCTGCTGGCGCGCCTGCGCCAGGCCAAGCCCGAGGTGCCCGTCCTGATGATCACCGCCTACGCCACGGCCCGGCTCGCGGTCGAGGCGATCAAGGCAGGGGCCATCGATTATCTTTCAAAGCCATTCGAGCCCGAGGAGCTGCTTCATGCCGTCAGCCGTTGCGCGGAACGATTCAAATTGATCCAGGAGAATGTCCGGCTCCGCCGCCAGGCCAGCCCGACGTTTGACGTCAACCAAATCATCGGTGAATCGCCGCGCGTCAGCGAATTGCGCGAGCTGATCAAAACGGTCGCTCCGCAGAACGCGACCGTCCTGATCCTCGGCGAAAGCGGTGTCGGGAAGGAATTGGTCGCGGGCGCCGTTCATTCCCTGAGCACTCGTCGCGAGGCCCCCTACGTTCGAATCAACTGCGCGGCAATCCCCGAGGACCTGCTGGAAAGCGAATTGTTCGGACACGAGAAAGGCTCATTCACCGGCGCGCTCAAGCAGAAGCTGGGGCGGATGGAGGAGGCGGACGGCGGGACGGTTTTTCTGGATGAGATCGGCGACATGAGCCGCCCATTGCAGGCGAAGTTGCTGCGGTTTCTTGAGGACGGCTCCTTCACGCGCGTGGGCGGGAATGAGCAATTGCATGTGGATGTGCGGCTGATTGCGGCGACCAACCGCGACATCATCGAGGCGATCCGGCAGAACCAGTTTCGCGAGGACCTCTTTCATCGCCTGAACGTCTTTCCAATCTGCCCGGTCGCGTTGCGCGAAAGAGGCCGCGACGTCCTGGCGCTGGCGGATCATTTCCTTCGGCAGTTCACGGCGGGCATGAACAAGAACATCCGGCGCGTGTCGCCCGCCGCGCAGCAGAAATTGCTGACGCATCACTGGCCCGGCAATGTGCGGGAATTGCGCAATGTCATCGAGCGCGCGGTGATCCTCGAAACGACCGAGGAGATTCAGCCGGCGAGCCTGCCGGAATTCCACCTCGAGCGGCGCCTGCGCAAAAGCGAACTCCCGAATGTGCCCGCCAATCGCGCCATCGACGAGGTCTTGTCCGAGTTCGAAAAAGAATACATTCTCAACAGCCTTGAACAAAACCGATATAGCCTGACGCGCACGGCGGATCAGCTGAAGATCAGCCGCCACGCGCTGCGCTATCGAATGCAACGCTTGAACATCAACACCGGCCCCGAGGCGGACGACGAAACGGCCAATGCGGCCGGAAAGGAAAACACTCCATGCTGACCACCCTTTTGCTCGTGGCCGCCGCCACTCCCGCCACTCCCGACGAGGATACGCTTCGCGACGCGGCCAATCACGGCACCTCCTTTTTCGGCGGTGAAACCAGCTTGATCCTGGGCGCCGTGCTCGTGGTCGCTGCGGGTATTTTCTTCTGGGCGGTGTTCCTCCGGAAACGGCCCGAGACCCAGCGTGGCTCGTTCGTTCTGACTCGTGCCCGGCCCGAGGCGGCCGATCGCTCCTCTTCCGGACGCCGGCGTCGCCGCAAACGGAAGGCCGAGCATCCCGAGAACCTCCCGCGAAATCCCACGCTGGCGGAAATAGGCGGCCTGCCTCCCTTGCGCCCGGAGGATGCACCCCCGGCCGGCAACGGCCCGGATGCCTCGCCCGAGGCCCAGCGATAAGCGTCCATCCTCATGGAGGAAAGCCGCTCCATCACGCGCAAAAGCGCCTCCAACCTCGCGCTCTCCTTCGTGTTGCTCCCCCGCGCCAAACGCGAGGGCATGATCGCCCTCTACGCCTTCTGTCGCGAAGTCGACGACGTCGCCGACGACGAATCGGTTCCCGTCGAAACACGACGGGCGCGCCTGGCGGAATGGCGCGCGGACGTCGCCCGGGCCTGCTCCGGGCAAGCGCCCGCGTTCCCTGTGAACCGCGAATTCCAGCCGATTATCGCCGCGCATCACCTGCCGTTCGCTCATCTCGATGAACTCCTCCGCGGTGTCGAGATGGACCTCGACATCAAACGCTACGAATCCTTCGAGCATCTCGAGGCATATTGTTACCGGGTTGCCTCCGTGGTCGGATTGTTGAGCATCGAGATTTTCGGCTACACAAATCCCGCCTGCCGCGACTATGCCAATCACCTCGGCAAGGCGCTTCAACTGACAAATATTTTGCGCGATGTGCGCACCGATGCCGCCCGCGGGCGCATTTACCTGCCGCTGTCCGAGATGACCCGTTATGGCGTGACGGAATCCGAGATCCTGGGTTCCGAGTATTCCGATCGGTTTCGTCAACTGGCCGGCGCCGTTGCGGAACGCGCCCGGTTCCATTACCGGCGCGCCCGCGAGTTGCTCCCCGGGGAGGACCGCCGTTCGATGACGGCCGCCGAGTTGATGGGATCGGTTTACTGGCGGCTGCTCTGCAAGCTCGAAGCCACCCGCTTTAATGTCTTCGGCCCTCAACCCACCCGGCTCAGCAAACTTCACAAGCTGCTCCTGATTCTCAGAACATGGTTGCGCCAGTCGTTCGGCGGATTGTCTCCCAACTATGGAACGCCGTGACGGGCGCCGCCGGTTGATCGTCAATGCGGACGACTTTGGCCGTTCCGAAAGCATCAACGCAGCGGTCATCGAGGCGCATCGCCACGGCATTCTCACCAGCGCCAGCCTCATGGTGAACGAAGCATCATTCACAGACGCCGTCCGGCTCGCCCGCGCCAACCCGACCCTCGCCGTCGGACTTCACCTCACGCTGGCCTGCGGCCATTCCGCGCTGTCCCCCGCGAGGATTCCCGGTCTCGTCGGCAAGGATGGACGGTTTGAAAACAGCCCGGTGACGGCGGGCGCGCGTTATTTTCTGCGCCGCTCGCTGCGCTCCCAACTGCGCGATGAGCTCGCCGCGCAGTTCGAACGATTCCGCTCCACAGGCCTGCCAATGGATCATGTGAACGGCCATCTGCACCTTCACCTTCATCCCGCGATCTTTCCCATTCTCATGGAAAACGCGGGAGACTGGGGCATCACCCATTTCCGGCTGACCTCGGATGACTTTCGACTGAACGCCCGCCTCGCGCGCGGGCGCTGGAGTTACCGGGTAGCGCACTTCGTGATTTATCGGTGGCTTTCGTCACGCGCCCGCCCGGTCCTGAGGCAAAAAGGCATCCGACACACCGGCGCGGTTTTCGGATTGCTCCAGGATTCGAATGTGGACGAAAGATTTGTCCTCGGGTTGCTGAATGAACTCCCGCCGGGCGACTCCGAGCTTTACTCTCATCCTTCGGGTGATCAGTTTCATCACGAATTGAAAGCACTGCTGAGCCCTCGCGTGCAGGACCAGGTGCGGCGGCTGAACATAGAATTGATTCGATACCGGGACCTGTAATCCCCTGCTCCGTGCAATGACAAAAGTGATCTTGATACTCCTCGCCGGCCTGCTGTTCGAGGCCGTCGGAGTCGTTTATCTCAGTGCGGGGATGAAGGAATTGAGCAGCGAAATCGGGCAGGCGCGACCGATCACCGCGGCGAAACTCTGGCGATTCATGCGGTCGGGATTTACAAATCAAAAGATCCTCCTGGGTGTCTTTTACGAGG
>JBEEGQ010000171.1:0-15285 GCA_041166945.1 Verrucomicrobiota bacterium
ATCGAGTGCGCCGAGATTCGCGTAAACCTGATGGAGTTGCAGGAGGTTGGTGAAAAGCGCCTGGCATTCCTCGGCGCGATCGGGCCGGACCTGGGGGAGCTGGGCGAGGGTGGTCAGGAGCTGGCGCGTCGCCTCGAAATGTTGTTTTTGAGAGGACGCGGCCAGCTTGACAATGCGGCGGGCGCTGGCTTCTGCATCGAGTCGCGCGGCTTCCCTTTGGTCCAGCCCCGTGTAAAGGACAAGCCCGAGGGCGGGCAGGATCGCCAGCAACACCAGCGCGAGCAGTCGCACCCGCAATCGCGAGAAGAACGGTGTCCGGCCAGCCATCGGCCTGTCCGGCGGGGAACTCATGCGCCGGGCAATCGGGCTGTCGTGAACCAAAAATGTTCGATGGCCCGAATCACGGTCAGGAAATCCTCCAGGTCCGCCGGTTTGGGGACGTAACAATTGGCATGCAGATTGTAAACGCTGAGGATGTCATCGTCGGATTGGGATGAGGTCAGGACCACGACTGGAATGTGGCGCAGTGTAGCGTCGCTTTTGATTTCAGCCAGAACTTCCCGGCCGCTTTTTCGCGGCAGGTTCAAATCGAGCAGGATGAGATCCGGGCGGGCAGCGACGCTGTGCGAACCTTCCCGGCGCAGGATTGCCAATGCCTCGTTGCCATCGAGCACATGCTGGAGCACCGCCTGGGCGCCGCTTTCCTGCAAGGCCTCGCGCACCAGCCGCGCGTCGCCCAGGTTGTCTTCCACCAATAAAATCAGGCTGCGACGGGCGCTCATGGGCTCACCTCGGTGATTTGGGGGATCGTGAAAAAAAAGGTCGACCCGATGCCGGGCGTCGATTCCAGCCAGATTCGGCCGCCATGACGCTCGACAATTTTTTTGCACACGGCCAGGCCGATGCCCGTGCCCGGATATTCCTCGCGGCCGTGGAGGCGCTGAAAGATGACAAAGATGCGATCGAAGTATTGCTTTTCGATCCCGATCCCCTCGTCGCGCACTGCGAAGACCCATTGTTTCGACGGCGTTGGGGCCTTGCGTCCTGTGGCGGGCGGATGCGGATCCGGCGGCGCGGCGACAGTGGTGAGTTCCGCGGAGACATGAATGACCGCCGGCTTTTCGCCGCGGAACTTGATGGCGTTGCCGATGAGGTTTTGAAACAGCTGCGTCAGTTGCGTCTCATCACCCAGCACGATGGGCAGCGGGGTGGAATGGATTTGCGCGCCGCTCTCCTCGATGGCGATCTTCAGATTGGTCAACGCGCGCTGCAACATTTCGCTGGCATCGATCTTGGCGAGCGGTTTGCCGCGGGTGCCGACGCGGGAGTAGGCGAGAAGATCGTTAATCAGCGTCTGCATGCGGAGGGCGCCGTCGACAGCGAAGTTCATGAATTCGCGGGCTTCGTCATCGAGCTTTTCCCGATAACGCCTTTCGAGGAGCTGGGTGTAACTGGCGATCATGCGGAGCGGTTCCTGGAGATCATGGGAAGCCACGTACGCGAACTGCTCGAGGTCGGTGTTGGATCGTTCCAGCTCCTGGGCTTTTTGCGCGAGCGCCTGTTCCGCGCGCTGGCGTTCGGCAAATTGTCCGATCTGGCTCCCCACGGCCGCGAACAGGAGCAGCAAATCCTCATCCGGCTGCTCGATTTGGCTGCTGAAAAATTCAATGACCCCCAGCACCTCGGAGCCGGAGCGAATGGGAAAGCCGAACGCGCCATGAAGCCCTTCGCGAATGGCCGCGTCGGCCCGTGGAAAATTTTGTTCCTGCGCCGCGTCACGAATCCAAATGGGCTCGCCAAGATTCCAAACCCGTCCAGGCAATCCGACATCCTGTGCAAAGGTCCGTGAGCGGCTAATCTTCTCGAATCCCGGAATCCTGGCGGAGGGGGCGTGCCACATTTCCACGCAACGCAGAACGTGCGCCTCGGGATCGACCATCCAAACCCCGCCGACGGTCCAGCTGAGGCATTCGCCGATGGCCTCCAGGATCCGCGGGGCGACCTCGTTGAACGTGCCCGATTCCGCCAGGATATGGGCGATGGCGTATTGCATTGCCAGGCGCCGTTCAGCCCGCTTGCGCAAGGTGATTTCGCGCGAGACGCCGAAGGTGCCGATGATGTTTCCCGATTTGTCGCGCATCGCCTGCTTGGTGGTCGAAACCCAGGTGATGCCGCCATCGGGCCATGTCTCCCGTTCCTCGCGGCCGATCAGCGGCTCGCCGGTGCGCAGGATTTCCCGCTCATCCTCCAGCGCACTTCGGGCGTGTTCCGGCGTAAAAAAATCCGCGTCGCTGCGCCCGACGGCCTCGCCCGGATTCTTCAATCCAAAGGAGGTTGCCATCGAGCGGTTGATGCGGACGAAATGGCTGTCCCGATCCTTGAAGTAAATATGATCGGGAATCGTATCCATCAGGGCATGGATCATTTCGCGCTCCGCCGCCAAGTCCGCCTCCGCGCGTCCCCGCTGGTTCATCTCGGCTTTCAACGAATCGTGGCTGCGGGCCAGTTCGGCGGTCCGATCGGTGACGAGGCGCTCGATGCGCGTGGCCCGGCCCAGCGTGGCGGAGAGGTAGGCCACCGCCAGGGCGGTGATCAGGAGTCCGCCAAACAGCACCGCCCAGGTCTGCCACGAACGATGCTGGGCCAGGTAGGCCGGCGTGGCCTGGTAATTCAACCTCCAATGACGGCCCGCCATGTCGAAATTGAATGTCTGCGATATCTCCGAAGGCCCGGTAATTTCCTTCCACGCCGGTGATTGAAAAATGAGGGTCGGCATGTTGCCCGTTCCGGGCGCGCCGACATCGATGAGCCGCCACGCGATACCGAGCCATTCGCCATCGTGCAGCCGGGTCATCGTCGACTCGATCAACCGGTGGATATCCATCACGGCGCCGGCGTAGCCAGCGACATTGGTCTGGCGTTCGGCGACAGTGCCGCGGGAGACGAGGTTGGTGTAAATGGCGATGAACAGCCGGCACGCCACGGTGACGTTGGTGCCGGCGCGCATGGTGAACGGCGTTCCGGCGGCGGGTGTTCCGAGGTCGCGCGCCCGATCCATCGTGGCGGCGTGTTCCGCATTCTTCGATAGATCCAACCCGAGCTCCTGGCGTCGCGAAGGCGGCTCGATGTAGGACACGGGCAAATATTCAGGGCGCCGGGCCGCCGCGCTGAGATGTCCGAGCTCATCGGCGTCGCGGATTTGGTATTGTGGAAAGCCGTCCTGTCGCGCCTGTTGCTCGTGCGCGGTCCGATCCGCGTCGGTCACCCTCGGGATCCATTGCACCATGTATAAGCCCGGCAAAATGGCCAGCGCCTCGCTGGTGTAACCCTCGAATTCACGGCGATCCACGTTTTTTGAGGACCAGAAAAAGGAGTCGACGAATCGAAGCAAATTGACGTAGTCGTCGATGTCCTGCCGAAAGGCGGTGTTGGGGACATCCGCGCGCCGGCTGAATTCCGCCTGGAGACTGCGATGTTCGTTGCGCCGGACAAGCCCGAAGAGGCCCATCGACAGCGCGACGCCTGCACAAGCGGTCAGGAGCAGCGGCAAGAGATAGGCGCGTTTGGCCTGTGGCTCGCGCGCCGGCCCGGCGCTGGGGCTGAACGGAGATTCGTCCGGGGCATTCATGGCGTCTCATTCCGCCCGGGCAGGAGGATTCGTCAGGGCGATGTCCATGCCGACCAGGCAGACATCATCCTCGAACGGTTTGCCGCCGGCGAACGAGCCGGCCTCGGCGAGGAGCTCTGCAAAAAGTTTGGCGGTGGGCATCGCGAGTCGATCCCGGACGAAATCTCTCATGCGTTCGAGACCAAATTCCCCCCCGCCGGATCCCTCGGCCTCGTGCAGACCGTCCGTGAACAACATGAGCGCATCGCCCGGGTCGGCCGGAAAACGGCATGTGGGAAACGTGGCGTCCGCAAACAAACCGAGCGCAGGGCCGTGCCTCGAATCGTGGTCGCGCAACTCGACGAGACGGCCCGCGCGACGCTGGAGATGAAACGGGCTGGGGTGGCCGGCATTGGCGAAGCGGCCCTCGCCGGTCGCGACGTCCGCGGTGATCAGGACGGCTGTCGCGATGATCGTTTCGTCGGTGCGCCTCAGGATGGCGTGGAGGCTGTGGTTCAGGGCCGCCAGAAACACACCGGGATCAGTCGTGTGCGTTTTCAGCTCCTCGACGAGCCCGCGCAGGACCGCAGTGATGAACGCGGCGCGCAGCCCGTGTCCCATCACATCGCAAAGAAAAACAGCGGCGGTGGTGTCGCTCCATGCGAATACAGAAAAGAAATCGCCACCCACCGAAGTGGCGGGGCGATAGAGATGATGAAATTGCAGGGCGCTCTGGTCGGGGGGCGTGCCGGCGGGGAACACGGGATATTGAGCGGGGAGGCAAAGGAGTTGAAATTCGCGCGCCAGGTGAAGGTCCTCCTCGAGCTGGGCGTTGCGGGTGCGGAGTTCCTCGGCATACGCGGAAAGTTGTGCCGCGGTGTGCGCCCGCTCGAGGGCATAGCGCATGGCGCGCACGAGGAGGGGTCCGTCGCCCTGGCCTTTCATCAAGTAATCCTGGGCGCCTTCGTGGACGGCCTGGAGGGCGAGCGACTCGTCGTTCAAACCGGTGAGGACGATGACCGGGACGTGCGGCGCGGCGGCGTGGATGCTTTGAAAAGTTTCGAGCCCGCGGCTGTCGGGCAGGGAGAGATCGAGCAGCACCAGTTGAATGCCGCCTTCGGATAGGCGCGCGACGGCGCCGGCGAGGCGTCCGATGCATTCGACCTGAAAATTGCGCGAGCCGGTTTCGCGGATGAATTCACGGATCAGGCGCGCGTCGCCGGGATTATCCTCGACGAGGAGCACCTGCACGGGCGGGAGGTCGCCGCCGGGCGGGCCGGTTTTTGGCGTCGAGCTGGTTTCCGCGTGCAGCTTCATGGGTCCTGCCGAGGGTCTGGGATTAGCTAAACCGGGCGGCTGGCTGATGAGACAGCATGCGCAGCTTTCGAAAGCCAGCGCAAGCCGCGCCCGGACCCTGTGCGCGCGTTGCGCCCCGTAACGCTGGTTCTGGAGGGACGCTCGTCCTGTCCCGCTATTCGGGCACCCTCCATTTCTGAAATGGAGGAGAGGGAGGGAAGAGGAGGGGATTTACTCACTTTCAAAACGGTGGACAACGGGGCTGGCTCCTGACTAGCCTTGGCCCGTTCCCATCCGCGCCGCGCCCTGATGGCGGGACTGGATCGCGCGAAACCATTTACGGAAAACCAAACGCATTCACGACTATGAATCATTCCACAAAACCGGAGCCCAACGCGGTTGTCACGCGCCGCAGTTTTCTCAAATCGACCGCGGTGGCGGGCGGCACATTGCTGAGCGCGCTGCCCATCGCGCGGTTTGCGCATGCCGCATCGCCCGGCGACACCGTGCGCGTGGCGCTCGTCGGTTGCGGAGGTCGGGGCAACGGCGCCGCGGCCCAGGCCCTCAAGGCCTGCAAACAGGCCAAGCTGGTCGCCGTCTGCGACGCCTTCGCCGACAAACCCGGCCGCGCCATCAAGGAGATCTCGGGCGCCGTGAAGGAAAACGAGCGCATCATGGTGGATGACGACCACAAATTCGTGGGAATGGAGGCCTATCAACAGGCCATTTCCACCGCCGACGTTGTCATCCTCGCCACCCCTCCCGGTCTGCGCTCGATCATGTTTGAAGAGGCGGTGCGACAGGGGAAACATGTTTTCATGGAAAAGCCCGTCGCCGTGGACGGCCCCGGCGTCCGGCGCGTCATCGCGGCCGCGGCCGAGGCGACGAAGAAAAACCTGAAGGTCGCCGTGGGATTGCAGCGGCGGCACCAGCCGAATTACATCGAAACGGTGGCCCGCCTTCAGGACGGCGCGATCGGGGACATCCTCGATATGCGCGTTTATTGGAATGGCGGCCCGGTCGGGCCGAAGGCCAAACGCGCGGACCTCGAGAAATCGATGGGGCGCCCGCCGACTGAAATGGAATACCAGGTTCGCAATTGGTACATGTTTAACTGGCTGTGCGGCGATCACATTGTCGAGCAACACATTCACAACCTCGATGTCGCCAACTGGGTGTTGAAGGGATATCCGATTCGCGCGTCGGGAATGGGGGGACGCGCATTTCAGAAAGGGCCCGACAGCGGGGAGATCTTCGATCATCATGCCGTCGAGTACGAGTACGCGAATGGCGTGCGCGTCTTCAGCCAATGCCGGCAGATCCCGGGTTGTTCCTCGAGCGTGACGGAGTATGCCGCGGGCACGAAGGGGAAGTGCGACATCAGCGGGTTCCGGATTGTGAGCGGGGATTCGAGCTGGCGTTGGAAGGCAACCCAGGAGACCCCCGAAGGGATGCCCGGGCCGGGAGACGGCTGGGGCCTGGAACATTTTCCGTTCTTCGACGCGATCCTCAACGACAAGCCCTACAACGAAGCCGAGCGCGGAGCGAAGAGTTCGCTCACGGCGATCATGGGCCGCATGGCCACCAACGGCGGCAACCCGGTGGAATGGGAGGCCGCGCTGAATTCGAAGATTGATCTGCTGCCCGAGAGCCTTTCGTTCGATGCCAAGCCCAAAGTGCGACCCGGCCCTGACGGGCTTTATCCGTTCGCGATTCCTGGAAAAACCGTTGTGGTTTAATCCGCCCGGAGCTTGACGCTCCGGCGGGGGTTACCTAGCGTTATCGGCTCGCTGTTTCGCGCGTGAGCCTGTCGGCCGCCCGCGGCCGCGTCTTTTTACCATGAACCGGAATGATCAGCAGAAAGGCCTCCCTGTGAACGTGAACGTTGAAAATTTGACGGCTTGCAAACGACTCCTGCGCTTCGAAGTGGACGTCACGGCGGTGGACGCCGCCTTCGAAAGCACGACCAAGGACTTCGCCAAACAGGCAAAGCTGCCCGGATTTCGCCCGGGAAAAGCGCCCAAGGAAATGGTGGCCCGACAGTTCGAAAAGGACATTGCCGAAGAGGTCAAGCGCCACCTGATCGGCGAGGCCTATCGCCAGGGCATCAAGGACCAAAATCTTCAGGTGCTCGGTTACCCGGACATTGAAGAGATCCATTTCGAGCGGGGACAAGCCCTGCAATTTGCGGCGACGGTCGAGATTCAGCCTGATTTTCAGCTTCCCGAATACCGGGGCCTGCCGGCGCGGCGCGAATCCGGGGGCGTGACCGACCCGGATGTGGCGAAGGCAATCGACGCATTGCGCGAGCGGTTGTCGCAGTTTAACACGGTCGAACGGGCTGTGCAGGCCGGCGATTATGTTGTGGTGAGCTACACCGGCACATGCGAGGGGCGTCCGCTGACGGAGCTGGCGCCGACGGCGCGGGGTTTGACAGAACAAAAAAACTTTTGGATCGAGGTCAAGCCGGAGTCGTTCATCCCGGGCTTTGCGATGCAGTTGGTCGGGGCCAAGGCGGGCGACAAGCGCACGGTGAACATCGATTTTCCGACGGAGTTTGTCAGCGCGCCGCTGGCCGGAAAGAAGGGCGTGTATGAAGTGGAATTGATCGAAGTGAAGGAAAAAGTGCTGCCCCCGCTCGACGACGCGTTTGCCCAGAGTTACGGGGCCGACACTGTGGACCGGCTGCAAACCGGGGTCCGCAGCGATTTGCAGAATGAGTATAACCTGACCCAGAAGCGCAGCATCCGCGATCAGCTCGTGAAGGAATTGCTCACGCGCGTCGATTTCGAACTGCCGGAAACCACCTTGCAGATGGAGACGCGGAATATCGTTTACGAGATGGTAAATGAAAATCAGCAGCGCGGTATCGCCAAGGAACTGATCGAAGCCGAGAAGGACAAGATTTACAGCGCCGCCCAGGGTATCGCGCGCAACCGGGTGAAGGTGGGATTCCTCATCCAGCGCATCGCCGAGCGCGAAGGCATCCGCGCCGACCAACAGGAGATCAACGCGCGCATCGCCGTCCTGGCGGCCAGCAACAAAATGGCGCCGCTTAAGTTTTCACAGGAGATGGAAAAGCAGGGGCGCCTTTCCGAGATCTACCAGCAACTCATCCACGAGAAGGTGATGACGTTTCTCCACGAAAACGCGAAGATCGAAGACGTGCCTCCCGGCACCGGGGTCAGTCAATAGTTTTGTGCTATTGCTTCTCGGATTGCCGGTTCATTGGTGACGGATCGTTCACACCGGCAACTGATAAAGGCGTGTCGTGGTCAATGCGCGGCTGGCTGGATCAGTTCGACCTCGTAACCCTCGGGGGCATCGATGAAGGCGAAGCCGCTTCCATTGTCGCGCAGCGTCGGGCCATCGGAAAACTTTAGGCCGTGAGAGGCCAGGTGCTTTCCAAATTCCTCCAAACTGTCCACCTCGAACGCCAGGTGTGTCAGATCCGTCTGGACCTGCACGGGGCCGCTGGCGGGGAAATAACAGAGCTCGATGAGTTCTTCGCTGCCCGGGGTCTTGAGAAAGACCAATTCCGAACCGCGCGGTGATTTATGGCGGCGCACCTCTTCCAGTCCGAGGATTTCCTTGTAGAACTGGACTGACTTTTCCAGCTCGTTGAGCCGATATCTTGTATGATGCAGTTTTCGAACGATGGGCATGGCGGGGAGGATGGCCGGGCGCGGGAATCGACGCAATCATCAGATGACAGTTGCGCGCGTGAACACGATTTGCGATGACTGCGCGCGCATGATGCAACGCTTGCGGGTCCTCCTGGTCGTGATCGTTCTGGGATGGAGTTTCGGCGCCAGGGCGCAGATCGATCCGACGCATCGCGAGCTGATCCAGCTCGGATACAACCAGCCTCTTGAAGGCCGCGGGCCGCTGGCCGCCTACGCCTTCTATTATTTGAACAGGCCGGATTTTCTTCAACATTCGAACCTCACTCTCCGCCTTGCCATCGCTCCCGTTTACCTCGATTCCGAACTCGGCATCCGCGGCGCGCTGGGACCTCATACCGATCTGGGGGTGGGACTGGCGGGCGGCGGATTTGCCGACAGTTATTCGGAAGTGCGCCGCGGCAAATATGAACGGGAGGAATCCTTCCTGGGTCATGGCGGGATGATCTCCTCGAGCATTTACCACCTGTTCAATCCGGACGCTCGAATGCCGCTGCACGGCGTGGTGCGCGGGGGCGTTCATTTCTCGACTTACACTGAGGACAGCGTCACTGCGGATACCTTCGAGGTGCCCGACGATCAGGTGAGCTATCGTGTGCGCGCGGGATTGCGGTTGGGCGGTGTCGAGCCGGTGATGATGCCCGAGCTGGCGGGCGAACTGTCGGCTTGGTACGACGGGGATTTCCGGGGGAACCCGACCCGGTATGGATTCAGCAACGACCGCGGCATCAACAATGCCTCGCATTTGTTCTGGGCACGGGCGCTTTTGAATTACACGACGCGGACTTGGAAGCACAATTTCGGAATCAATCTCACGGCAGGGACGGGTTTGGGCGTGGATCGTTTCAGCGCCTATCGTGTCGGGGGAACGCTCCCATTGGGAGCGGAATTCCCGCTGTCATTGCCCGGCTATTATCATCATGAATTGAGCGCCCGGACTTTCGCGCTCTTGAACGGTTCCTACAACCTGCCGCTCGATCGGCGGCAGCTGTTCCTTGTCAATTTTACCGGCTCGACCGCCTGGCTCGATTACCTCCCGGGCTTGGAACAGCCGGGCCGCTGGAACTCGGGTGTCGGGGGCGGGTTCGTCTTTCGTTCGCCCACAGATTCGTGGCTCGTCGGGATCGGTTATGGTTACGGATTTAACGCAATCCGGGGCGACCAGCGCGGGGCGCAAAGCCTCCTGTTCCTGTTGCAGTTTGATTGGGGCCGCACCCGGCATCGCCTGTTCAACCCGGACGATGGGATTGGCCGGACGCGCGGTTTGGACACCATCCTGCGCAATATTTTCCGGTAGGCCGCCGTCCGCCACGGAGCGGGTGTGGTTACGGCATTTCCCCGAGCCGGGACGCGACGGTCTCGTCCACAAACCACATCAACTTTCCATTCTTCGGCGAGACGCGCGCCGCGGGTGGTGCGGGTGTTTTGGGCTGGAGCACTTCCCGCAGCATCTCCGCTTTTTCGGCTCCGCTGGCCGTAAACAAAATTTCCGAAGCGGCGTTCAGCGTCGGGAACGTGAAGGTCAGCCGATGCGCATTCAATTTGGAAACCCAGTTCGCGCAAACGAGGCGGGAGGCTTCGCTCAATGCGTCGGTGCCGGGAAAGAGTGACGCGGTGTGCCCATCCGAACCGAGTCCCAGCATGACGAGATCGAATCGTGGGAACTCTCCCGGCCCGAGATGAAAGAACCGGCGCAAGTCCTCCTCAGCCTTGAGCGCCGCAACTTCCGGCGGGTCCCCGCCGTGCAAGGAATGAATGTTGGCGGGAGGAATTGGCACCCGGTCGAGCAACGACAATCGAGCCATGCCGAGGTTGCTGTCGGGATGCGCGGGAGGCACGCAACGTTCATCGCTGAAAAAAACATGGATGCGCTCCCAGGGCAGTTTTCGCGCGCCGGAAGAGCCGGCAGCGGCAAGATTCGAATAGGCCTGTTTGGGAGTGCTGCCACCGGCCAGTGCCACTGCGCATTGTCCCCGAGCCGCGACCGCTTCGTTCGCCACGCGCGCAAATTCGTCCGCCACAGCGAGGCCCAGGGCGACAGGATCGGGAAAAACGCGGACTTCGCTGCGGGAAAAATGAAGGAGACGGGCGCCGGACACGGTTCAGTCGCCGAGCGCCTGCTGGAGTGCGAAGCAACCCAGGCCCAGCAGCAGCGCCAGGACGCCGAGGATCGCAACCGGGGCGGTGAGTGTAACGATGCCGATCAAGGCGAGGATTACACCAACGATGCAGCAGGCGAGTTGGCCCACTTCCACTGCCGTGACGCGATTTGAGGTGCTGTTCATATTGTGATGATCGGTCAATCGCACCGAACATGTAGAGAGTACAGGGATGGGGCCGCCAGGCAACAGGATTTCTGAGGGAGGTGTCCCCGGCCTTGCTTGACGGGACCCGACACCCTAAAGGGTGGACACCGAGCGGGGAGGCATCTGTTCACACGATGGCGCAGGACGCTTCAAGTCTGATTGTTTGGTGTCCACCCTTTAGGGTGTCCCCGACCTTGCTCCATCCGACCGAACACCCTAAAGGGTGGACACCGAGCGCGAACGTGTGAAAACGGCTAAAGCCAACCATCCAACCCTCCGATGAATCGAACGGGTGGACGGGGCATCGCAAACCTGAATGGAAACACGACTCGGTTTTGATCACAGCATGAATGTCCCGACCACGCCCAGCGACGACGAGAATTCGAATCGCGCCGGCGCGACGACTCCCAAGAGACTGCTTCTTTTCGTCGAACCCGACGCTGCCGCCGCCGAAAAACTGGCCCAGAAACTTGAGCCGCTGAGCGCGCGATGGGACATGCGTTTCCTGGAAAGCGGTTCGCAGGCACTGGAACACCTGGCCCAATGGCCCGTCGAAGGCATCGTAGCAACGCCGCAGGTATCCGACATGACCGGCGCCGCGCTCCTCAACGAAGTCGCGTCTCTTCATCCCACAACAATGCGGTTCATCCGTTGCACACCCGCGGAGGGCAAATCGACCAAGGATTTTGCCGCCCCGCTCCCGCAACAACTCTCATCCGAATTGGATGCCGAGGCGGTCGGCGCGGCGATACGGCACGCGATCACGGTCGATGGCTGGATGTCGTCCGAGGCAGTCAAGAAGCTGCTGGGTCAGATGCGCAAGCTGCCGGTGTTACCCAATCTTTACGGGCAGGTGCTGGAACAACTGCAGTCGCCAGACGGATCCATGGAGGTTGTCGCGGAGATGATCGGCAAGGATCCGGTCATGACGGCGAAAATGCTGCAACTGGTGAACTCGGCGTACTTTGCGTTGGCGTACCAAGTCACCAATGCGATGGATGCGGTCATGTTTTTGGGGGCCGAACGCACTAAATCGCTCATTCTGTTGACCAAGATATTTTCCCAATTTGATAAGACCAGGTGTGCTGGATTCGATGCGGAGGGCTTGTGGAAACATCTGATGTCGGTGGCGTTTGCCTCCCGGGCGATCACGATGGCCGAAACCAGGAATAACAAGGTGGCGGATGCGGCCTTTACGGGCGGGCTGTTGCATGACATCGGCAAGCTGTTGCTGGCCGAGAATTTGCCGGAGCAATACAGTGAGATGCTCATGGAAGCGAAGCGTCGGACGTTCCCTTTGCAGGCCATCGAGTTGGCGACGTTTGGTGCGACACATTCCGAACTGGGTGCTTGTCTGCTGACGACATGGGGCCTGCCGCTGCCCATCCTGGAAGCCATCGCTTTACATCACACCCCCTTGGTGTCGGAAGACACTGATTTTTCAGTTCTTACCGCGGTCCATGCCGCCAACGTCATTGAAGACGAGAAAGTCGCCAGGAAAGGGACTCCCGTGGTTCGCATGGACCCGGCCTACCTCGCGCGGCTGGATTTGATCGGTCGTCGGAACCGCTGGCGCGAGCTCCTCGATTGCCCGGCCCGGCCGCAGGACGAGGATCGACAGGACCGGCTCCAGGCGTAGCGTTGAACGTCAGAAAGTCCGATGCGGCGCGGATATTTTTAACGAGGAGCAAAACGTGGCAAGCGTATTGCCCTGAAGTGTCTCTTTTTGAACTCGCGCACAAGTCTCCTTTTGAACTCCCGCTAACCGACGCCGCGTTTGCAGTTGCCAACATCGAATCGTGCGGGTGAAGTGTTGGCGCTTCTTGAAACGCTACGACCTCAACGCCACGACCTGCGCCTTCCTGGGTTTCCTGCTCCTGTTTTTCGGGCTCTTCCTGTTCTACCCGGTCGGCCTGTTGTTGAAAGGGGCATTCCTGGCAGATGGAAAATTCACGCTGAAATATTTTGAGCTGCTCGTTTCCAGCCCGTTGCAGCGGGAATCGTTGAGGAACAGTTTTGCCATTGCGCTGCTGACCACAGCATTGACGACGCTGCTCACATTGCCGCTGGCGCACGTGATGACGCGCCTGAGTTTTCGCGGCAGGGCACTCGCGGGGGGGCTGCTGCTGGTGCCGATGATCATGCCCCCATTTGTCGGTGCGATCGGTCTGCGCCAGTTATTGTCGCGTTTTGGATCGCTCAACTTGTTGCTCCAGAAAATCGGCCTGCTCCCTGCCGATCATCCGATCGACTGGCTCGGCTCGGGAGGGTTCTGGGGGATCGTGGCGCTGCAGGTGTTGAATCTTTACCCGATCCTTTTTCTCAATGTGTCAGCCGCCATGGCGAACATCGATCCGGCATTGCGTGAAGCGGCGCAGAATCTGGGGGCGACCGGCTGGCGTTTGTTTCGAACGGTGACATTGCCGCTGATCCTTCCTGGCTATTTTGCCGGGGCCATCATTGTGTTTATCTGGGCGTTCACGGATTTGGGGACGCCTTTGATTTTCGGGTTTTCGCGGGTGGTGCCCGTGCAGATTTTCGACGCCGTCAATGAGGTGAACACCAATCCCATGGGCTATTCGCTCGTGGTGTTTGTGCTGCTGCTGACCGTGGCGCTTTTTGTGACGAGCAAAAAACTGCTGGCGGGCAAACGTTATGAAATGATTGCGCGCGGCCACAGCACGGGCGGGGAGCATGCCGCGACGAAGTCCCAGACGGCGGTCATCTGGACCGGCTTGGGCGCGCTGATCCTGGTGGCGTTGCTGCCTCATCTCATGGTGATCGTGCAGTCGTTCAGCGAGCGGTGGTTTTTCACGGTGTTGCCCGGTGAATGGTCGGGCGCGATGTACGGCGAAATATTCCGGGACAAGCTGACGGGCACGAGCATCCGGAACAGCCTTTTGTTTTCCGGTTGCAGCGCGTTGCTCGATCTGGTTCTCGGGGTGATCATCGCGTGGCTGCTGACCCGCCGCCGCATTCCATTTGCGGGGCTGCTGGATGCTCTGGCAATGCTGCCGCTGGCGCTGCCGGGAATTGTCCTGGCATTTGGATACGTGGCCGGCTTCGACAATTTCAAGAACCATTGGCTGAACGAATATTTCAATCCGCGCAACAATCCGACACTGTTGCTGATCATCAGCTACAGCGTGCGGCGCCTGCCGTATATTGTGCGATCCGCGTATGCCGGATTTCAGCAAACGAGCGTCACTTTGGAGGAGGCGAGCGCCAACCTGGGAGCCTCGCCGTTTCGCACCCTGCGAAAAATCACGCTGCCCCTGGTGATGGCCAACCTGATCGCGGGAAGTTTGCTGACCTTTTCCTTCGCGATGCTGGAGGTGAGCGACGGTTTGATCCTGGCGATAAAGGAGAACTATTATCCGATCACAAAAATGATTTATCAGCTGATGGGACGCATCGATCCGGGCGCGCCCAGCGTGGCGTGCGCCCTGGGCGTTATTGGAATGTTGATCCTGACGGCCAGCTTGCTGGTGGCGGGAAAGATCCTCGGAAAAAAGATGGGCCAGCTGTTCCGGGCCTGAAAGCGAGTGGGCTGGCTCATGGGGACGGTGCGGGAGAACCGGGGGCGGCTCGTTGCGAAGGGTGGATCCGCGCTGCCCTGCGGTTTAAGGAAAAAACACCCTAAAGGGTGGACACCAAACAGGGGACACTCAGCGGGGGACATCCACGTCTCCCAGTTACAAGCTCCGTGCCACCAACTCCGATCGACACGTTAAGAATTGAAGCCCCTTAAGCCGGGCTTTCGGCGGTTCACCCCCCCATTCTTGCCGTTCGTCCCTAGATGGTTCATATTTGATGCATTCCGCTTATAGTCCTTGCCATTCCACGCTCTCACGCGGCTCGGGTAATTTTATCGTGCGGGTTTATCAAACTCTCAGTCAACACCGGGAAATCGTATGAAGAAGTACATCATCCAGAACGCATCCGCATCGTCGGCGGCAAAAACAATCGGATTGGGTTTGCTGCTCTCCTGCGCGGCAAGTCTCAGCGTCCAGGCCGCGGCATCCAACAGCATCGCGCGGGTATGGAACGAGCGGGCTTTGGCGGCGATTCGCGTGGACACGCCGCATCCTCCGGCGCAGGCGCGCAATTATTTCAGTTTTTCAGTCTGCATGTATGATGCATGGGCCGCGTATGATCCCGCTGCCGTCGGCTTCGTTTACCGCGGCAAACATACCGCGGCTGACATTCCTTCCGCACGCAGCAACGCGATCAGCTATGCGGTTTACCGGATGATGAAGGAGCGCCATGTCTATTCCCGGACCGCCGCCACGACCCTCCCCGCGGACGACGCCCTGATGACCTCAGTGGGATTCAATATTAATTACACGGCGCGCGATTCGACTCCTGCCGGGGTGGGCAACCAGATTTATGA
>JBEEGQ010000172.1:0-2916 GCA_041166945.1 Verrucomicrobiota bacterium
GAATCGATTCGGTTCGACACGGTGGGAAGCGGCTTCGACACGATCCTGGCGGTCTATGCCACCAATGCGAGCGGGGTGTTTGCCCTGATCGGCGCCACGGACAATCCCAACACGGGTTACCTGGACAGCAGTGGGGGTTATCTCGAGAGCCGGCTGAATCTGGCCAATGTCGTTGTCGGCAGAATTTATTTTATCTGCGTGGACGGTTACAATCCGGGCTCTGGCGCCGCCAGCGGCCCGGTGGTGCTCAATTGGAATCAGCTCGTCGGGGCGCCGCCCAACAACGCCTTCGGCTCCCCCATCGATCTCGTCGGAATGCAGGGAGGCGTCAGCAGCCGCAATCATAATGCCACCAAGGAAAACAACGAACCGGCCCATGCAGGAAATGCGGGCGGCCATTCAGTTTGGTTTCGGTGGGTGGCTCCCGCGTCCGGCGACATGGTAATCGACACGATGGGCAGCACCTTCGATACGCTCCTGGCCGTTTATACAGGAACCAGCCTTAGCGGACTTGCCGCCACAGTCGTCGCCCAGAACGATGACGCCGTCTCCCTGGATTCGAATGGCGACGGCGTCGTGGACACGGCGTTTATTTTTTTCAGTCGCGTGGCATTTCATGTCACAGGGGGAACGACCTATCGCATTGCCGTTGACGGCAACTCGGCGGTGACGGGCAGCATTTCATTGCATTACTATTTTGCCTCGACGCCACCTGCGAACGATCATTTTACGAATGCCATCGTGCTGACGGGTGCGAAGGGCCAGATTGCATCGTCCAATCTTGGGGCCACGAGCCAGGCGGGCGAACCGAGCCATGCGACGAGTGCGGGTGGGCGATCGGTGTGGTTCCGATGGATCGCTCCGGCGAGCGGGCAGGTCACCTTCGACACGTTTGGGCCGCATTTTGACTCGGTGCTCGCGGCTTACACAGGCGGCGCGCTGGATACCCTGACCAACGTGGCCGTGAATGACGACGTCGTCGCCGGCGTTGTGGAACTCAGCCGGTTGAGTTTTGCGGCAACGGCGGGAACTGCTTATCACATTGCCGTCGATGGCTGGGCCAGTCCGGGAACCAACGCCGATTTCAATCCTTTCAAACTCAACTGGGAACTCGCGTTGATGGCTCCGACCAACGATTTGTTTGCCCATGCGCGGTTCCTGCCGGGAAATTCCGGCACTCTCGTCACCAGTAACAACAACGCTGTCTTCGAGCAGTTCGAGCCGCTACACGGCCCGCTCTCGGGAAAATCATTATGGTTCAAATGGACGGCCGGGCACAGCGGCGGCGCGACGGTGAACACCCTCGGCACTTATTTCGACACACTGCTCGGGGTTTACACCGGACCCGATTTTTTTAATCTGATCACAATCACCAACAATGACGACATGGATTCCTTTACCAATGCGAGCGCCGCCACGTTCGCTGCTGTGGCGGGCACGACCTATTACATTGCCATCGACGGTTTCAATCCGGGCAACGGGCGCGGGGCGGAAAACGGCGTCATCATTCTGAACTGGAACCAGAGCGGCCCGCCAGCGAATGACGATTTTGCGAATGCGCTGGGCCTGTCGGGCGCTGCCGGATCGATCGATGGTTCCAGCCGCGAGGCCACTATCGAGGCAGGCGAACCCGATCGCGGAACATTGCTCGCGGCCTCGTCCTCGTGGCACCGGTGGGTGGCCCCGGTGACCGGCTCCGTCACTTTTGACACCGTGGGCAGCGCGGTGGACACGGTGCTGGCGGTTTACCTGGGGAACGACCTGCCTTCGCTCTTCGAGGTCGGTTCGAATGACAATATCGATGACACCATTCCGGTTTTGCAGAGTCGCGTGACCTTTCGAGCCGTGGCGGGCCAGGCGTATCAAATCGCGGTGGATGGCGCGCGTGGAGCGGAGGGCGCGTTCAAACTCAACTGGGCGCCGCACGCGTTGCTTCAGCCTTCGGTGCAAGGCTCGCATTTGCGGGTCACACTGAATGTTGCCGAGGCCGGTTTATATCAACTCCAGCAGTCCACCAATTTGGTGAATTGGACCGATCTCCAGCCGATCAACGCCTCCTCCAACGCCGTCACCATCGACCTCGGGCCTGTGACCGGGATTCCCCGCCGATTTTATCGGGTCCGGCAGTGAGAGAGGTGCGGCAGAGAAGGCGGTGGCCGGCAAAAAGCTGTGGCTTTTGAAGCGGTGGCCGTGTAGGGAAGTGCGCGTCATAACGAAGATGCGCAAACAGGCTGAATCAACTCGATCCCGGGCATTCGCGCGCCGGCGTTGGCGGGAGCAAGGATGATTGAATCGTGTGACCAGATTTTTGTCGGGCTGAAGCACTGGGCGCTCGGTTTATTCCCGCAAGGCTGGCGGCCATTTGCGTCGGTGGTGCTCAGCATCGTCCCGATCATGGCGGTTTTTCCGGGACTCTTCGCGCTCACCACGGTCATTGAAAGAAAGGGGCTCGGCCGCATCCAAAACCGTCTGGGCCCGAATCGGGTGGGTCCCTGCGGTTTCCTGCAATTTGCCGCCGATGGCATCAAGGCCCTGATCAAGGAGGACATCGTGCCGCGCGCCGCGGATCGGGTGCTCCATTTTTTGGCGCCGATTTCGCTCGTCGTGCCGGTGTTCCTGGCCTATTCGGTGCTGCCGTTCGGCCGGGGGATGGTGCCGTTGGATCTGCCGGAGACGGGCCTGTTGTTTTTCTTCGCGGTGGGGGCAGCGACGGAGCTGAGCGTGTTCATGGCGGGTTGGTCGAGCCGGAACAAATATTCGCTGCTCGGCGCGATGCGAGCGATCGCGCAGATGATTTCCTACGAAATTCCGCTCATCCTCTCCTCGCTGAGCGTGGTGATGGTGGCGGGCTCGCTCTCGCTGGCGGCCATTGTGCAAAACCAGCTGTGGACGGAGGGGGGAGTTTTTGCGCATTGG
>JBEEGQ010000173.1:0-2853 GCA_041166945.1 Verrucomicrobiota bacterium
CCGAACGGCACGAACATCTGGTATGTCGTCGCTCGGAATGATTGCGGCGAAACCCGAGGGGCGAACTGGCGTTTTGTCGTCCAAGCTTGCACCTCGCCGGCGACACCTGCCACACCCAGTCCCGCCGTTGGCGTCACACTGTTGGTAGCTCCAACTCTGTTGAATTGGGCCGATGCCGCACGGGCGACCACCTACGATGTTTATCTCAATGGGACGCTCGTTGCCTCGGACCTGGCTACCAGTCAGTGGACGGTGGACATTGGTGTTCGCAATGGAACCAACACGTGGTACGTGGTCGCCCGGAACGCCTGCGGCGAAACTCGAGGGGCGATTTGGCGCTTCGTCGTTCAACCGTGCCCGCGAGTTGGCACCCCCTCCACGCCTGCTCCAGTCAATAACGCCATCCTGACAGTCTCGCCGACGAGACTCGATTGGGCCGCCACGCCGGGCGCGACATCCTACGATGTGGTGGTTGACGGCAAAACTGTGGCAACGGGCATTACAGTTAGTGAGTGGACCTGTGGCGCGCTCGGCACCGGATCTCACTCATGGTATGTAATCGCTCACAATGCCTGCGAGACAGTGACAGGTCCGACTTGGAAGTTCACCGTCTCCTGCACGCGACCGTCAGCTCCGCTCACGCCCAGTCCCGCGAATACCGCTACGGTAACGGCGGCCCCGGCCGTGTTGAATTGGGCGGATGCGCTTCGGGCGACCTCGTATGATGTGGTCGTGGATCACGTTGTGGTTGCCACCGGCTTGACATCGAGCCAGTGGTCCTGCGGCCAGCTCGGAAACGGAGTTCACACCTGGTATGTGATCGCCCGAAATGCGTGCGGCGCCACAACTGGCGCGGTTTGGAGATTCACGATATCGTGCTCGGCACCCGCGGCCCCCGCGACGCCGATTCCGACAAATGGATCCTCCATATCCATCGCTCCGTTGAAACTCAACTGGGCCGATTCCGCTCGTGCCACAGCTTACGACGTCTATGTCGACGGCGTCCAGGTGGCCAACGGGTTGACGGCGAGCGAATGGACCGTCAGCCGGCACCTAATCCACAGCCTGCATACTTGGTATGTGGTGGCCCGCAATGCCTGCGGATCGACGACTGGTCCTCAATGGAGTTTCGCTCTTCGTGGCTCCGGCGGGGATGACGACGACGAAGTCGACCACAACCAATAGTTCAGGCCGGTAACACGCAATCCCCGCCCGGTTCATGCCGGGCGGGGATTTTTTCGACCCCAAGGTTTCTAATCGAACATGTAGCCGGTGGCAGGGGACGAGGGGGAAAGGGATCCAGGCGGCACCCGAAAAAGGTGGCAGCAATGCCGATGACAAAAAGCCAAAAAAAAAGCAGCGGCCCATTGCCGCTGCCAACGGGGCACTCGTCGCGAAACGAGACCGCCGTTTTGTACAATTCGGTTTCAGCGATCGCCGCGATCGCCGTAGCCTGACTTTACTTTGGTCGTGGCTTTCTTACGGCGGTCTGCGGCCAGTGAGCGTCCCACGTTGTCCACTTCATGAAACTGCCCCGCTCCATTGCGGCGCACATACCGTTTATCATTACCGGTATTGATGAGTTCGCGTTTACCAGAACCTCGCGCGGTCCTGGACGCCGTCTTTTTGGTGGTTTTTTTTGTCGTTGCCATGAGAGGTTCCTTATTCCTGCTCCTCCGCCTGGGTGTTGGCGATGGACTCGGCGATTTGGGTCAGCTTTTCGTCAGCTGCCTTCTCCTCCTCCAAGGTTTCGTTGAGCAATTCGGCGGCATCCTCCTGGTTGAGCTGCCTCGCCCAAGCCACAACGGTTCCGTAGGAGGCAATCTCATAATGCTCGACCTTTTGAGCGGCGGCGATAAGCACAGCGTCGATCGTCGGCTCGTCCTCGTGTTCTTCCATCACCTCTTTACCCTCGGCCAGCAATCCTTCCATGGCCTTGCACTTTTTTCGCTTTAAGGATTCACCCATCGTCTCTGCGACCTCCTCGAGGCGTGTCGCATGTTCTTCGGTTTCCTCCAAATGATTTTGGAATGCCACGCGTAGTTCGGACGACTGGGCCGCTTTCGCCATTTTGGGAAGGGCCTTGATCAGCTGCTGTTCCGCGTTATAAATGTCGGCCAACTCATCGAGGAAGATTTCTTGAAGGGGATTCTCGGTCGTCTCCGATCCATTGTCAGGCGTAGTTTGCCGGCTCTTGCGATCCGGAGACTGTTTCGTTGAATTGTTGTTTCGTGTGTTCATATCGGTTGGATGCGTTAAACCAGTTCGTTGACTGCGAAATTGGACCTGCTGCGGTCCATGAGTCTCCAAGCCGGAAAAGTGCCATCAGTGCTTTCTTCAAAACTGAGGCGTTGGCCTGGCTGGCTCGACGGTCATGGTTGCACTTCGCAAAGATAACGTCTGATCACCGAAGCGATTTGCATCCTGCGCATCGCCCTTGCCCGCGCAAAGCGCGGCAGCACGTGTCGCGCTGCAACCAGTGGCCCCGCGTAGCAGCGGCGCAACAAACCGGTGAGTTCCATCGCGCGTTGAACGCCTCCTCCCGCCCACCGCGAGAATCACTCACGGAGATTTCTTTTCAATGGGTCCCGCGTTGCCTCGTTGAGGATTGTTCTGCCGCCATCCGGCTGCCTGAAGGGTATCGGCGACCGCTCCTAATAATTTTTCCCTGTCGAACGGCTTTTCGAGCACACACTGCGCGCCGAGTTGTTGGGCCAGGAAAAAGGAGTGCGCAAGGTCGGGTTGCCCAGACATCGCTATGAGGATCACATTTGGAAACTGCTGGCGAAAGTCGCGAATGGTCGACAGACCATCCTTTTCGGGCATGAAAATGTCCGTGATCACCAAATCCAC
>JBEEGQ010000174.1:0-5263 GCA_041166945.1 Verrucomicrobiota bacterium
TGGGCTCGCCGGAAACGACCGCGAAAATGGTCGAGGCGGTCGCCCGGGCCGGCGCCGACGAAATCGCCTGCCTGATCGACTTCGGACTCCCTGCCCGCACCATTTTGGACGGACTGGACAGCTTGGATCAACTTCGGCGAGCCCGATGAAAACCCCTCGTCGTTGGTTGGACCATTCTGCGAAAGGATCGCCTTGATGCCGCCGAACGATGCTGCCGTGGTCGCGCCCCGCCGGGTCGTCGTGACGGGAGTCAGCGTCGCGTGCGCCCTCGGGTTCGAGGTGGACGAATTCTGGCGAGCGCTGCTCGATGGGCGATGCGGTATCTCGCGTCTGCCCGGCATCCCGGATGACAGCCCGCTGCCGGTGAAGATCGCGGGGCGGATTGATGATGCCGCCCTCGACGCGGCGCTGCGCCGGTATGACTTGCGGGATCCGGACCGGCCCAACCAGCTCGCACTCTACAGCGTCGGCCGCGCGCTCGAGGACGCCGGACTCGCCACCGATGGAAAAGAACAGCAGGACATCGACCTCATCCTGGGCACCGGACATGGCAACGTGGGGATGACAAACGAGGGGACACGAATTTTTTACGCTGACGGTTACCGAAAACTGCGGCCCACGACGGTGGTCCGGGCGATGTTCAACCGTCCCGCGAACATCTCCTCGATTCGATTTCAATTGATCGGCACCAGTTACGTGGTGAGCTGCGCGTGCGCCAGCGGTTCGGTTGCGTTCGGCGAGGCGTTTCGACGCGTGCGTTGGGGCGACGCGGACATCGCGATCGCCGCCTGCGCTGACAGTGGTTTGGACCTGCCCACCTTTGCGGCGTGGAACCGTCTTGGTGTCCTGACGCCGCATGCGGATCCGGCCACCGCTTCGCGACCGTTTGATCTCAAGCGCGACGGGCTCGTGATGGGTGAAGGCGCTGCGGGGTTCGTTGTGGAGACGCTGGAATCCGCGCAACGACGCGGAGCGAGAATCTGGGCCGAAATTCTCAGTTACGCCTCAACCTGCGATGCCAAGCACATCGTGCAACCGGACAGCGCCGGACAGGTAAGAGCGATCCGCAAGGCGCTCGCCGCCGCTGGCCTCGCCCCGACCGACATCGATTACGTCAATGCCCACGGCACGGCGACCGAGTTGGCGGACATCGCCGAGGCGGCCACGTTGGGCGCGGTGTTCGGCGATCAAGCCAGGCGGCTGCCGGTGTCGAACACCAAGGCGCAACTCGGTCATTTGATGGGCGCAACCGCCGGTGTCGAGCTGGTGACAACGTTGTGCGCGCTGCGCCACGGCATCATTCCACCGAATCGAAACCTGGACGACCCCGACCCGCGTTGTCCGCTGAGATTTGTTCGCGGGGAACCGTTGGAGACACCATTGCGGCATGTGCTGAAAAACAGCTTTGCGTTTGGCGGCACCAACTGCGCCGTCGTGTTGCGACGCGCTGGTTGAACTGACCCGCCTCATGCCCGCCCATCGAACGCGACCTATCATCGCCGCCGTGATTCTTGCGGGAGGACGGAGCGCACGCATGGGCCGCGACAAGGCATGTCTCCTTGTGGGGAGACGAACAATGCTGGCGCATGCCCGCGCGGCGGCGGCGGAACTGGAGTTGCCCTGTCGCGTCATCCGGCGCGATCGGATTCGCGGCTGCGGCCCGTTGGGGGGCATTTTCACAGCGCTCAGCACGAGTCAATCCGACGTGGAATTATTTCTCGCGTGCGACATGCCGTTTGTCAGCAGGCGCCTCCTGCGACGTCTGCTGCGCAGGTTGAGCGGCGACGCGGGCGCCGTGTTCACCGACCTGGATGGGCTTGCCGGATTTCCGTTCGCATTGCGGATCGAATGCCTGCCGATGGTCGAGCGGCAGTTGCGCGCGAAAAAATTTTCACTTCAGGAGCTGGCGGGAAAGCTGAAGGCCATTCGCGTGCCGGTGCCGGCGGGCTGTCGAAACGACTCCTTCAATGTGAACGCGCCGCCGGATCTCGATCAGGCTCGAACACGCGCGCGCCAGGCTAAAAGGAAATAGGCCGCACATAAAAAGGGGGGATACAAATCCCATTTGCGCCGGTGTCCATACAGCAGAGCGGCGATCCGCTCTTTTTCGTGTTAATGCTGGAAGAATTTCCATCTGTCGAGGGTGTTGGCCTGCCATCGCCTGCTCCCCCCAAAGCGCGGGCGGTGACACGCGTCGCAGTCTTTGACAAGGCGGATTGGTGGAGCTTCGGAGTCACGACGGCAGCGGCGTTGACACTTTACTTGGGAAGTCTCGCACCGGATGTGTCGCTGGGATTCTCGGGAATTTTTTCGACAGGCAGTCGTTACCTCGGCGTGGCGCATCCACCCGGTTATCCGCTTTCCACCTTGTGGGCGTGGCTATTCATCGAGTTGCTGCCGTTCGGCAATATAGCGTGGCGGGTGGCCGTGTCATCGGCTACGGCGGGCGCGCTGACCTGCGGACTTATAGCTCTGATGGTGTCAAGGAGTGGGGCGAATCTCGTGAAACAGATTCGAGGAATTCAACAGGACAACGAGAGGCAGGAAAGGCGACTACGAATGGCATGCGGGTTCGCGGCAGGCATGGTGTTTGGCGCGAACGGCGCCTTCTGGCGGGAGGCGGTCATTGCGAACGTCTGGACGTTGAGCATCCTGATGCTGTGCCTTGTAATTTGCCTGTTGCTGCGCTGGATCCATCGGCCTGGCGAGAAACGATATCTCTACGCTGCCGCCCTCTCTTACGGACTGATGCTGACCAACAGCCAGATTCAACTGGCCTTCGCCCCGGCCATTCCCTTTCTGGTCTGGGCAGGAGACCGCCGGGCCGCCCGGGACATGTTTGCGTTTGGAACCCTGTTGTTCATGGCGGGATTGGCGGGATTGTTCGTTGGAAAACTTCCGCTCATTGGTGATGACTGGAACGCTTCCCATCGCTTTTTCAAATTGTTCATTATTGGCGGGGCCATCACTACGGCTGGCGGTGCAGGCCTCGTCCTCCTGACGGGCCGGCTGTTTACAGAATGGAAGTCCATCCTCGCGTGTGTCGCGGCTGGGCTGCTGGGCCTTTTTCTCTACCTCTATGTCCCTATCGCCTCGATGACCAATCCCCCGATGAACTGGGGTTATGCGCGGACCGTGCCGGGTTTCTGGCACGTCATGACGCGTGGCCAATACGAGCGATTGATGCCCTCAAACGAGATCTCCGTTTTTGCACGGCAAGTCTCTGCATACGGCGCCGTAACCGCGAAGGAGTTTGGGTTTCCATTTCTTCCGATTGTTGTGGTCCCCGTGTTTTTCATCCGCCGTTTTCGAGTGCGGGAACGCGGTTGGATGCTCGGCATGCTCGCCGCTTACGTTTCACTCGCCTTCCTGATGCTGGCGGTTTTAAATCCTCAATTGGATCGAGCGGGTCTCGAGCGCGTGACAGTTTATTTTTCCGCCTCCTACGTGGTGCTTGCCCTCGGATTGGGCTGCGGACTCACCGTCATTGGCGCGCATCTTTTGAAGCAGCATGATCCCCCCGAACCCATGCTCAAGCTGGGCCTGGATCAGCACACCCCGCAACGCCGTTGGCGTTGAGCTTATCTTCCCGGCTTACCCAAGGTAGGCGACCGGGCGCCAACCTTGGGCTGCGGGCCGTTGCCCCTTTGGGGCACGCAAACCCAATCCCCCGGTAAAATCCCAACGGGATTTCGCCCAATGCCCAGGGTTACGAGGAACGAGTTACCCTGGGTGGCATCCATCCCGAGCTCCAACCGCAACGCGGTTGCGACCCCACTCAGAACGTCACAGGCCAAAGCTTTCTCGCCAGGGGAAGGCAATGGGGATCTTTGTTCGACGAGGGCAATTCCCGCTCCAACACGTGCCGGTCGGTCTCTCCCAGCAGACTCGAAGCCGCAGACGGCGCGATCAGGCAAGCCGATGGCGTTGTCAGTCGGTTAACAAGTCCGTGAAAATGCCAATGAAAATCCAAGGGTGAAGTTGCGGGCCAAAGTGCGCGCAGCGGATCGAGTTCAACCGAAGTTTTTTGAACCACCCCAACGTGTTTCTCCTACGCCATAAATCGCGACAAAAAACTTAATTCGTTAGGCGGGAGATACACTCGTTACTTTTTCCAAAATCTCCACAGGGCCCACCAAGATGGTCGCTGGGCATCCTTCGGTCTTCTCAAGACGATTTTTAGTCTATAAGTCGTTGTCCTCTGTGAAGCCAACGACTTCACTGCATTGCTATTAAGCACTTGCGTGTCCAGCTTCTCAAGAGGCCTTTTGATCATCGAGCAGGTGGAAAACATCGGTACGTATCTTCGATGGATCGGTGTTCCAGCTCTCATCCCAGTGCCCATAAATCTCCCAGCAAATGCTGGCAAGCCGATGTCCCTGCTCGCCACACCACCGGCGAATCTCGGAATGGGCGTCGCCGAGGCGCGCATACGGGCCGAAGTGAGTGGTGGTTACCACGCGACCAGCGGGTAACTGTGAGCAGTGAACGCGGTCATTGCCGGCGAATCGTTCCGATACCTCTGGCCCGACTTCAATTAAACCTGTATCCAAATACAAGGCAACGTGACGTCCTGGACGCGGGAGACCAGCGGAGCGAACGAATGACCAGACCTCGCCACACGCAGCCGGAACAAACTTCGACAGCTCCTTCGGTTGCACGCGGCTTCGAATGACAGCGGTGGGAATCGCCTCCGTATTCGTCAGTTTGATTTCGTAGGGCATACGATGTTGGCCTAACGACCCAGGCTCAGCGAGCCGGCCCATGAGGATGCTGGATTGCAACAGTGATGCGATGGCCGGATTCGCTTCAGCGCATGGTTGGGCCGCGTTGTCATCTGGCAAGCTCACTTTTTGCCGTGGAGTTCCTTCAACTGCGCCAGCAAACCGTCGATCTCCGGCTTCTTGTTCTTGATATTGAAACGTCCCGTGAGGTCCACGATGTCATTGAAAGCGAGATTCACCTCCAGGCTTTTATGAAGCTTTTCTCCTATTCGCAGGTAGTAAACCGAGTTCATCCCTCCCCAGAGCAAAATCTTTTTATCCGCAGTAAACGCGATGACGGCGAAATCGTCGGGAATGATGTAGCCGGCTTTCGTGTATTGGGCGTTTGTTTCCTGAACCTTCAGCGGATCAAAAACGACTTCGGTGAGGGTAGCCTTGTACTTGTTCAACTCGTCAGTGACCTCGCAAGGGACGAACGTCCTCATCTTCATGACGTCCAGGCAAGAACTGGCGTATGACCATTGAAGCAGATATGGGAT
>JBEEGQ010000175.1:0-32342 GCA_041166945.1 Verrucomicrobiota bacterium
TTCCCCAGCCCTTCCTCGCCGTTCACAACGACGATTTTGCGGGTGCGTAATCCGCGCGCAAGGGTGCGCCTGACCGCCAACGTCACGGCCGTCTGCGCGATGCTTGCTCTCGCGGCCTCTTCGTGACGCGCCTTGAACTGAAACAGGGCTTCTTGAAGAGCCCAAAAGTTCTTTACCCCCAGACTGCATGCGGGGTTGATACAGGACTCGACCAAGTGCTCTTCGATTTCGATGGTTAATGGTTCACGAAGCGCGTCGGCAAAGGCAGCAGCTGGATAACATCTGGGGTTTTTGGCAGCCATCGCCTTCCTTGCCTTGTTTTCTGCAACCCACTCCGCAACCGAACCAGCCGCTTGTTCTTTGTATTCCGCCATGGTGGCTGCTGGGTTCCACCGGATCCGGGGCCAATCAGGCGGGTTATATTCACCAGGGAGGGGAAAGTTTCCGCAGTAGATCAAATCGTGCTCAATGTTGAAACGGCAGGCGGTATTCCCGTCGTCTGGATCAACATTGTCATCCCAGTCTGATACGATTGTTCCCTCCAGCTCTCGACGCACTGCTTTGACATCTTCCGACTGATAAATTGTTCCCGGCTTTGTTCCAAGTTTGCGCATCAGCGGCGTTCCGACGCGGGCTGCGGACATCGCGAGTAAATCCGCTACCAACTTCTTGAGGCCGCCAGGGCGGCGCGACATTTCCTGAATGAAGAATAGGAGCGCCTTCTCCTTTGGATCAGTTAGGAGCGCCGCCCTCGCGGCAACGGCTGTCCCTGAGATGCACCGCAACTCCGAATACTCAGGACTGCTCATGTAGCGCTCCTGGGAAAGGGGTTCGGTAAACGATGCGCGGCGTGTCGTCATAGGGTGGGTGCCGCAGACGCGCGCCGGCGCCGCGCCCTGCGTTGCAGGGTCTGCTCTGTCTCCTCAGAGAAGTCGTTTAGGGTGGCGGGTGGTGTTTCTGTTTCACGGCACAGCCGCATTATTCTGTCGCGGCGTTTACCTTCGGTGTCGTTTTGGGCGGCCGCGTCCGTGCGCTGGGAGCGCATTTCGGCGGCCAAGGCGGCCGTCTGGCGGCTGGGCACTACCTGGCGGAATGAAGGCTCGAATTTCGCCTTCAGTGCCTTGTAGCGGGCTTTGGGGTAAGAATTGAATCCATGCTGCTTGGCGAGCTCGCCGCGGTAGTGCGTGGCCTCGGCGCTGTCATAAGGAGCGTGGGCGGCAAGGAAGTCTATGGGGGTATGGCGGCTGACAACGCGGCAATTCTTTTTATCCAAATCGGTGACAGCTATCATGTCCGGCATCTCGGGGTCGAACCACACCAAAACGCTTCGCCCGCGCATATCTGAAATGCTTTCGTCGAAATATGCGAAGGAGTGTTTCCCGTGCCGGAACGCAATGCCGTCGCGGCCGACTTCCATCTCGCGTACCCAGTGAGCGCCCAGGTGCCAGGACTGCGAGTCGAGCCGTGTAGGAGGATCATTGTGTGGCCACCGCGCTTCGAACTCTTCATCGGGAGTTTTCCCAGCAAGGCGGCCGTGTTGCTTGCGGGTGTTATAGCGTTCGATGAACTGGTCGAGGCGGGCTTCCCACTGGTCGAAGGTGTCAAAGAATTTGTCAGGGTGCTCGCGCCGGGCCTCGACAGCGAGTTTTGCGCGTTTTGTTTCCTCGGGACAATCGCGGCGCTCATCCCGGCCGCAAGCGCCCCGGCAGCCATCCATTAAATTTTGAAGCAGGCCTCCAACGCCCTCGGCTGGCTTGGAGCGGGCTCTTGTGGCGTGGATGAACTTTGACCCGAGGTTTTCCCAATCAAATTTAAACTCTTCGCCGCTGCGCGCAGTCTTCCATTCTTTGGGGGCAGTCCCTTTTACGATGTGAGACCGCTTCCAGATTCCGCGCTCGAAAAGCCACACGGAAGGAATTCCATGTTCCCGACAGACCGTGTTCATCCCGCTGCGGATTTGGAGCGCGTCATAATTGCGCTCCGGGACCAGTGCGCGCCCTATGATTTTCTGCGAGCGGACATCTATGAACAAAAGCACCTGGCCGCGGGTCAGCGTGAACCACCCGTTGCCATCCGGCACACTAAAGTAAGCGTTCAGCGTGAAGTCATCCGCCGTCACAACGGTCATCGAATGCAGCTTGTCGTAACAGCGGCGCAAGGATGCAGTCACATCGTCGATTGATTTCTTTCCACGGAAATACGGCTGCAACGCGTCGACCTCCGGCTTGACGGAATCCATCAGCCTCCGGTTCACCTGGCTGCCTGGACCTCGCATCGTGAGCAGCAATTCAACAAACTCGGCTGGCAGTCCCAATTGCTCCGCCTCGGCGAGCAGGTCGTCAACGCCCTGGGCAACGCGGCCGCCACGTTTCGCCGCCGTGTAAATAAGCTGGTCTCTGTATTCCGACGGGATCGCCGCGGCGCGCTCCTCTCCGGCGCGCGCGGCCCGGCCGTCGAGCAGTGCCACTTGGCTCCCGTGAAGCTCGCAACATTTGAACTTGCGAGTGATTTTCTTTCTCAATCCTTCGTGGGTTTCTGAGACCCACGATGCCCGTTGCCATAAAAACTGGAGCAGGTTGGCGCGGGCTTTTTTTGGGGCAGTGCCGCGAAGTAACATAGCTGCTTCGGATCTCCATGCTTGAAGAAGGAAAGCGGCCTCCTCGCGCGCAGTCGGCTGGCCGGGAGTCCCAAAGCTGGCCTGCGCATCGAGTAGATCATCAAAGCCCGATAACGCGGCGTGATTGGAGGACAAGATGTGGCGCTTCTCCAAGAACAGTTCGGGCCGATCCCATTTGTGAGCGCCATCGTCTCGCCGCTGTGCCTCTGCAATCATGCTGCGGACGTGGCGGGCCGTGAATTGGCGGCCGAGGATTCGTCCAGCACGTTCGACGGCCCCCCGCTCAAGCTCCGAGCGGCTCGCCCCTGGCTGCTCCCATCGCTCCAATGCCGGTTGAAGCACGGCCATCCAGTTTAACGCGCGCTCTCGGGCGCGCCGCGACCACAATTCCGACGGCGCAATTGTGGGCAGCACGACGAGCGCTGGCGGTGTGGATGTCACGATGTTGTTTCTCCTGGCACGACATCAATGAACGCGCGCTCATCAAGGTAGATTTCCAAACGTTCGAAATGCTCGGAGCCCCGATCCCTGTTTACGACCCGGTGGACCAATCGCCGGCGCTGGAGGGGAGCCAAATCGCAATCACCATAGTTTAGTCCGGTATTTAAGCGCCCGGACCTTAGCTTTTTCGCGCCCAGCTCCTCCCTGAATTCAGATGGTGAAAGCTCATGCCTCCATTCCAAGAGTTCGACTAGGTTGTCGCGTAGGGTCAAGGCCCGCTCTATCCAGCCGGTCTTCATGTCAACGATCGAAACTGCTTCGCCCGCGCGGTTGCGTGGCTGCCACGTCTCCGTGCGGGCAATCATCAGTTGACCAGCGTCTACAAGTTTTGCGCGGCGGGCTTCGAGCGCCAGTTGCTCCTGCCACTCCTGGGACAATGCTGAAACCGTCCAGCGTTTTGCGTGGGGATCGTGGATGTAAAGAGTCGCCTTCGGCTCTCCCAAGAATTGCAACACCTCGCCTTTAGTGGATTTAAGCACATAGGCAAATTGGGCGGCCGTGTATGTTTGGGCTTCGGTCAAGAGGGGGAAGGCCATTGGCCACCGGGGGCCCGATTGATCGCAAGCAGATGCATGGCACTCTTGTGGGCGGCTTCATAATCGGCGTTCGCCTTGAGAAGCCGTCCATTGAGCTCGATGAGTTGGGCGGTGTCGGCCGTACCCACGAGCGCCGCGACTGTTAAGTGCTCATCCCCGGCCCGTTCGATCGCTTCCGCCAGCATTTGCAAGGCGGCCGCGGTGGCGGCAAAGCTTCGACCGGTATCTCGAACCGATTTTGCAACATCAGAGGTAAGGGACATAATTCTGTCAGTGCTCTTCGCGGGCGTTGGAGTCGATGAGCCAGGAGGACGCTTCGATTTTGCGCATGGCATCCAACATGGAGGCAGCCCGCCGTTCGCCTGCTGCCCGGAGCGCCTCCTGGATGCCTTTGACAGCGGCGTTGAGCTGGGCGTAGAACGCATCATCACCCTGATTGGAAGCAAGGGTTGTGATGTTCTGACCGGAGAAGTAACGGTGCGGGATTTCCGAATGCGCCCGGAGCCGGTCGCCGATGTTGTCCGGTTCCAGCTGCTTTCCGCTCGACCGATAAGCAGGGTTGTCTACGCCGCGGGTGACAGTGCCATCATCGAGGCCGTGGGCAACTCTCTCCGTGAGGGAACGTTTATACTCGGCATCGGCGGCGTCCTTGGTGAATTTCTCTTTGCCCTTGCGGGCTGCTTCGATTTCCTCGCCCGCCTTAATGGCGGCATTTGCCTCATCGAACGGCCGATCAAAATCCGTCCGCTTTTTTGTAAACCCTCGCAGCCGCTCTATCTCATTTTCCTGATTGGTGATCGGAATATCATCAAGAAGCTTTTGCGCGTCGAGAGCGTCCTGCTGCCTTTTGGCATCCTCTATTTCGGCTTTGACCTTCTTAGGTGTGCGGCCGTGACGGTAGACGTCTGATGCGCCATGCAGCCAGTATTCCGTCAGTCCTATTGGCTGCATCGATCGAAATTCATGTTGCAGGTCGTCTATCTTGTTCCCGGCCACCTTGCGTTGTGCATCACGGGCTTTTGCCGCATCCTTCATCGCTGTGAGTTTGGCCTCTTCCTCTGGCAAGCGTTGCGCGGCTTCGTCGGCATCTTGATGCGCGCCCATTTTGGCTCTGAGTAGCACGGCAGCTTTAAGCTGGCGGGCCTGCTGATCGACCGCATCCTGCCCGACGTCGGCCTGTCGGCCGATTTTGGCAATCGCTTCCGCCTTGGCCTCTGCGGACAGGTCGGATGCCTGTATCGCCAGGATGCGGCGGTCTTTCTCGATGTTCCAAAGCTCCTTGGAAGTCTCCACTTGGAGCTGAAGGGAAACATTGAACTGGTCAACCTTGGTCTTGGCGCTGGTTGCCTCTTCGCCGACCGCCTTGAGTGCCAGGGCGTGTTGATTGGCTGCGACCGCGGCTTCGGCGAGATGGGTTTTGTGGGTGACCGTTTTGGTGATGACCGGATCGTATGAGGCGCTGAGGTTGCGGCCTGACTCCGCAACTTCGTTTTGCTGATCAACGAGCTTGTTGAGCCCTGCCACCGCTGCGGACGTCACCGCTATCAGTACCGTGTAAGGGCTGGTCATCGCCCGCAGCGCCAGCGCGAATAGCGGGAACTCGTGACTTAGTTGATGGACCGCTGAATGAAGAGACCTGTGAGATGCAACGGATTTTTCGGCGTGCTTACTCGTCTCCTCGTGCGCCCCAGCCGATTCGTGGGTTGCCCTGGTGACCTGCTTAACCTCTTCAGCGAGCTTTTCCGCCCCCTGACCTTCCTTGGTCGTTTTGAATTTTAACTCGTAGTCGTCGCTCATGGCCGCTGGGGGATGTTGGGTGCACACTTGACCCGCCGCTTGGCAGCTGCGCGGTTGCGGATGGTGTAGATAAGCTTCAGGATCTGATCAGTCTTTGCGTCGAGGACCGAGCACTTGAATTGCGCTTTGCAGATTGCGTCCACGTAAGCTGGCCCGAATCCTCCCGCCTCCATCTCGCGCACAAGAACGGCTTCAACCTGACGGTGCTTTTCAGACTGCTCGCGCACGTAGGCGTTCATGGCCCGGCCATCCTCACCGGCCAGAGAGTTGAATCTAGCCAGCAGCCCGTTGTAGTCGGAATTTCCGCAAAACCGCAGGCCCGGCTTGCCCACAGCCCGCTCACATTCGTCTCGACGCCAGTCATCGAACGTCACCCCGGACAACTGACCTTTGCTCCGGAGCAAATCGAACGCGCGGCGGGCGACCTGGCAGAGCACTGATTTTTGCCGCAGTGACAGCGCCTTCATTTTCCGCCTCCTGACGGCTTACAGGGATGGTCACGGCAGCTTATAGCAGCCAGCGGCATGCGTTGTTGACCGGGCGCCCTGGAATTGTGCCCCGAAACGCTGGGCGGCGTTTTAGGAGGCTTCGCGGCAGCACGCTTGGAGGCCGTGTTTCCCGCCGTTTGCATGGCCGCCAGATAGGCGAATACGCTGGCCGTTTCCCAAAGCACTTTGTGGCCCCAGGTGTGAACCTCCATCGCAAGAGCCTTTTCCCCTCGGCGGTTTGGCGAAGCTCAAAGGCGGTGGCACGGCCAAAATGCAGAATCTTGCAGACCAGACCGGTTCCTATCCACTCAGGCAACGGCCTTGGTTTGATCGAAAAACTCCCGTCGCCCTGTGGCGTGGTTTCCGCGATGCAGTATTGCGGGGCGGGAGTCATTTTCTGCGCAGGCGAATTTCCACCTGGGAATCTTCGTAGATGATCCCGCTGGCGCCGGGCGGATAAACGATCAGTCTGGGAGAAATGCAGCGGATCCAAAACACGCTGATTGAATTGATGCTCAGATCAATCCCCCAGCCATTAAGCCGGGTGCGCGCCTCGGAATAAGTGATCTTGTCAATGACCAGCCACCTGATGAGCTGCGCCATCTGCTCGACGGGCAGGCGCGCCAGTCGGGGGTAGTGGTGTTTTCGGAAGCGTGGGGATCGTTGCTCGCGCTGGATGTCCTGTGCGATCGACAGCGGATCAATTCCGATGAGGGACTGTGGCAACGAGGCGTTGCCGTCGGGCTGCACGGGCACGGCCGCTCCACCGCTTAACGGCTTCGTTGTGCCCGGCTCGGCGGCGTTCATATTCATCCCGCTCGAAAGAAGCTCGGCGGTAACCCGGCCCGAGCCGGGCAGGTTCCTAACCGGGTTAGCCGCCGCTGGAGTCCCGCTGCCGCCATGTTGAAGCGGAACCGACTCCAAAATTCTTCCTTCCTTAAGTTGGCGGCGCTGCGGGAAAAAAGAACCGCAGCGCCGCCGCTGACTTGGTGACTGAACTCACCCATCAACACCATCCATCCGGTTCGAGGTGTGGCAAACCGGATTGGCAGCCCCCGCCGAGAACGCGCCCCGATCCTGAACGAGTCGGGCGCTCGCACCACCTTCGCGGTGAAATGGGCCGGCTGCCCTAGCCTCTGCGGCCTATTATCAGCCGCAAATTGAATTGTCAGCCCCTTGCTCACGAATTGGCTTGGGGCGCCTCGGGTGCCGTCACCAAAAATTCAGCGAAGGTTTCCACGGCGCGCCGCATGCGGTCCGTCGGGCTGCTCCCATAGGAATCCAGGCAGCGCAAACAGGCAACGATGTGGGAAACCCCGTAGGTTCCTTCGATCAAATCCTTCTCTCGGCGGGCATCGCCTCCGGCCAGCGGCTGCACATCCTTGATGGCATTGGCGCGAAGGGTATCAAGGATCGGCTTGAACACTCTTTCGGCGAATGTGTTGGCATGACAGAGCGGTCGCTCCACTTCCAGTTTGCGCTCGTGCAGCTCGTTTTCTTCGGCGACGGTGCGCGTGCTTTTGGATTCGAGAACCGCCAGCGGCTGGATCCGTGGCGTGAAATAATCGATGTATTCCTGAGCCGCCTGGGCAACGTGGAGGGTCAGTGTCCGTTCGGGGCGCAAATCGTCCAAACATTCGTTGTGCGCCATGTGCCGCGCCTGCAATTCGGTCATCCCGGCGCGCTTCTTTTGACGCCAGATTTTTTCAAAGTCGGGATGGTCACAGATGGCCCCTTCGGCTTCAGCGCGCGAAAGGACGAGCCGGCCGCTGCCAGCGGCTTCTAGTGGGTCGATGATTCTTTTCATGGGTGTGGAGACGTTCAGCGGTGGGATTTGGGTGTGGGTTCGGGCAATCGAATGAAACTCAATTCGCCTGACAGCAAAATATCGATGACCCGCAACGCCTCCTGGCAGGCCAGCCCGGCGTCGGCCATGCCTGTAAACTGGCACTGGCGGAAATAAGCCAGCGTCCGCACGGAGGCTGAGTTGCGGGCTTCCACTGGCGCATGGGCGGGATCCAACACGACCGCCAGATAAGTGGCTATCCGCCGTTCTACGTCGACCGCGATGGGGGCGATGATGCCGTCGACGATCGCACTGGCCGCTTGAAGTGCGGCGTTGCGCCGGGCGACTTGGCCGCTGTCGGTCGATTGGAACTCATCCAACTTGCGCCCCACCGCTGATAGTTTGGTTTTCTTTAACGCAATGGCAGTCAGCGCAGCATCGTCTGATGGATCCACGGCGCTTTCACCTTCCTCAATCTCGCCGGGCAGCCTTTCCAGTTCCGCTTCCAGAGCCGAGACTGTGGCGGTGTCGGCCTTTGTGTCGGCGGCGAGCTTGGCAACCTTGGCCCTTGTGGCTTTCAGGGCGGATGCCTGGCTCGGGGTGAGGTGAATCTTCATCGCGATCAGTAGGTCGATTCAGGCAAAACTTTGATTTGCGCCTTGAGCGCGGCGAACTCCTTTTCGCAACGCTTGAACGCCTCAGACCATTGCAGATCCCCCTCTTCGGCAAGGGACTGAACAACGCTGTTGAACAAGAGCCGCGCCTGGTGGCCCGACACTTCGGTTTGCCGACCGCGAATCTTGGACCGCCACTCCGTGTGACCCGGCTCGCCAGGCATGGGCATGGAGCTCAGCATTTCATTGAACGCGTCGGTTTGTGCAGCCGCATCAATCGTGCGCCCCTTGTGATGATCCCGTTGCGGCTGAAAGTTGTCCTGCAAATTGGTAAACTCCCGCCGCTGTGGCTGCTGCATTTGGGAGAACAATTCCGGGCGCTCTTTCTCGGCCTTGCTGTATGCCTGCTCGTATGTCAGGAACGGCTTTTCGACCATGATTTCGTTGACGAAATCCGCCACCGCCATCTGCCGTTCGTAAATGGCACGTCGATATTCCTGCGAGCCTACGGGCGGGCGGGCCTCGGTGCCCGCATTGGTGCGCGCATTGGTGCGCGCATTGGTGAATGAAGGCTTGGCCTTGCTCTTGTCGCATTCGGCCATCCACGTGTCGTAGGCCGTCTTGTGGGTCTCCGTCATGCATTGGTTCCACGCCTCCTCCCAGGACAGGCGGTGATTGCTGAACGCAGCGCGGACGCCGCGCATGAAGATTTCACGGGGATGGTCGGCCATAGTGGAATTTACGATTTCAGCGGTTTGGTGGGCGTGCGCCTGTCTGGCAGCGCTTTTCTTGTCGTTGACGACCTCTGCGTCGAAGCGCGGCGGCAAAGCTGTGGACGGGCCTAGAAATTCAGCTTTCATTGGCCTTCCCTTGCTCGGCTTGGCTCGCCTTGAGCTGGGCGTATCTGGTGGACAGGGATTTGCTGACTCGTTTCCCCTTCAACACAAGCCGGAGATGATCTGCACAAACGCCCAGCGCAACCGCATCTCGGGTAATACCGTGGATGATTTCATGTTCTGGGCACGCGGCCCGACGGGTTGTGCGCACTGGAGAGAGGATACATGAAACCATGTTCCCTTGTCAACTCTACTTTTCTGATTTTTGCCGCTCTGTCATATTTCCCCCTCACATGCCGCGCACAAACCCCGTACCAGAACGTGAGCAATTAATTTGTCGGCGCCTCAGAAAATTCCGTATCGAGGTTACTAAGCTTTCGCAGACTGCCTTTGCTCGTGAGTTGGAGTTGGATTCTTTCCGCCTGGGCAGCCACGAACACGCGCGTGTTCCGGTGCGCGTGGGGCTTGCGCAGAAGGCGCATGCTCGTTTCCGCCTGAATCCAGTGTGGCTCGCGGATGGAGTAGGGCCAACGCAGGCGCCGTATGTTTTGGGCATTTGGGAAAAGCTTCCAGAAAGTGCCAACCAATCCCTGTTTAGCGAGGCTTTCGACGCATCGCTGCGCAGTAGCTTCGCTGAACGAACGGCGCGAATTGAAAGCATCAGAAAGGGCTATGCGCGGCTGCTAGAGAGCGACGAGACTGAGGCTTTCCAAAAGATCGCGGCAGAACTTTTTAAGGATGCGCCGAGTTCGACGCATGCTTATCAATACGAGCTGACACGACTGCTTGCGATCTCGCTGGTAAGCCTGCCTGAGGAGGTGCAGCACGTTTTCTACGAGAAGGTGGTTCGGGCAATCCTTTCTTTTAATCGGGCGGCTGATAAGTCGGGAAACCGGGTCACTCCTTCTGGGGATCCCGTTCAGCTTGCGCTGGATATAGTGGGCTGGACTCCATTTCGGGATGCTGAATGGAGGAATGACTTGACAAGTGATGCCGATATTGCGACTATCGCCCCAGCTATGAGCAAACCAATTACTTCATGGCCGGAATTGCGTGTGCGGTTGAGCGGATTGACGCAGCTGCGCGGCGGTAAAGCTGCGCTGGCTCGGCTGTTTTGCGTAACTCCACAAGCTGTTTCTGAGTGGCTCCGAGGCAAAAGCATGCCTTCAGCAGACACAACGATTCGCCTTTTGGACTGGGTCAGAGAAGGCGGGTCACTCCTACAAAAACAAAGCGCTGTCGGTGTATCACCACCGGCAGCGCCGAAGACCCAACCACGGAAAGGTAACAATGAAGAAACCAAACCAAAGTCAGGCCAGAAAAAGAAGTAGCAGAACGGCGTCCCGCAATCAATCCCGCAAAAGTCAGCCGCAAGGCGGCCAGGCAGGGCAGGGGCCGATCACAATTCGCATCGTGCGCCCAGGCGACGGCACTGAGGCCGCCCGGTTCGATGTGCCGTGGGAAGTTTACGACGCGCTCCATCGACTGGCGCTCGCGCGCGGGGTGCCGCTCCAAACAATCGTTGAGGAGGCTGTCACCAAATCCCTCGCCCCCGGCACGGGTGGTGAAGCAGAGAAAACATTTACCCTTGCCGTCGTAGATGACATCTCGGGTGACACGCTATGCGCCGTGCCCATCGACCATTCTGACCTTGCCACGCTCCAAAGCGAAGCAGGCCGGAACAGAATGTCGCTCGCTGCTTTGTTAGAGGGATTCTTGTTGGATGAACTGGCGCGGGCGCGGGCTCCACAAACGCTGCCAGCCCAAGGCTGGGCCGAATCACAAGGGCTGAAGCCAGGTTCCTTTGACGAGGCATACAAGCCACAGCCAGTCCGTGGGAGCGCGACGATCGGCTGGTCATTGCCCCTGCCTGGGCTGGCCGATTTAGCCCGGTGGACGGAGCCCGAAATAACAAGGCATCTGGCTGCGATCATCGTGGACACGCAACACGTCTTGGCCGCGCATGTATTGCCCAAACTTCGGACGGCTTACGAAACGGCTGAGTTCGCGGACCTCCTATGGACGGGACACGCCATCTGGGAAAGCAGCGATGCGGAAAACAAATTGGAGAATCGCAATTGCCTCGATCTGCCTAAGACATTCGGACCGGAAAGCGCAGATCTGTTCAGGTTCTTGATCAAAAGCCTTTGCAGGCGCGCACACGAGATAACCAAATACGCGATACCACACGCCGGGCCGCTCGGCGCAGCGAGGCTGGCCGATGCGCTGGCGATAGCTGAATGGTGCTCAGGCAAGACCATAGATCCATTGGTCAGCAGCCCGCGTCCCGAAATTGAGAACCCGACGCCGTTGCAACAGCAGGCTTGGGACGCGCGGGCGAGGGCTTGGTTGTGGGGGGATTTGTGGAACTTCGAAAACGAAGACTTGATCGTCGGCCGCGACGGCTATGGAAGGGATGTGCTCCCGTGAAGCGCTCCCACACTGTGCACCATGTTTGTTCGTTTCATACGCTGACCTGGGCGGCGGTGAGCGTTGGCGAATTGGAGCACCTGGCCGGTGTCGTGAACCGAGATGCTTTGTGGAGGGCCGCGCAGCGGGCCTTCAAAAATCCATCGCTTCAATGTCGAAAGTTGATGGACTGCATCCGCGGGCGGATTGCCCAGCGGTATCATCGGGGCGAGCTGCTCGACGCCGAGCGTCAGGCGATGGCGGTGTGGTGTGGGGAACGGGCAAGCCTGTTGGTTGGGAAAGGAGGCGCGCGGTGAAGCAAAAAGCGCGTTCCCCACGGCGTGCGCCCGCGCGCACGGACGATCTGGTGGTGCGCGGATACGTGCGACTTGGAAAGCGGCTGGTTCGCTTTCTGTCTCATGATAATTACGAGCGCTGTCTTTACCGTGCTGGCGGCCCGCGCACGTTTTTCCGGCGCATTGCCAATAACGATCCCCGCCCGCTGGGCGTGAATTGGTGGGGCATGACGCACTGCTTGGATTGGCTGGAGAGCTTGCCTCTGGATCAATGGTGCGAGCCGCTGTATGCGGGCGAGCCCGATCCCGATAGGCCGGTCGCTCTGCCCTGAGCCGTGAACACCGGCCGGGCGTGTGGATGCCCGGCCGGTGTCGCTTAAGGAGGCGTCGCGCATGAACCTTTTAGGAGAATTGTTCCCCAACAGCAAGGTGCTGTTCGTCAGTGGTGGATCGGCAATCTTGTTGACCCGGAAACAAAACCGACAGCGGGAGCGCCGGATGCGCTTTGCGGACGCGCATGCAGCGTTGACCTGGTGTGAGGCCAAAGGTGTAATAATGGTCTGGATGCCGGGGGCGCCGGCCGCAGAGCGAAACTAAAAGCTTGATGCAGTTGCCGGCCAATTTTTTATGAGCATTCCTCACACAGGCCGACTGGTCGCTGAGATAAACGGGCAGCGCTGCACCTTCAACGGGGACACATGGAAATGTCCGATGCGCGAGCTGGAGGCCGAGCTCAACAGGGCAACCGCTGATGCGCCGAAGCACCATTACTCGATCAGCGCGCGGGCCGATTACGTGTTCTCCATTCTCCGCCTGAAGGACCATGCTCGCATTCTTTCATCTGAGGCCGACGCTTGGCCACATGACATTCCGCCCGGCGCGATTGACTGAGCCTCCCATTTTTGTAAGCGGGTGGGGCAGCGGAACAATTCGGCTCCCGAGAACGAAGATTAAGTTTGGGGTCAAGTAAATCCCCGACGTGCCGCTTAGTGGGGATGAGCGGATTTGTACATCGGCGCGCGGGTTTCTGGACTGCTGGGATCGTCAATTGGCATATGCAGGCGGCGGCGGTCGCCCTGGGGCATCAGCGGTTTGTCAACTGGGCGGAGGTTTTGGTTGTTGGCTTCCTCGGAATTCCCGTTGCCTGCCTGGCAGATATATTAGAGCCCGCTCTCTCGCCGCGTCACCGCGGCTTTTTTCACAGCGTGCTTGTGGTGCTTTTGTGCATCGTCGGCTTCTTCGCTTGGTGCAAATATTTCGACCCGTCGCCGGGCTCGCGCCGTTTGGTGGCATCTTTGGGCGTTGCTTTCCTGTCCCACCACTTCCTGGATTCTCTCACTCCCTCGGGTCTGCCGCTGTGCGGCCTGTGAGCTGCCGCCACGCGGCAGCGCCGCTGCGGTGACGACGCGGAAGGGCTCGAAAAACACCCGTTGCGTGACTTTCACGCGCAACCCATCGGGTCGAAAAAAGAGGTAGGCAACTTCTGCCGGGTTCACTTTAACGCCTGTTTTCATTAAAGGAATCGGACATTTTGAGCACTTGGCGGAATTCTCCAATTCTAGACACAACCCATTGATTGCGGGCCGTTAGCGTTTGGAAGTGAGGATCGGACAACTAGAAAACAGATCGGACATTCCATAACCCCTCCTGACGAAACGTAAGTCTTTGATCCCGTTAGGTCCTCCGGTCTTTTTGACCATCCTCATGGCAATCGGACATCTGTGAGGACGGGGATCAAGAACATTGGAGAATGGTGCGCGATACAGGGTTCGAACCTGTGACCCCTTCCGTGTCAAGGAAGTGCTCTACCACTGAGCTAACCGCGCTGGCCGCCAATCGGCCGGATACACTCGCAAATCCCATTCTCTTGGCAAGCGCGGACTTCCTCACGCTCCTCATTTTTGCGAGCCAGCGTCTTTGTGATGCAATTCCCGTCCTTCGGACAATTTTCTTTCGCATGCTGAAATGCAGTGCAGCGACGGGCCGTCCCCGCCCCTCCTGACACACAAGTGTGGGGCCGCCCGCAAATTCAATGGGAAGGAGATGATTCTCCGATCGTTGCTCGGCCTGGCAGTACGCTGTATCGCGGGTTGTTAACCGGCCCGTGAAAAATCGCCCCTGGCATGCGATGCTAACCACGTCGCTGCGGGATCTCTCGTTCGCGGGGCAGGCCGGCCGGATTCTTCGTTCAAAACCGTACTTGACCCGCCGCCGCGATTTGGTTGCATCAGCACACATGAAATTGAAATGGCCTCTGGTTTTGTTCGCGTGCGTCTCGGCAATGGTTTTCAGCGGGTGCGTGGATACGGTGGATGGCCGACATCGGGCCGGTGTGCCGTTCCAACGGGACCGCGCCGAGGGCCGTTACACGCGCCCCGCCTCGGATCTCTGGGCCGCTGCCAAGGATGTGTTGAAATATCATGGAACCATCAACAGCGAGGATCTCGCCCGCCAGTCGCTCCAGGGCAACGTGGATGAACGCCACATCTGGATCACCGTGAGCGCGGTGGACCCTACGATCTCGCAGGTGCTCGTCCAGGCACGTTCCAAGGGGGGTCTCGCCGATTACCAAATGGCGGCCTACCTCGAAAAAGAGATCGCTGTGCGGCTCGCCAGTGGAAACCTGAACCCCACCACCCCGCCGAAACGGTAGTGTTCCAAAGGATTCGTTCCTCCCGCGTTACCCTTCGCGCATGGCTCATCCGCATGTCCTCATCATTTCCGGCAGCACCAGCCGCAAATCCGCCACCCGGGACCTGTTGAAGCAAATTGCCGGGCTTCTCGAAACGGCAGGCGCTGCCGTCGATATGCTCGATCTGGCGGACGAAGCCCTGCCCCTTTTCAACCCGGATTCGTGCTATGAGGCCCCGCATTATTCACCGCTCCAGGAACGGGTTCAGCGGGCGGATGTGCTGCTCATCGGGACCCCGGATTATCATGGGACAATGAGCAGCGCCGCGAAGAATTTTCTCGACCATTTTTGGAAGGAATACGCCGGCAAACTCTTCGCCGTGGTCGTCAGCTCGCACGACAAGGGGCTCACTGTCGTGGATCATATCCGAACGGTCGCCCGCCAATGTTACGCCTGGACCCTCCCGTATGCGGTGACGTTCATCGAGAAGTTGGACATGAAAGATGGCCGGATCGCGGGCGATGCGCTCCGGTCGCGGGTCGAGATGCTGGTGCGGGACATTTGCGTGTATGGAGAAGTGCTGGCCCGCCAGCGCTCTGCGGATCTTGCCGGAAAGGAGCCGGGATTCATGGCGCGTTTGCGACCGTAACCCGACCCTGAACTTACGCCATCGCGCGAGCGATGGAGTTCCACCAGGGATCATGCAACTCGCCCAAGGGGCATGAGAATTCGGCCGGGCCCATTTTCACCGCGAACCGATCGCCGCCCACCGTGCCGATTCGCGCGGCGGGAACGCCTAACAATTTCGCGCGCTCGATGATTTTCACAGCATCCAGCGGCTTGATGGTTATGACGATGCGGCTTTGCGTTTCGCCAAAAAGCAATGCGTCGGTGCGGGTTGCGGGCAGGCCCGCCGCAGGGGCGAATGCGGTGAGATCGACGGTCGCACCGATGAGACGCGGTGTGCCGCGGGCGATCTGATGGCTGATGCAACACTCGGCAAGCGCGACAGCGAGGCCGCCATCGCTGCAGTCGTGGGCGCTCTTGATGCCACCGGCTTGGATGAGACCCAGCAGGGTGGTGTGAAGCACATTGGCGGTTTCGAGGTCGCACCGGGGTGGAGTTCCGGTTTTTTTCCCATGCACCACCTGAAGATAAGCCGACCCGCCGAGGCCCGAAAGCGGATCGCCGGAATCGACAGGGTCGCCCAGTAATACGATCACATCGCCTTCGTCCTTGAACCATTGGGTGGTCACGTGCTCGATTTTGTCGATGACGCCGACGACAGCGACGGTCGGGGTGGGGTCGATGGGACCTGCGGGGCTTTGATTGTAAAGGGAACAATTGCCGCCGGTGACAGGCGCGCCAAATACGCGGCACGCATCGGCGAGGCCTCTCACGCTTTCCTGGATCTGCCAGAACAATTCCGGGTTGTGAGGATTCGCCATGTTCAGGTTGTCTGTGGCGCCCAGTGGCATGGCGCCGGAGCAGGCAAGATTCCGGCACGCCTCGGTGACTGCGGCTTTGCCCCCTTCGTAGGGATCGAGATAAACATAGACGCCGTTGCAATCGACGGTCATGGCGATGAGTTTTTCGGCGACCGGGGATTCCGTCGGGGTGCCATGCTGCGGCGCCGCGCTCAGCTTCGCCGGCGGAAGCGAGTCGGACTTGATGCGGATCACAGCGGCGTCGCTGCCGGGACAAACCACTGAGCCATCGCGGACCATGTGGTCGTATTGGCGATAGACCCAATTCTTCGAAGCGATGCTGGGCCAGGACAGGAGCTTTTTGAGGTCGTCCGCAGGCGATTGGGAATCCGGGATCGCATCCAGGCGAAAGGCGCGGACTGCTTTTAAATAAGAGGGCTCACGGGCTTCGCGATGATAGATGGGCGCTTCATCCGCCAGCTGGCTTGCGGGAACGTCGACAACGATTTTGCCCGAATGTTTGACCACCATCCGGCCCGTGTCCGTGACGTGTCCGATCTCCGCCCACGGCAGATCCCATTTATCAAAAATGCGCTTCACCTCGTCCTCGTGGCCTTTTTTAACGATGATGAGCATGCGTTCCTGTGATTCGCTGAGCATGATCTCGTAGCTGGTCATGCCGGGCGCCCGCTGCGGAACGCAGTCGAGTTCGATTTCGATGCCGGTCCCGGCGCGGGCGGCGGTTTCGCAGGTGGAACAAGTAAGGCCGGCTGCGCCCATGTCCTGGATTCCGGCCACGCAGCCGGTTGCCAGCAATTCGAGGCACGCTTCGCACACCAGTTTTTCCATGAAGGGATCACCGACCTGGACGGCGCCCCGCTGTTGTTCGGAGGATTCCTCGGTCAAATCCTGGGATGCGAATGCCGCTCCGGCGAGCCCGTCGCGGCCGGTGGCGGGGCCCACGTAAAACACGGGATTGCCGATGCCGCGCGCGGCGCCGCGCGCGATCTGTTCGTGTCGCAGGACACCGAGGCAGAAGGCGTTCACCAATGGATTGCCCTCGTAGCTTTTGTCGAAATAAACCTCGCCGGCGATCGTGGCGATGCCAAAGCAATTCCCGTAATGCGCGATGCCATTCACAACCCCGGCGAACAGACGACGGTTGTTGAGAATTTCGGCGGACGGAGCGACAGCGGGGCGGTCCGTGGCGCTGGCGGGGGAGCCGGGCGATGGGACGTCGGCATTTGGCGCTGCTGTTTTCGCATCCGCTGCGTCGCAGGCGATCGGACCGAACCGGAGTGAATTCACCGCACAGACCGGCCGGGCGCCCATGGTGAAGATGTCGCGCACGATGCCTCCGACGCCGGTCGCCGCGCCTTGGAAGGGCTCGACGGCGCTGGGATGGTTGTGGGATTCGATTTTAAAGGCGATGGCCAATCCATCGCCGATATCGATGATGCCGGCATTTTCCTCGCCTGCGCCGACCAATATTTTTGGCGATTTTGTAGGGAACCGTTTGAGCAGAGGGCGGGTGTTTTTGTAGGAACAATGTTCACTCCACATCACAGAAAACACACCGAGCTCCGTGTAGCCCGGGTCCCGTCCCAGGATGGCCTGGATCTTCGCGTATTCCTCCGGCGTGAGGTTGTGTTTCTGGATCAACTCGGGGGTGATGGCCGGATCAGTCATGGATAACGAAACGAATCGTCAGCAAAGAATGCCGGGTGGCCCGACTCGAAACAAGAAAATCGCGAGGCGGCCTGGAGTGTACGGTGCGGAATTCAGGACGCCCGGCTGCGCTTCTCGGTGTGGAGCGCGTGTTCGTAGCTGTCGAGGGCTTCGCGGTGGCGTTGAAGCTTGTTGCAAACGCCCCCCTTGTAAAGGTAGGCGACGGTCAACGAAGAATCGATCAGCAGCGCGCGGTCGTAACTTTCAAGGGCTTTCTCCCAGCTTTCGAGTTTCTCGAGCGCCAGTCCGCGACGGAGGAGCGCTTCCGTGTTGTTCGGATCCAGCACGAGAATTTCATCAAAACATTCCAAGGATTCCGCGGCTTGATCCAGGTTGAGCAAAGCCTGTCCTTTCCCCAGCAACAGGCTGATCCGCGAAGTGGCCTCGGTCGTGTCGGAACCTCTTCGGCCTTCGACATCGTGGGGCGGGAGCGGACTGATGTTCATGGCCGGCTCGGACAGGGCTTCTGGGGGAGCGGGCTTGGCGCCGGGTTGCGGACGTCCGGGTTCGAGAGCAGCCGCCGGTTGCGCGGTATGTTCGAGCTCGAAGATGCGTTTTTGCAAATGTTCGATGGCGTGTTGAAACCGGGCACTGGCCTGTTCGACGGCGGTGGCATTGACGTTCACAAGATCGCCGGGCCCGAGCGCCGCGGGGATCGCGGGCGTGCTGAGCATCCCTCCGCGGTTGGACGCCTGGGCCATTTCCGAAAAACGGCCCAGGGCCCGCACGACAATAAAAACGATGGAGATGAGCGCAACGAATCCAACGCCGGTGAAAAGTCCCGCGACGATGAGGATGGTCCGGTTTGAACTTTGGACGAGTTCCATCTGGCGTGAATGCAACTGGGCCAGGGCGGGCTCGAGCATTGCCAGTCCCGAAGTGATCGCTGTGGTGTTGCGCGCGGTCGTGGCTTCGATGTCGCGACGCAACTGCTCGATGGCTTGGGCGTTGAGCAGCGTCTCGGCCGGCGCATTCGTGGAATTGGTTCCGTCCGGAGCGGCGGAAAGCCGGGCCGATGCCGGTGCGTTGGTGTCCGCTTTGGCCCGTTCCTCCGTGACGACAAAAGCCAGCACGGGAAAAACCAGGATGAGCCAGATCCAATGGAGAGAGGTGCGATGTTTCATGAATGGTAGAACAAGGGCGACCTTAGAAACCCGCGAAAAGGATGCAAGGCGAAAACCGGCAAAGTTGCCAGGCGATGCAAATGCACCGGCCGCTTGCCCTGCGCGAGCGCGCTTTGGCAGACTGCGCGAACGATGCGCGACACCATCCGGGCCTGGACCGAGGCCATCGAGACGTTCGTGCTCGAGGTCATTCTCGAGGAGCGCCGGGGGAAACGCGCCGCCATCGCGCGGTTCATCCTTTACCTGCTCTCCGGCATTTTCCTGGTGATCGTGAAATTGCGGCGGCTGCTCTACGACCTGCGATTGCTGCGCGATTCCACACTGGGCATTCAAGTGATCGCCATTGGAAACCTGACGGTGGGCGGCACCGGCAAGACGCCGGTCGTGGAAAAATTCGCGCGCGAACTTCAGGCCCAGGGCCGCACCGTGGCGATTCTGTCCCGTGGCTATCGTTCGAAGCCGCCGCCGCTGACCAAGCGGCTCATCGACAAGCTGCTCTTTCGCTCCGACACGACCCCGCCACGCGTCGTGTCCGACGGGAAAAGTCTGCTGCTGGATTCCGAGACCGCCGGCGACGAGCCCTACATGCTGGCTTCCAATCTCAAGGATGTGGTTGTGCTGGTGGACAAGGACCGGGTGAAGGCGGGCCGCTACGCGATTGAGAAATTTGGATGCGACACGCTTCTGCTGGATGACGGTTTTCAGTATTGGAAACTGGCGGGGCGGCGCCGGGACATCGTGCTGGTGGATTGCCAGGCGCCCTTCGGAAATGAATACCTGCTGCCCCGCGGGACACTCCGGGAGCCGCCGTCACATCTGGCGCGAGCCAGCACCATTTTCATCACGAAGAGCGATGATCACACCAGTGAACTCCGGGCCCGGATCGCCCGGCTCAACTCGAAGGCCGGGATCATCGAATGCATTCATCATCCCCTTTACTTTGAAGATGTTTTTTCCGGCGAGCGCCACGGGCTTGAACTGATCCGCGGCCGGCGTGTCGCGTCGTTCAGCGGGATCGCCCAACCAGAGAGTTTTGAAAAAAGTCTCAAGGCCCAGTCCGCGGATTTGGTCTACACCAAGCGCTTTGCGGATCATCATCGATTCACCCAACAGGAGGTGCTCAACGCCATCAATCGCAGCAAAAAAAAGCAGGCGGAGATGATCATCACCACCCAGAAGGATGCCGTTCGTTTCCCCAAGATCGATCGGCGCGATCTGCCCATTTATTTCATGCGGGTCGAAATCAAAATCCTGCGCGGCGCAAAGGATTTCAACGATTGCGTCCGGCAGATTTGCTACCGGTGACCATGCCCCACATGCCCGCCAGCCCGTCACAGGAGCGCATTCTTGTCCGCGGCGTGAACTGGCTTGGGGATGCGGTGATGACCACGCCCGCACTGCAACGGCTGCGCGAGGCCCACCCGGCCGCTCGCATCGCGCTTCTGACCCCGGCCAAACTCGCTGACTTGTGGAAATCCCATCCAGACATCGACGAGGTGGTGACGTTTGATCCGGGTGAAAACCTGTGGGCCGTTGCCCGGCGGTTGCGACGCCTGCGATTTACGACGGCGCTGGTTTTGCCCAACTCTCCGCGTTCGGCGCTCGAAGTTTTTCTCGCCGGCATTCCGCGGCGCATAGGTTATGCGCGGCCGTGGCGGAACTGGCTTTTGACGGAGAGAGTCTCTCCGCGCGCCGCTGAGTTTCCCATGCGCAAGCGGTCGCCGGCCGAAATTGCGCGACTGACCAGCGGTGCGATGAACCCGACAAAACCGCCTGGCGCCGGGTCGCATCACATTCATCAATACCTGCGACTTGCCGCGGCGCTGGGAGCGAGTTCGGAAGCGGCGCCGCCCCGATTGAACATCACGCCACCGGAAGTGGAGGCCGTTCGCCGGCGATTCGGGTTTCAAGAACATCCTGGAGCGCGGTTGGTGGGATTGAATGCGGGCGCGGAATACGGGCCGGCAAAACGGTGGCCGCTGGAGAATTTTGTCGCCGTTGCGAAACTGCTTCGTGCTCGGGAGCCGATCCATTTCTGGATCCTGGGAGGCGCTGCCGACGTCGAATTCGCCGAAGGGTTGGCCGCTCACCTGGCGCGCGACAATGGTCCCGAATCCGTGCAGTGCCTGGCGGGCCAGACGACGCTGCGCGAGTTATGCGCGGTATTGAAGGCATGCGACGCGGTGCTGACCAACGATTCGGGGCCGATGCACGTTGCGGCAGCGGTGGGGACGCCGGTGATCGTGCCTTTCGGGAGCACCTCTGCGGCGCTGACCGGTCCCGGTTGGCCCGAGCCGGGCGTGGCAGCGAGGCACCAGCTTCTGACGGCGGGAGCGCCCTGTTCGCCCTGCTTTTTGCGTGTCTGTCCGATCGACTTCCGGTGCATGACCGGCATCTCCGCGTCTCGAGTTGCGGAGGCCGTTCTCACCGCCCTCGGCCCCGAGTAGCACGACCTCTTTTCCAAGGAGAGAATTCTGCCGATGACAGCTCCATCGATAGGGAGCGAAGGCTTTCGGTCAGCGAACGCCGGTTGGAGGGATGATTAAAACAGGCGGAATGGGGCTGGTGGGACTGAATGCCGGGGAGTGATTGAAAATAATTTCAGATTTTTTGAAAGAAAGCCCGCCTCTCCCCCGTATCCATGTAGGACAGCATGAACACGGTTCCTCAAACGAGCGTTGGTCCGCGATGGGTTGGCACGGCGCGGCCAGTGAACGCCGACAGAGGCCAGTGGCGCACAAAAAGGAGGTGGGCTGCTGTCCGTCGGCAGCCGCGGGTGACGCCGCCCGCGGCTGCTTCTGAATTTGTCACACTAGCCGCGGGCTAGATGCGCCAAGGGAAAACAGGGTGGACGTCAGAATTCAGCCACGAACCGGCCCCGGTTCGTGGCTGAACTGATTTCAGGCGGGGAGCAGAGTGAGCGGCCGCGGATCGGCGCTATCGATTGGTGGCGACATAAATGCGCGAGCCTTCGAGTTGTTCGATGAGCAGATCCACGGTTCGCTCGATGGAGCCCTGGTTGTCGCGCACGACCTGGAGTGCCTTCCCGCCCATCCGGGCGGCCAGTTCGGGATCGGCCAGGAGGGTGCCGATGGCTTGTTCCAATGCTTCCGCATCCGGCACCTGTAAAGCGCCGCCCTCTTCCACAAACGCTTTCGCAACGGAGGCAAAATTCTGCATGTTGGGGCCGAAAACCATCGGTTTTCCCAATGCCCCGGGCTCGATTGGGTTTTGGCCTCCCTCGGCCGTCAGGCTTTTGCCGACGAAAATCACAGAGGCGTACTCGTAAAAATAGCGCAACTCGCCGGTCGTGTTTACGAGCAGACAATCCAATTCTCCGGGCTTGAACTGGCTCTGCGGCGTGATCTCCTTCCGATAGACGAACCGGACTCCTTTGGACGAGACTTCGCGCCCGGCTTCCTTGCCGCGCTCAAAATGGCGGGGCACCACCACGAGGAACAGTTCGGGAAATCGTTGACGGAGGCGCAGAAAGATCTCAGCGAGGATGGCCTCCTCTCCGGCATGAGTGCTGCCGGCCACGAGGAGGCGGGCATTTGGCGGGGCGCCGAGCTGTCCCAACAGGCGCGATACGTCCAGGAGCCGGCGTTCATCGAGCCGCGCGGCGTCGAATTTCAGGTTTCCGACCACGTGCGTGGCTTCCGGCCGGCAGCCCAGGGCCTTCAACCGTTCCGCATCGGCTTCGTTCTGGCATCCGACCGCCGCAAATCCGGCAAAAATCGGGCGAAACAACATGCCCCACCGTCGATACCCCCGAAACGAACTGTCCGACAACCGCGCATTGACCAGAAAAGTGGGAATGCCCAATTGACGGGCGCGCCAGAGAAAATTCGGCCAAATCTCGGCCTCCACGAGCACAATCGCCTCGGGATGAATCGCCATGATCGCCCGATTCACATAATTCGCCCGATCGATCGGATAATAGACCTTCTCGATGTGTGTCGGGAGTTTCTTCTGCAATTCGCCCATGCCCGTCGACGTGGTGGTCGAAACAACCACTTTCATGTTCGGCAGCCGGCGTTCGATCACCGCGATCAACTGCGTGGCAATATTGACTTCCCCCACGCTGACCGCGTGGATCCAAATCACGTGCCGGTTCGTGACGGCTTGCTTGATCTTCGAGTTATAGCGGCCGAAACGCTGCGCAAAACCGGCCTGCCAGTTTCCCCGGCGCCACATTTTTAGAAAATAAAATGGCGCGCTCAGGCAGAACGCGATCAAAAACAGGACGTTATAAATACCCCTCATCAGCTCGTCATCTCGTGATTGTCGTTGGTTCCTGCCCGTTCACCGGTGTTGTTAATCGCATTCAGCCCCGGAAAAAAAGCCACCAGACGATGATGAGCATGGGTGCCATGAAGGGCAAAGCGAATTTGAACATGTAGCCGAGAAAAGTGGGAGTCCGAACTTTTTGCCGGTCCGCGATGCTCTTGACCATGAAGTTCGGCCCGTTGCCAATATAGGTGTTCGCTCCAAAAAAAACCGACCCGACACTGATAGCGACAAGATAACGCTTCAGGTCCGGGTTCCCTAGAATGAACGCCACCTCGATCCGCTCGACTCCTCCGCGTCCCGTCAGCAGCGCCTCGCCGTGATGACTCCTCAGCGCCTCCAACCCGACACGGATCGATTCCGGCACGGGGTCCAATGATTCGATCCCATGATTTTGAATCCAGTTCTGTAGGGTCTTGACCGCGTCCCCGTCCACCATCATTCCAACAAGACCTTTCAAAAAGCCCAGGTAGGTCGGCGCATTGTCCAGAACGCTGGAGAGCAGGCCGGACCCCCAATAAAAAGCCGCGGGGCCCGCGGTGCCGTGTCCGCCGGCATGTTGCCGCAACCAGTCCAGCGCCGGCATCATCGTCGCAAAGATTCCGGCGAAAAGAATAGCGACCTCTTTTAATGGATGCCACTCGAACTGGTTGGCCTCATGAATCGATTTTCGTGTTGTGAAATAAGATCCGGCCGCGGCCGCGATCAGAATGGATTCCCGCAAAAATCTCGGTTTCTCCACGAACAGAACGGCGGCAATGATGATCGCGAGAAACACGAGGTTTCCGAGGCCGCGAAAACGAAACGTGTCGGGCGGCTCGAAATCGGCCTGCCGGATTGCCGCGGGCACGCGGGAATAATTCAAACGGTCGAGCACATAGAAGATCGCCAGCAGGATCGACAGGCCCGTGGCCCACATCGGCCAGCAATGGCGAGCCACCCACCAAAAGGGCACCCCCTTCAGGTAGCCAAGAAACAACGGGGGATCGCCAATGGGCGTCAGACAGCCGCCGATGTTGGAGACGATGAAGATGAAGAATGCAACATGATGGCCGCTGACCCTTCGCCGATTCATCCGGAGCCAGGGCCGGATCAACAACATCGAGGCGCCCGTGGTGCCGAGCAGGTTGGCCAGAACCGCGCCCGTCATGAGAAACCCGACATTTTGAAGCGGCGTCGCTTCGCCTTTGACGGTGATCTGGATCCCTCCTGAAACGACGAAAAGCGATCCGATCAGGGCAATAAATCCGACGTAATCCTCGCCGGTCTGAAGCGTCTTTTGCGCGGCCGCTCCGGGCAAAAAAAGGAGGTAATAGAGGACGGTGGCCGCCCCCAAAACCAGGCAGACTTTGGGATAATGTTTTCCCCACCATTCTGGAAACCACAAAGGACCGAGCGCGATGAGTCCCAGAAGCGCGGCGAACGGGAGGACCATGAAAAGGTATGACTCATCGCCCATGGAGCGCGGAGGCTAAAAGCCCATCTTCATGGACTGCAAGCCCAAACGCGGGGTCAGTCAATCGTATTGTACTATCGTTCTGACGTAACGCGCGATCCAACAACAGCCTTGGGAATTCAGCCGCCCCGCCATTCGTCATTCGTGCTTCAGGACGCCTGGAGTCGATAGTACAAAACTATTGACTGACCCCGTGGGGGGGTAGGGTTGGAGAGGGAGCGGGCGATCGTGGAGGAGATGGGATTCGCAGATGCGAAAGAAATCGGCGCGGGTGGTCGCGCGTCGGATGTCGTGGAGGAAGACGCCGGTGGGCTCCGCACCTTCGGCGATGTAGTTCAGATATTTTTTCATCTTCTGGACCTGGGCGGATTCGCAAACGCCCGGTGTGCAGACCGCGTCGTAAAGCGCGCGCACATAATCCAGGACGGCGCGCCCGGTCGGGAGCGCGAACGATTCCCCCCGTTGATGCTGCCGGATCTGTTGGAAGAGCCACGGATTGCGAATGGCGCCGCGTCCAATCATCAACCCGCGGGCGCCGGTGAGCCCCAGCACTTCGGACGCTTTTTCCGGCGACCAGACATTCCCATTGGCCATGACGGGGCAGGGCATGCGTTCGACCGCGCGGGCAATAAATTCGTAATGAACATTGGGCCGGTACATTTCGAGCACCGTGCGTCCGTGGACGGTGAGCAGATCGAGAGAATGCCGGGCAAAAATCGCCAGCAATTCATCGAATCCGGCGGGGTTGTCAAAACCGAGCCGGGTTTTGACGGTGAACCGGATGGAGATGGCATCCCGCAAGGCACCGAGGATGGCATCGATCTTCGCGGGGTCCCGGAGAAGGCCGCCGCCGGCACATTTGCGGTAAACCACCGGCGCCGGGCATCCGAGATTCAAGTCGATGGCGGCCACCGGATGCTGCTCGAGTTCACGGGCGGTGCGAACCAGCGCGGGGATATCGTTGCCAATCATCTGCGCGACGACTGGACGGCCGGTGGGATTGGCGGTGATGGACCGAAGGATGTGTTTCTCGAGATTCGATGTGGCGTGTACGCGGAAATATTCGGTGAAATAAACATCCGCTCCACCGTAGGCCGTCATCAACTGCCAGAAGGGCAGGTCGGTGACATCCTGCATGGGCGCCAGGGCCAGCAACGGGCCGGGAGAGCGCAGCAATGCGTCGAAGTGTTCGCGCGGATTCATTTCACGGGCTGCGTTTTCCGCGGTGGTTGGGGAAGGAAAAAACTGGCGGCCCATGCGACCCCCAGGTTAACGACGGTTCCAATCAAGGTAAACCACGGCCAGAACACGCCTTCACCGAACGTCATTTTCCACCAGGTTTTTGTCGTCTCGAGGCGCGGGGGCCAGTAGAGCGCGTTCATGACGAGTAGCGCGGCGGCCATTCCGACGATGGCGGCGCGCATGCCGACGCGGCGCCAAAAAATGGCCAGGATCAAACTGCCGAGCAATGCGCCGCTGGTCAATCCCCGGACTTCCATCGCGGCGTTGAGGACGAAGGGCACATGCCGGGCGAGCCACGCCACGCCCAGCAACGCGGCCGCCCAAAACACGGTTGAACCGCGGCTGACGCGGAGAAAAAATTCCTCGCTCCGCCCTGGCACCCAGCGTTTCACAAAATCCATCGTCGAGACGGATGACAAGGCGGTGAGGGCCGAGCTGATGCTGGACATCGCCGCTGACAGGATGGCGACGATAAGAAATCCGCGGAGGACGTGCGGCACTTCGGTGAGGAGGAAGATGGGAAAGATCGAATCATTGGACGGAAAGCCCGGGCGCGTCTCGGGCAGGGGGATGCCGGGGGTGTGAGACTGGTAAAACACCCAGAGCATGGCGCCGACGAGGAGGAAGATGAGGAACAGCGGGAGGATGACTACCGCGCTCAGGAGCAGCGCCTTGCGGCCCTCGGCGACGTTGCGGCACGCGAGGACGCGCTGGACGATGAGTTGTTCCGCGCCATGCGTGGAGAGAACGAGGACCGTGCCGCCGATGAGACCCATCCAGATATTAAATGGGGCCGAGAAACTGAACGAGATGTTCAGCCAGTGCAATTTTCCCCCGGCCGCGGCTTTGGCGAAGGCTTCATTCCAGCCGCCGACCAGGGTGGGGATGTAGAACAGCGCAAAGAGTCCACCCGCCACAAACAGCCCGAACTGGACCGCATCGGTCCAGATTACCGCCTTGACCCCGCCGATGTAGGTATAGAGGAGAGAGAGACCGACGAAGAGCAGGAGAGCGCCGAGGATGGGATGGATGACGCCACCGAAGCTGAGGAGAGAATCACCGAGCATCAGCCGGATGGGGATGCAGGCCACGTAAACCCGGACGCCCGCGGCCATGGTTTCCATGATCAGAAAGATCGCTCCGGCAAAGCGGCGCACGCCCTGGCCCAGGTGCTTTTCCAGAAGCTGATACGGCGAATAGATCTCGCCGCTGAAATAATGCGGGACCATCACGGCCGCCAGGATGACGCGCGCGATGACGTATCCAAAAATCATCTGGATAAACGCGATGTTGCCGCCGAAAGCGATGGCAGGAACGCCGATGATCGTCAGGGCGCTGGTTTCCGCGGCGACGATGGAGAGGCCGATGCCCCACCACGGGATGTTTTTGCTGCCGAGAAAATAATCCCGGGTGTTGCGCTGATCGCGGCCGAACCAGGCTCCGAGCGCGATGATGCCCAGCAGGTAGATGGCGATGACGATCCAGTCAGCGATCGATAGGTGGTTCATGCGGAGATTTTGACTCCGCTGATTACGTCGGGGAGCCGCTGGTTAGGCCAGAGAAAACCGCGGGGCCGCCCTCTGCGCCCGGTAATGCCCGTGTTGCTAGAGGACGCGCGACGTCGGCCCGCGTAGCGCCGATTGGCAATCGGCTGTTTCGCGGAGTGGCACTCCGCAAGGGCGCCGGCTTGGTGTGAGCGACGCAACGCAATGAACGGCTCGTGATGGGAAAGTGGCTGGCGCTGCCGGTTGCCAACCGGCGAAACAGCGGACTGCCAGTCCGCGCTACGGCGGCTGCGTTAGGAATCAAACGACCCGGGTGGAAGGCCGGGCCTAAAAACTCTTGGTATGACGCGGATCCTCGTCCTCGCCGAGGATCGGTTCGTCCTTGCGGGGGAGGGTGGGGGAGAGCTGATTGACGAGATTGGACGAATCGGTTTCGGACAGGCGCAGGCATCGCGCCACGGCGTGGATGAATCCGAGGAGCGTCTGGCGTTCGTAGCTGACGAGCCCCTGGAGGACGGGGAGGGAATAGACGGAGAGAGTGACGCCGTAGACGAGCGTGTGCCAGCCGTTGGCCATTTGGGATTCGACGGCGCGGAGATATCGCTGGACCAGGCGATGGTCGCGCAGGGGCCGGAGGCGCTTGATTTGGGCCTGGCCGACGCGGCGGCTGGCGTTGCAGAACGGGCGGAGGACCGCTTCGGCGGCGATCTCCTGATCGTAGGCGATCAGCTCGCGTGTTTCGTTGCGGGAGGCGTGACGGAACGCGCGCTGGATGGCGGGAAGCTCGTAGGGGATGAGGATCTGCGATTGGTAGGCCTCGAGGAAATGCAGGAGCGTTTCGGTGGAGGTGATGTTTTTCAGCCGGAGCGACTGGGACGCCGTGCTGAACGACACCAGGCCATCCGTGGAGCCGAGCTGCTGCACCAAAGGGTGCCAGTCGCCCAATAATTCTGAAGATTCTGGATGCGGTTGTTTGAGCATCGCGTTTTCGCATTCCCTGGCATCGTGGCCGGAGAACAACTGAAGGGTATATCGGCAGGATTTTTTTCGGCCAACAGGAAAACGTTTCACGATGGCAAATTTAAGTGAGGCGGTTGGCGCGAAGATTGCGAGTGGGCACGAGCTTGCGCTTCCTTCGACGCGGCCGCGTCGTTACAGTCCGCGGCCATGTCGGTGATTGAAGTGAGCGGACTCACGAAAACATTCCGCACTTACAAAAAGGAACCGGGCCTGCGCGGCGCGGTGCGCGGCCTGTTCCGGCGGCGCCACGAAAATGTCACGGCGGTGAAGGACGTGAGCTTTCGCATCGAAGAGGGCGAGCTCGTTGGCTTTTTGGGGCCCAACGGCGCGGGTAAGACCACGACCTTGAAGATGCTTTCCGGCCTGCTTTACCCGACCAGCGGCAGCGCGAAGGTGCTGGGGTTTACCCCCTGGAAACGGGACGACGGTTACCGCCGGCAGTTCGCATTGTTGCTCGGGCAGAAAAACCAGCTCTGGTGGGACCTGCCCGCGCGCGAATCGTTGGAGTTGAACGCCAAAATTTACGGCATTGCCCAGCGCGATTTCACACGGATTGTGGATGAGCTGGGCGGCTTGTTGAATGTGCGGGACAAACTGGGGGTGATGGTGCGGGAGCTGTCGCTGGGAGAGCGGATGAAACTGGAGTTGATTGCGTCGTTGTTGCATCAGCCGCGTGTGTTGTTCCTCGATGAGCCGACCATTGGCCTCGACGTGGTGTCGCAAAAAACAGTGCGCGAATTTCTCCGGCACCACAACGCCGCGCACAAGACCACCGTGGTGTTGACGAGCCATTACATGGCGGACATCCAGGCGTTGTGCCGGCGCGTCATCATCATCGACCACGGAACGATCTTCTTCGACGGCCAGCTTGCCGACATCATCGATCGGATTGCCGATTTCAAGCTGGTCACCATTCATTGCGCCAATGACGGGTCGGTTCCTGCCGCCGATTTGGCCCAATACGGCGAGGTCGTTGAGCAGAATCCCGAGACCGTGAAATTGAAGGTGAAGCGCGACCGGGTCATACCGGTGTGCAAGGCGTTGCTCGATGATCTTCCGGTCAACGACATCGACATCCAGGAGGTGCCGATCGAGGAGGTGATTCGCCAGATTTTCGCCCGGTAGGCGAGCTCCTGGCAGGCGTTTACTTGGCGCTGGCGTTCCTCGAAAGCAGATACGCCATCAGGTCGGCGAAATCGGCCGGCGGAATCAATTCGCCGAAGTTTTCCGGCATCAGGGAAATTTCCGATTCGCGGCGTTCGGCGACATTGCCTTTGGCGACCGTGATTTCCTTGCCGGTGCTTTCGGCGAGCACGATGGATTCACCCTCCTCGCGGCGGAACAGGCCGCTGACGATGTCGCCGTCCTTGAGGGTGAACAGCGCGGACCGGAAGGCGATGTCGACGTTGCGATTCGGATCCAGGACATCCTCGCAGAGGCGTTCGAGTCCGCGCTGGCCGATGCCGTCGAGTTGCGGCCCGATGATGGCTCCCTCATTTCCGATTTTGTGGCAGGCGGCGCAATATTTGGAGAAAACGAGTTTGCCCGCGTCCGGTTTTCCCCGGGCGGTTGAGAAGGCGGCGCGCCGTTCCGCGATGAGCCTGTTCCGGGCATCGTCGGGAGCCGGAAGTTTGGCGGTGAGCTTTTTGAGGCGGGCCTCCCAATTGCCAGGTTTGGAGGATTTGAGCCGGGTGTTGACACTGACGCGGTGGAGGACGCGCGGGGAGATCGAACCGTTCTCGATGCCGGCGAGCAACGTCTCGGCGCTGAACGTCGAGGTGGCGAGGGTGAGTGAAATTTTTTCCTGCGATTTGAGAGGCAAAGATTTGGCAGCGACGAGAACAGCGGCCTGGGCATCCGGCATATTCTGCGCGGCGAGAACCCCCGCGACAGCCTCGCGGTAGGGAACAGGACCATATTGGGTGGTGAGGGCGCTGACAAAGATGGGAATGGCTTGAGCGGGTTCGAGGGCCATCCAGGCGTGGGCGAGGCTGGCCCACATTTCGGTGTCGGCCTCCTCCAGGTTCGCCCCGGGCCGCGGCGCGAGCCACTTCGCAAAGACCGGTGCGCAATCCTTCATTTGAAGCCGCACCGCGGAATCCGCTGCCGCCGCGAGCCAATCCCGCATTTTGCGGGGCGAAAACTCGGCGGGCCGCAATTCAGGCAGCTCGGGGTCGAATGCGCCAAACGCGATCCAGGCGTAAGCCCGCCCATCATCGCCGTCGATGGCCTCGACGAACACGCGTTTCCCAGTGTGCTCCGGCAGGTCCCAGGAAACCCGGCGGGCGACGTCATTCCGGGGTGCCGGCGCGGTGGCGAGGACCTCTCCCGAATCCCGCAGGCGGAGTCGCATTAAATTCAGATGGCCCGCCGGTTTGTCGGGGAAACCATCATGACCGCAAAGCCAGAACGAGAGCTTCGAGGGCATGGAAAAATCAGAGGACCGAATGACCCCGGTGAGATTTTCGCCGTGCGGAAGGCTGGACATTAGCTGGCGCTTTCGACCATCGCCGCAATTACGCGTCTCGATGTCCCAGGGAACGTCGGTGGGGTTGGGTTCATACGGAGTAGCGCTCCAGGAATGGTAGCCATCGAGGGAGGTGAAGAATTTCCAGACGAGATTCGTGCCCCAGGCGCGAATCGGTTCGGGCCGGGCCCGCCCGCGTTGTTGCAATCCTTCATCCACGGATTTGAACAACCCGAACTGGCGTTCGATTTCCTGGTATTGTTCGGCGCCGTAAGCTTTCGGAATACGAGCCATGGCAAAGCTGGCGAGCTGTCCGAGCTCGGATTCGGGCGCATAACGGGCGGCGTGCTTCAGAATGTCAGCCACAGGCGGCGACGGATTCTTCTCCTTGCTCAACTCCGGCAACTGGCGCAGGAGAAAAGTTGCCGCAGCCGCATTGGTGATCCCCAGCGACACATCGGCAAGCGCCCCCACCTCCGCGGCGGTCAATTTTTCCGCGAGCATTTTTTCGAAAACACCATCATAACGCAGCTGGTCCCGAAGTGCCTGACGCGCGACGTATAGCAGATGGGTGTCGCTGGCAGGGACGGCAGTGCGCAATGCGAGCAGCTGCCGCGCGAAATAGTCGCCTCCCACAACCAAATGCCGCGCCCCGGCCTCGGCGGCGCAACGCCGGACCAGCGCGTCGCGATCCTTCAACCCCTCACCCGTCATCTGCATCGCGGCGGTGATGTGATCGGGATCGGTCTCGACGTCGGTCGCGACATGGCCGAGGGAGTCCTGCGCGAAGATGTCGCCGGCGATGCGCTGGGCGTGAACGCGGACGAGCGGGCTTCGCGCGCGGGCCGCTTCCATCAGCGCATCGGGTTTCGATGTTTCAAGGCGATGCGCAATCCAGAGCGCATGAATGTGCTGCTCGGGATTCACCGGCGCGCGGATGGCGGCATCGATTTCACCCGACACTTCGCGGGCGAAACGGTCCTGTATGGCATTCATGGCCAGCATGCGGCGGGTGAGATTGGGGGACGCGAGCTCCTGGATCAGGCCTTTCAAATCCGCAGGCAGCGTCACGGGCCTCAACGGTTTGTCCCTGCGCACGATTCTCCAGATCCGGCCGCTGGTGCGATCGCGGCCCGGATGAGTCAGCGGCACTTCGTAGTGCCCGATGATGCGATTGTAAAAATCGGCGACGTAAAAAGCGCCATCGGGGCCGAGCGTGGTGTCGACGGGACGGAACCAGGCGTCATCAGCCGCCAGGAAATCCCGCATGGGACGCGCCGTGCGCGTGGAGCCCTCTTCCGTCACGCGGTCGCGATAGATCCGGCTGGCCATGACGTCCCCGATGAAAATGTTGCCGCGGAATTCCTCGGGCCAAAGGTCATCGGAGTAAATGGAGATGCCGTCCAGCGCCGTGGAGCCCCGTGGTTTTTCCATCATCTTCGGAGCGAAGCCGAGGCCATCGTGAGGTTTGCCGAAGCTGGGATAAAACGCGCCGGCAAGGATTTGATACATGGGCTCGCTGTGGCAATCGGAGGCGAACAGGTTGCCGAAGGGATCGAAGGCCATGCCGA
>JBEEGQ010000176.1:0-6917 GCA_041166945.1 Verrucomicrobiota bacterium
TGAATTCCCAGTTGGAGCCCGGGCGGATTCTCAACCTGCACGCGCGCGATCTGGCCAGCGGCCTGGCGCTTCCCGCCAGCGTTACCGCGCCTCCGCCACCGGCTGCGGATACAGACGATCATTCCCATTGCGATCATGACCACGGCAAATGTGATCACGACCATGAACCGGATCACGATCACGCGCATGGCGATGGACCCGGCCAACACACGCACCCGGTCGGTCGTCACGATGATCATGTCTCGTCGTTCTATATCAGCGACGATCGGCCCCTGGATTTGAAAAAGATCGAGGCGTGGTTTACCGAGGTGATCCGGGTCGAAGGCGAGCGCGTTTATCGCAGCAAAGGAATTCTCCAAATCAAAGGCCAGCCCAAGCGGGTCATCTTCCAGGGAGTGCAGATGATGTTTGACGCCCGACCGGATCGGTTATGGAACGTGGGAGAACGCCGCCTGAGCCAGTTGGTGTTCATCGGCCGGGATTTGGATGAGGCGCGCATCCGGCGCGGGTTCGCCGATTGCATCGCCAGTTGATCCAGCGGATCGTCAATGGTTGAAGATAAACTCCTTGCTGCTCAGCAGGGCCCAATACGCATCTTCAATCGCAACGCGCCGCTCGGTTTTGGGCGCGGCTTTCAAAATCGCCGCCACCTTTTTTCTCTCCGCGCTGGTGGGCAGGCGGGCGAGCGCAGCCAGGTACGCCTCCTCAATCAGCGTCTCCGTGGGCATGTCCGTGCCTGCATACCGGGCGACGACGCTCTCCTTGCTGGCGAGCTTTTGGTTCAGGGTGTCGCCATTGGCCAGGTGAAGCGCTTGAGCCATGGTCGGTTCGCCCGCCCGCTCGCATTCGCAGGTCTTCTCCCGATCCGGCCGCCCGAACGTTTTTAGAAAATACGAAAAAATGCGCGTATCGGGGAGTTGGAGCGCCCGCAGGCCGGCGGGATACTTTTCGCCAAAACCCCGATTTTGGTTGCGTAAATCGGTTCGAAATTCCGTCGGCACCCCGGTGACCTGGGAATAGGCGTCGAGCAACACCTCGGCCGACAGCCGCCGGGGATAATAACGCGAATAAAACCGGGTGTCCGCCGCGTTGCCGGATCGCGCTTCACTCGAACGCTGGTAGGTTTCGGATTGGAGAATCGCCTGCATCAGGGCCTTGAGATCGAACTTTTTATCGGCAAGAAATTTCGCCGTTGCCCCCAGCAATTTTTCGTGGCTCGCCGGGTTCGTCACGCGGAGGTCATCCACCTTTTCGATCAAACCGACGCCCATGAAATTGGCCCAGACGCGATTGGCGATGGCGCGGCTGAAATAGGGGTTGTCGCGGGACGTCAGCCATTCCGTCAGCGCCTCGCGTCGATCACGCGGGTCATCGATCCGGAGCGGATGGCCATCGAGAGGGCGGGGCGGCTGTGGACGGCCCCGCAGGGGCTGGTTGATGTCACCTTCCGCCGCTGCGAAAACAACCTTCTCGCCATCGAACGCGCCCGCCTTGGTGCGCGCCCGCGCAAAGAGATTGGCGAAGCCCCAATATTCGTCGTTGGTCCATTTTTCCATCGGATGGTTGTGGCATTTGGCGCAATTGATGGACATCCCGAGGAAAGCCTGGATCGTCGTTTCAGCGAGACTCGGCGGGTCGTCGTGCAGCGCAAAAAAATTGGCCGCGCCGTTCTCCAGCGTGCTGCCCTGGGCGGTCACCACCTCTCGCGCGAACCGATCCCATGGAGTGTTGGCCGCCACGTTGTTGCGAATCCACTGATAATAACTCCACATCGCCGCGGGCTTCAGCTTGTCGCTGCTCACCAGCAAGAGATCGCTCCATTTGTACGCCCAGTAATCCACAAACTCCGGCCGGCCCAAAAGGGATTCAATCAGCTGATCCCGGGCGGGAATCCCTTCATGCCTGCCGGCATCAGCCGGGTGCTTTTTGGCGTCCGCCCGTTCGCTGGCGGTGTGGGCCAGGAATTCACGCACCTCCTGGGCAGTGGGCAGCACGCCGAGCGTGTCCAGGAAGGCGCGGCGGATGAACTCGCCGTCCGTGCATCGCGGGCTCGGCGGGAGGTTCAATTCGCGCAACTTTTCCAAAACGAGATCATCGATGAAATTCCGCCGGGGCGCCCCCGCAAAAACTCCCGACGCTAGAATATTCGTGTGAGGCACCGTAATGCTGGCGATGGCGATTTTGCTGAGGTACCAGGCCGTGATGGCGCCTTCGCCGAAACCCATCACCTTGACACCGCCCACATCATCGACCTGCGTCACGCTGGCGTTGGCGTCTGTGAATTTCACCCAGCGTGTCACGTCGCGCTCTGTGCCGTCGGAAAAATGGGCGCGAACGGTGAGTTGCTGGGCGGCCCCTGGCTGGAGCGTCGAGTGCGGCGGAAAAATATCCAGCTTTTGGATCCTCGGATCGTCGTCCCTTGGGGGTGGCGTGCCCGCCGCAATCCATTCCGAAAGTATGCGATAATCGGATGAGCCGATTTCGAACCGGAGACCACCCTTATGCGCGACGGCCGCGGTGGGTTTCGTCAGGAGGAGGCTTCGGCCCGGATCCGACGGCACCAGTCGCCGTCCGAATGCGCCGCGGGTGATGGCGCGCCAGTCGCCATCGTCGTCGTAACCGCGGAGGGAAAGTTTGAAACCGCCCTGGCCTGCCGCGGCGCCATGGCAGGCGCCGGAACTGCAGCCGGCCTTGGCGAGCACAGGTTGCACGTCATTGCGGAACGACCATGAGGGCGGATTCGTGATGGATTCCGCGGCGGCCAGGAAGGGAAGGCCTGCAAGAAGCCCCGCGATGAGGACCGTCGTCCGTAGCCCCTGTCCCGAAGGGACAAATGAAGGCAGCCGGTTGCAGTGTCCCAAAGGGACAGATGAAGGTAGCCGGTGGGAAGCCCGCGCGAGCGGGCGCACCCACCGGATCACGAACCCGCGCATGCCCGCGCCCCGGAGGGGCGCATGATTTTTCGGCTCACCAAAGATATTTGTCCTCATACTCAATCCCGGCCTGTGTCAACAACTCCACGTATTCCTGTTGAAAACTTTTCTTCGCATGATGCTTTTCCTGATTACGGATGTAGCTCTCGACCTTTTTCCGCGCACCGGGGCTGACGGTGAACGCGCCGTAACCTTCCTGCCATTGGAATGAGCGCACATGAATCTCCTTATGAACCCACTCGGACGATTCGCTCTTGAGCACCCGCATGAAGTCCGCCAGGCAATGGGTGGGCTTCAGCCCCGAGAGACAATGGACATGGTCCGCCACACCGCCGATCGCAAGCGGCAGCCCGCCTAACGCTTTGATGCAGCCACCGAGCCATTGATGGAGTCGCGCCCGCCACGCAGGCTCGATCATGCCTCGCCGATCTTTCGTGGACCAGACGACGTGGTAATGGAGGCTGCTGTGGGTCGATGGCATGGTGTTCATGCGCCCCTGCCGGGGCGCGGAAATGGTGGGGCTGTGAATCCGGTGGGTGCGCCCGCCGGGGCGGGCTTCCCACCGGCTACCATCACGTGGCCCTCCGGGCCGGGAGGCAGCAGGGCGCCAAACCAGACGAGGGAAATACGCCATGGCTCCGACCGTGGCTCCGACCGAATGGAATGAAAACCTGGCCCGCCAGCGGCAGCCGTGTCGTGGCGGGAACGGATAAATGAATATGACCGGTGCCCGTTTCCTGAAGCTACAAATGAAGGCAGCCGGTTCCAGTGTCCCGAAAAGAGCGATGAAGGTAGCCAGTTCCAGTGTCCCAAAGGGACAGATGAAGGTAGCCGGTGGGAAGCCCGCGCGAGCGGGCGCACCCACCGGAGCGCGAACCCGAGCATGCCCGCGCCCCGGAGGGGCGCATGATGATCCAATTTACTCAAAATGCGATTTGCCACGATCCGTGTACTGGGGATCGACGCGTTGGGGGTGCCCGCGATTATTGTTGCCATGTTGTTCATGCGCCCCTTCCGGGGCGCGGAAATTGTGGGGCTGCCAATCCGGTGGGTGCGCCCGCTGGGGCGGGCTTCCCACCGGCTACCATCATGCGGCCCTCCGGGCCGGGATGCAGCAGGGCGCGCCGAGGACCTGGCGAATGTTTTGGGCATCAGTTCATGCTCCCGGTCAGAGCGCGGGATTTAACACTTGATGGGCCACGCGCCTGGTCTCTACAACAGCTCGCGAATGGGTTGCGTTCCGAAATCCACGAGCGGGAACGGACGGCCCGCCGGCCCGGGCAGGTGGGTGTCCAGATCCAACCCCAGACAATGGTAAATGGTCGCGACGATCTCCTTTGGCGCAACGGGCCTTTCCGCCGGATACCCGCCGATGTCATCGCTTTTGCCGACGACACGTCCGCCTTTTACGCCGCCTCCGGCGAAGTTGACGGTCCAGCATTGGGGCCAATGATCGCGGCCGCCGGCCGGATTGATGCGCGGGGTGCGCCCGAACTCGGCGAGGCAGGCCACGAGGGTCGAGTCGAGCATCCCGCGCTGCACCAAATCCTCGAGGAGCGCGCTGTAACCCTGATCATACATCGGCGCCACGATGTCTTTCATTCCACTAATGCTGGTGAATGGTTTGGATCCGTGGATGTCCCAGGTGATTTCGTCGAACACCGTCAGGAATGTGTTGATGGTGACAAATCGCACTCCCGCTTCCACCAGCCGTCGGGCCAGCAGGCAACATTGGCCGAAGCGCGTCATGCCGTAACGTTCCCGCACTTTCGCCGGCTCGCGGCTGAGGTCGAACGCTTCGCGCGCCTTGGTGCTCGTCATGAGCCGATAGGCATTGGCGAAATTCGCGTCCATTAACTTCGCGCTCTCGCTCCCCTCGAATTTCTTCACGGTGTCATCGATGACCTCGCGCAACTGACGCCGGCGCTGCAGCCGCGCTTCGCCAATGTCCCGGGGCGGCAAAAGGTCGGGCACTTTGAAATCCTTCTTCGAGGGATCGGTTCCGAGCACAAACGGGTCGTAGTTCTTTCCGAGAAACCCGGCGTCCTGGCCGTGGGGCAGGTTCCCGCCCGTCGGCCCCATCGGCTCGGGCAAAATCACATGGGCGGGCAGTTCGGTCTTGCGTCCGCGCAGGAATTCCAGCGCGCATCCGGCGTGCGGGGTATTGATGCCCCCTTGAAACAGGCGGCCGGTCTGCATCATCTGGTGTCCGGTATCGTGAACCGCCGCCGCGGTGTGAAAACAGGAACGCACCAGGCTGAACTTGTCCGCCAGCTTCGCATGCAGCGGCAGAATTTCCGTGAGGTCGATTTCCGGCGACGCCGTTCGGATGGCCTTGAAAGGCCCGCGAATCTCGCGCGGGGCATCCGGCTTCGGATCGAAGGTGTCGAGCTGGCTCGGCGCGCCAAGATTAAAGATCAGGATGCAGGCTTTGTCGCTTTGACGGGAATCCGCGGCCCCCAATGCCTGCAGCGCCGCCAGGTTGGCCATCGAAAAGCCGAGCGCCCCCAGCGTGCCTGCTTGAAGGAAGTCGCGGCGTGTCACGCCGTCGCATGTCGTGATGGAGCCTTCGCCGGTAATCTTGAGCATAACGCAGTAGGGCTGATTCCAAGTTGACGATGGCACCCCGAATAAATTCCGGCAAGCCTGCATGCAGCGGGCCGCCGCAATATTCGCCGTCGATCCGATGCAACGAAAAGGCCGTCAGGGATTGCGCGTCTCGTGCCGGGCCCACGCGTCCGCTTCGAGGATTTGATCCAGTGTGGGCTGTCGAATCACAGTGTGCCGTTCAATGGTGCGCGCGACGGCGCGGCTGATATCCGGGAATGTGATGCGCCGATCACAAAAGGCATCGACGGCGATTTCGTTGGCAGCGTTGAGCACGGCTGGCAGGGTGCCGCCCACTTCACCGGCGCGCCGGGCGAGAGTCAGCGCCGGAAATCGTTCGAGGTCGGGCTCTTCAAAGGTGAGTTGTCCCAGCTTCGCAAAGTTGGTCCGCACTCGATCGCTTTGGACCCGGGACGGGTACGTGAGGGCGTATTGTATCGGCAAACACATGTCGGGAGTCGAAAGCTGCGCCAGTATGGATCCGTCGATGAACTCGACCATCGAGTGGACGACGCTCTGCGGATGCACCACCACCGACACGCGTTCCATCTCGATGTCGAAAAGCCATCGCGCCTCGATCATCTCAAGGCCCTTGTTGAACAAGGTCGCGGAATCGATCGTGATCTTTCTGCCCATCACCCACGAGGGATGTTTCAAGGCGCGGTCGACCGTGATTTCGGAGAATTTTTCGGAAGGCCATGCCTGTCGATCCCGGAAGGGGCCTCCACTGGCTGTCAGCCAGAGCTGGCGGACCGATGACGAGGGCTTGCCGTCGAGGCACTGGAAGATGGCTGAATGTTCGCTGTCGACGGCGAGCACACGCACCCCATGCTGGCGGGCCTCGTTCATCACGATCTCACCAGCCATCACCAGGATTTCCTTTGACGCCACGGCGATGTCCTTGCCGGCGCGGATGGCTGCGAGCGCCGGTTGAAGCCCGGCAGTGCCGACGATGGCAATTAGGACGATGTCCGCCTCGGGCAGAGTGGCGAGGGTCACCAGGCCTTCGGACCCCGAGCAAACCCGCGTCGAGGCGCCGAGGGCGTCCTGAAGCGCGGCTGCCTTCGTGGGATCCTGGATTGAAACGGCAATGGGCCGATGTCGTTTCGCCTGTTCCGTCAACAGCCCGATATTTCCGCCCGCGGCGAGTCCGACGATGTGAATCTCGCCGGAAAGATCCTCCGCCACCTTGATGGTGCTGGTGCCGATGGACCCTGTGCTCCCGAGCAGAACAACCTTCTTCATTCGCGGTGCTCGATGGATGGATTCATGAGGTGCAGCGTGGGTAACGTTTACCTGAGTTCGGGAACGGCATGATGCGTCAGGATGTGGCGCAAATAAAGATACATGATGGGCGCATTGAACAGCAGGCTGTCC
>JBEEGQ010000177.1:0-13509 GCA_041166945.1 Verrucomicrobiota bacterium
GGGGACGAGGCGAAGAGCCGCTCCCCCTCGACGGAGCACCCACCGACTGGAAAGCCGGATGCGGGAGAACCGCCTGTCCGGTTTGGAGGGAGGGGGAGCGGACACGTCCGCTCTCCCTACCCCTATCCGGCAGCAGCCCCATCATTGGCCCAGCGGGGCATCATGCGGCGCCAGTCCCAGCTTCCATGCCGTGTCGGCATCGTAACGCCAGTAATTACAGGTGATCTCCTCGCCGGCCGCGATATCCCGCAGGGCGACAGTGGTGATCGGCGTCGGGGAACCGCCCGGCGCGCCGGTGTTGGGCGCATCGGAGTGGTTGATGAAACAGGCGTGGTCTCCGCTGAGAATGACATGGCCATCCCGCTGGCTAACGAAGCAAAACCAGCGTGTGTGCGCGCGCGCCAATTCTGGCAGCGCCGCATAATCGGCAGGCGAAAAATCGTGATCGAATCCCCGCTCGAAGCGCCACACGGAAGTTCCTTTCGCCAACGGCGCTTCGGCAAACAATCCCATTCCATGAATCCTGCTCGGGGCTACCCGGGTTCGAATGAGCATCATTCTCCGAAGCGTTGCCCGGGTCGGCGAGCTTGGTCAATTCCTTGCGCGTCCGTGTGATGGCGCAATCCTTGTGCGTGGTTCGTTTCCCGCTACGCTGGGCGCATGGCATTTGATTCCTTTGCAGACTGGATCAGCGCCCTGCAACGCGCAGGCGAACTGACCCGCATCAGCCAGCCTGTGGCAACGGAACTCGAAATCACCGAGCTCGCCGATCGCGAGATGAAGAAGCCGGGCGGCGGCAGGGGGCTCCTCTTCGAAAAACCGACCGTGAATGGAGTCATCTCGCCATTTCCCCTGGCCATCAACACCATGGGTTCGCGCCGGCGCATGGCGATGAGTCTCGGCGCGGAAAGCGTCGAGGCAGTCGCTGCCGAGCTCGGCACCCTGATGAAGGCAAAGCCGCCCACCGGTTTTCGGGAGGCGATTCAGCTCCTCGGCACTGCTCTCGACTTGCGCCATGCCAAACCAAACAGCGTCCATGACGGTCCTTGCAAGGAGGTTGTCCATCGTTTCGATCGGGGTGAAAAATCGGCGGCCCATGAAGCCAGGGAAACGGCCACGGCTGTTTTTCAGTCTGCGATTCCAACCCTGCTGAATCTGCCCATCCAAAAATGCTGGCCGCTGGACGGCGGTCGCTTCATCACATTGCCGTGCGTGGTCACCCGGGATCCGGATACGGGCGAGCGCAACATCGGGATGTATCGGATCCAGATTTACGACGACCGGACCACCGGGATGCATTGGCAATTGCAGAAGGTCGGAGCGCGTCATGGACGCCGTTATTACGAAACCGGCACGCGCATGCCGGTCGCGATTTTCCTTGGGGGCGATCCCGTGTTCACCTTCGCCGCCACCGCCCCGCTGCCCGATGGCCTCGACGAATTTTTGCTGGCCGGTTATTTGCGAAAAAAATCCGTCGAGCTGGTCAAATGCGAAACGCAGGACCTGGAGGTTCCGGCGAACGCCGATTTCGTGATTGAAGGCTACGTGGATCCTCGTGAGGCACTGCGCGACGAAGGGCCGTTCGGCGATCATACCGGTTACTACACTCTGCCCGAGCCGTATCCAGTCTTTCACATCACCGCGATCACCCACCGCAAAAATGCGGTTTATCCCGCCACGATAGTGGGGATGCCGCCCATGGAGGATTTCTACATCGGCGGGGCATCGGTGAAACTTTTCCTGCCGATTTTCAAAATGAACTTTCCGGAGATTGTGGACATCGCCCTGCCGGCGGAAGGGGTCTTCCATAATCTCGTCTTTGTGAGCATTCGCAAAACCTATCCCATGCAGGCTTACAAAATCATGCACGGCCTCTGGGGCATGGGGCAGATGATGTTCAGCAAATACATCGTTGTTGTGGATGACGACGTGGACGTTCACAACACCAGCGATGTGATTTTCCGGCTGTGCGCCAATACGGATCCGCAGCGGGACAGTCTCTTTACGAGAGGCCCGTCCGACGTGCTGGATCATGCGACATCCGAGATGGCTGTCGGCAGCAAGCTGGGGATCGATGCGACGAAAAAACTGGCGGGGGAAGGATTCAAGCGGGCGTGGCCGCCCCTGATTCAGATGGATCCGCTGGTCAAAGCCAGGGTGGATAAACTCTTCAATCGATAACAGACGGGCCTGCGCGCACGGCCGGCAACGGATGGGCGCCGGCGCTCGCCATACATGCCCCTTCAACGTGGATCGGGGGATGAAAGGCTCGGTTTTTTTAATGGAACCGAGCCGTGGGGGTCCTCACGGAGTTGCGGCCGAAGCGGCAGGAATGCCGCGGTCCGGCCGCGCTATTGCGGTTCCGATTTTTCCGACGCGCAGGAGCCGGAGGGTGCGGGGTCGGCGGGATTGAGGACAGGCGTCGTCTCCTGGCTGGAAGCCTCCGCGGAATTTCCGACGGCAGGTTCGCCAGCGGCAGATCCGGCGAAAGACGAGGGGCGGGAAGCGCGACGGGCGGCAGCCGTGTCGCAGTGGTTGATGCGCCGTAGTTGCTGACGAATCACTTCAATCTTTTGGGAGAGCAGATCGGGTCCTGGCGCATGCGGCACCGGCAACCCGTAATAGGCCCACAACCGCCGTTCGAAATCATCATCGACTTCGCATTCGCAGGCGAGAGAGGGCGCATGCATGATTTGATCCCGGGTAAACGGGACACGCACATAAGTTTGACGCTCATTGAAAGAGGCGCCCTTGGCTGGCACGAGGTGGGTATGGCCTGAGCGTTCCGGGATGTCCACCCCCAGCAAAAGGGCCTGCTTTTGTTCCCGTTCCCAATAACAGGCGAACGTCCCCACAGGGTTCCCCTCCTTATCCACGACTTCTTCACCCAGAAAATCTTCCAGAGCATTCCTGTCGCGCATGAGGGGGACAATCTTCAGATTCCTCAGAAATATCAAGCCTGCTTTATGACCAATCTGGACGCACTTGCCCCGCTCGTTCTCCGCACGTAACGCAGACTTCCAGTCTGCTGTATCGCCGGCTTCCAGCTGGCAGGCACCTGATAATCCTGGTGCAAAAAGCCACTCCCAGCGCATGCGGATTGGAAATCCACGATACACCAGACTGGAAGTCAGGCGATCCAATCGCGAAGCAGTCACGGTTCGGACGGCCGCCAACAATTTCGGGATTCACCGTGTGGCGGACGGCAAGAAAGATTGCGTTGGTGGCTGACGCGACGCATAGTTGAATTCACGTATTAACCAAAGCGATCCTTCAAGCCCGGATGGATTGTCGATCCTGTGAAACCACGAAAACGCTCGCATGCAGACCCGCCTGGGTTGCAAGGCACACAAGCCAATGGAGGAGGGAAAAGGAAATCTTCACCAGCGTTGCCGTCCAAGGGGTTTCCCCTCTCATTTCCGATTGTCGGCATCGGAGCGTCGGCCGGCGGGCTTGAGGCGTTTACGGCGGTGCTGCAGGAATTGCGGCCCGACACGAACATGGGATTCGTCCTGGTGCAACATCTGGATCCGGACCATGAAAGCGCGCTGACCCAGCTGCTGACACGCACCACGCAGATGCCGGTCGTGGAAGCGCGTCACAACCTGCGCGTCGAGCCCAACCACGTCTACGTGATTCCCCCGAATGCGAACCTTTGCATCGAGCAGGGCGTGTTGAAACTCGGCCGACGAGCGCGCGGCCGCACGCCGCATCGATCGATCGACATGTTTTTTGAATCGCTGGCGCGGGACCAGGGGGATTGCGCCATCGGCGTCGTGCTCTCCGGCGCCGCCAGCGACGGAACGCTCGGCCTCGAGGCGATCAAAACGGAAGGCGGGTTCACCATCGCGCAGGACGAATCGGCGCGGTACGATTCCATGCCGCGCAATGCGATCGCCGCCGGGTGCGTGGACCTGGTCCTTTCTCCCGCCGACATCGCCAGGGAACTGGCGCGAATCTCCAGGCATCCCTGTCTTTCGGGTGGACCTCTGGCTCGATTCCTGCCGGAAAAAACGACGCCAGCCGGTGCATCGCCTTCCGCGCATGGGCCGCGGGCTGGCGAACTCGAGCGAAGCACTGACCCGGGTCCGCAGGAAGGCGGACCGACCACCGCGGCGGGCCGGGTGGCGGAACGGGCCCTCAAAAAGATTTTTCTTCTGCTGCGAAATCGGTCGAGCGTCGATTTTTCGTTGTACAAATCCACGACCATCCGTCGTCGGATCATGCGGCGCATGGTGTTGAACAGGAAAAATACGCTCCGCGACTACGCGGGCTTTCTGCGCGGCAACTCGAAGGAGTTGGATGCCCTTTATTCGGATATTTTGATCAACGTCACGAGTTTCTTCCGCAACCCGGAGGCGTTCGACGTTTTGAAGCGGAAAGTCTTTCCTTCATTGCTGCGCGAACGCCGGGGCGGCCCGGTGCGAATCTGGGTGCTCGGTTGTTCCGCCGGCCAGGAGGCCTACTCGATGGCCATGGCGTTCCTCGAGTGCGCGGATAGCGCCGTGCGCCCTCGCAAACTCCAGGTGTTCGCCACCGATCTCAACGAAGCCCTCCTCGAAAAAGCGCGCCAGGGCCTTTATCCCCGCAGCCTCTCGGATGAGATATCGCCGGAGCGGTTGCGGCGGTTTTTTGTCGAGGAAGCCGGCGGCTATCGAATCAGCAAATCGCTGCGGGAGATGGTCGTTTTCGCCCGGCAAAACCTGATTGGAGATCCCCCTTTTTCACGGATGGATCTGATCAGTTGCCGGAATGTTTTGATTTATCTCGATGCCGAACTTCAGAAGCGGGTTTTTCCCACTTTCCATTATGCGCTGAAGCCCACAGGGTTTTTGTTTTTAGGCGGATCGGAATCGGTGGGCACCGCCACCGATCTCTTCGAACCTGCGGATAAAAAGCACAAGATTTATTCGCGCAAAGCGGTTTCCAACTCGGTGATGAGCCTGCCCGCGAAGCGGAGCCGGTTGAACCGGCAGCCCTCGTATCAAAAGCCCCCCGCGCCTGCCTGGACACCACGGAGTCCTGCAGGCAGTCCGTCCCCGGGCCTGCAAATCGAATCCAACGCCCAACGCGAAGCGGATCGTCTGACGGTCAACGCTTTTGCGCCTCCCGGGGTCCTGATCAATTCGGATCTCCAGATTCTCCAGTTTCGCGGCCCCACCAGCGCCTACCTGAAGCCACCGAGCGGCAATCCCAGCTTCGACGTGCTGAAAATGGCCCGCGACGATTTAATGTTGCCCTTGCGCTCCGCCATCAACAAGGCAAGGAAACAAAACAAGATCACGCGGAAAGAGGTGCGGTTGACCGACGGCGGAAAGGCCCGGCTCGTGGAACTGGAGGTCATTCCGCTCAAAAATCTCAGGGACCGCTGCTTCCTCGTTCTGTTTGGAAAGCCCGGACAGCAGGCGCCGGACGTTTCAAAGTCGCGCGGGTCCAAACGCGCCGGGGGCGGAGCGGGCACCGGTGCAAAAAAGGACTCCCAACGCATCGCCGAACTGGAATTAGAGCTTTCCGAAACGAGAGATTATCTGCAATCCATCCAGGAACAACACGAAGCCACCAATGAGGAATTGCAGGCGTCCAACGAGGAGATCCAATCCGCCAACGAGGAGTTGCAGAGCATCAATGAGGAGATGGAAACCTCCAAGGAGGAACTGGAATCCACGAATGAGGAATTAACGACGGTCAACGAGGAGATGGCCAACCGGAATGCCGATCTCATCCGGTTGAACAACGATCTCGCGAACCTCCAGAGTTCGACGAAACTGGCCATGCTGCTTCTCGGCCGCGACCTGGTGGTCCGTCGCTTCAGCGCGCCCGCGCAAAAGGTGTTCAACCTGACGGCTGCGGACGTCGGCCGGCCCCTGAGCAGCGTGCGCCATACGCTGGACATCTCCGACCTGGAAAGCCTGACCATCGAGGTGATCGCGAGCGTGCGCGAACGCGAACGGGAGGTGCGCGACAAGCAGGGCCGCTGGTATTTCCTTCGCGTGCGGCCTTATCTGACTCTTGAAAACATCGTGGACGGCGCGGTGCTGGTATTGGTCGACATCGATGCGCTGAAACAAAACGAACTGGCGATTGCATCGGCTCGCGATTACGCGGAGAGCATCGTTGAAACGGTGCGCGAACCGCTCGTGGTGCTCGATGCCGACCTTCACGTGGAGAGCGCCAACCGATCCTTTTATCGCGCCTTCCACTCGCGCCCTTCGGAAACGGTCGGCAAATCCATTTTCGATCTCGACGATCATCGATGGGATATTCCGCGCCTGCGGAGCCTGCTCGCGGAGACGCTGCATCGCAGCAGTGTTTTGGAGAACTTCGAAGTCCGGTACGAAGTGCCGCGCCTCGGCCACCGCACCATGGTCCTGAACGCCCGGCGACTCGAGGATCCCACCTGGAAACGGCATCGCATCCTTCTGGCGATCGAGGACATTACCGAACGGCAGCAGCTCCAGCACGACCTGCAAAGCGCCCGCATGTCCGAGGCCATCGTCGCTTCAGCCCGCGATCCCGTGGTCATTCTCGAAACTGATCTCCGCGTCCACTCGGCCAACGACGCATTTTACAACACATTCAAAATCGCATCCAACGAAGTCGTCGGGCGCTATATCCACGAGATTGCCAACCAGCAGTGGGACGATCCCCAATTGCGGCAGTTCCTCAATGACGTCGTGCCGCGCAACAGCTTCTTCAACGACCTCGAGATCACCCGCGAATTCGAGCGGCTTGGCCGGCGGACCATGCTGCTTTACGGGCGCCGTCTCGTCGGTGACGGAGCGCGGGAGCGGATCCTGCTCGGCATTCAGGATGTCACGGAAATGCTGCAGTTCCAGATCGCCGCCCGGAAAAGCGCCGATGCCTTGCGACGCAGCGAGGGCGACTTGCGGGATTTCCTCGAGAATGCCGCGGTGGGCCTCCATTGGGTCGGGCCGGACGGCATCATCCTGTGGGCGAATCAAACCGAGCTCGATATGCTCGGCTACTCACGTGACGAATACGTCGGCCATCCCATTGCCGAGTTTCATGCGGATGCGGATGTCATCGACGACATCCTGTCCCGGCTGGCCCGGGCGGAGACGATCTGTGACTACACCGCGCGGTTGCGTTGCAAGGATGCCTCGGTCCGCCATGTTCAGATCAATTCCAATGTCCTGTTCGAGCATGGCCGGTTCATCCACACGCGCTGCTTTACGCGAGATGTGACGGCCCGGACCATCGCTGAGCAGAAATTGAACCGCGCCCTGGAGTTCGACCAGGCGGTGATGACCCACATGGGCGAAGGGTTGTACACGGTGGACAAGGAGGGGAAGGTCACCTACATGAATCCGGCGGCGGAAACTCTTTTCGGCTGGTCCAGCGGTGAATTGCACGGCCGCAAGATGCATGACGCGACTCATTACAAGCATCCGGACGGCACCGCCTTTCCCGCCGAGGAATGCGCGGGTTTCAAGGTCCTTCAAAACGGCGCCAGCGTCACCGACCAGGAGGATGTGTTCATTCGAAAGGATGGAACGTTTTTTGACGTCGTCTATTCGTCGTCACCGCTTCGGGAAGGAAACGAAATTGTCGGGCTGGTTGTGGTTTTTCGTGATGTGACCCAGAGGAAGCAGGCCGATGCCTCCCTGCAACTCGCCCAGAAACAGCTCGCCGACCGCGCGGGCCAGCTCGAACGGCTGGTCGCCGAACGCACGATGGAGCTGACTGAATCCAACAAGCAACTCGAGGCTTTTGTCTATTCGATCGCGCACGATCTGCGCGCCCCCTTGCGATCGATGGAAGGCTTCTCCGCCGTGCTGGTCGAGGAGGCGGGAAAAAGCCTGAGCCCGACAGCCCAGGCCCATGCCCAACGCATCAATCGTTCCGCCCGGTTCATGGATGCGCTGCTCCAGGATCTTCTCTCCTTTAGCCGGATCAGCCAGCAGCACATCGAACTGGCCGCCGTCCATTCCGAGGCGGTTCTTCGTGGCGTGCTGTTGCGGCTCGAAAAGGAGATCCAGGACGCCGGCGCGCTCATCGAAACGGCGGGACCGTGGCCGGCTGTCCTGGCGCACGAACCGACGCTGGGCCAGGTATTGTTCAATTTGATCAGCAATTCACTGAAATTTGTCGCGCCCAACAACCCGCCCGTGGTGAGAATCTGGATGGAGGAACGCGTCGCCGGCCCCTCGTTTACGGTGTCCGAAAAGGGCAGGAACGACAGCGGACATGCGGAGGAGAGCTGGATCCGCTTTTGGGTCGAGGACAATGGCATCGGGATCAATCCCAATCATCACGAGGAGATTTTCCGATTGTTCACGCGGTTGAACGGCGAGCGTTTTCCGGGCACCGGCATCGGCCTGGCGATCGTCCAAAAAGGGATCGAACGCATGGGCGGCCGGGTGGGTGTCGAATCCACCCCCGGCCGTGGCTGCCGCTTCTGGCTGGATTTGCGCAAGGCATGAACCTCTCCCACGAAAACTCCATGGCCAATCCGGCCTGTTCCCAGCGGTCTGACAGATTATGAACGAACGGCAGACAATTCTCCTGGTGGACGACAGCGATGATGATCTGTCGTTGATGCGGCACGCCTGCCGGGCGGCCCAATTCCAGGCGACGCTGCAGACGGTCAACAACGGGGATGAAGCGCTGGCCTATTTGAAGGGCGAAGGTGTTTATGCCGATCGCGAAAAGTTTCCACTGCCGATCGTGATGCTTTTGGATTTGAACATGGCGAAAGTGAACGGTTTCGGGGTGCTGGCCGCTGTGCGCGCCCAACCGGCGCTCAAACGGCTGACGATCATCGTGCTGACCGCCTCGACGCGTCCCGAAGATGTGGAACGCGCCTTCGATCTCGGGGCCAATTCGTATCTGGTCAAGCCTTCAGCGATGGTCGGCCTGATCGCCATGATCTGCTGCTTGCGGGATTGGCTCGAGTACAACCATTTCCCCTCCCTCCATAACGCCGTGAAATAGCGCTCGCGGCCCAGTTGCGCCTGTCTCTCGCCGATTTGGTCGATGCCGCCGAGTGCGCCCGTCGCCGTGGCTGAATCCCAAAGGGATTTTGTCACTTGGCCCAAGGTTGCGAGGCACGAGCTACCTTGGGTAAAAGGAGCCAGCGGCCTCAACCCCGAATGGGGTTGCGGACTTCCCTGGAAACTCTCCTCCCAGGGTAGCCCGTTTGGCGGGCAACCCTGGGCTGATGGACTAAATCCCTTTGGGATTTTCCAGACCGGCGTGCCCCAACGGGGCAACGGCCCAAAGCCCAAGGTTGGCGCCGGGCGCCTACCTTGGGTAAGCGGGGAAGATCAGGCCAACGCCAACGGCGTTGCGGAAGCGTTGAGAAGGATCGCTGATCGATACGGGAGAAGGTCGCAACCGCATCACGGTTGGGGGCCTCAGTTCATGGAAAGCCCGTCGGGCGGGCAACCTTGGGCTGATGGACTAAATCCCTTTGAGATTTTCCGCGCGGACACATGCCTTCGGAAAGGTGGGGGCGCTGCGCAGGTCGCTTCTTGCTGCGCCTGAGGATGTCCATTGTATCGCCTGCGCTACGAGGGATGCCGCACCGCCAGGCGCGCCAAATTCGTGGCGGCCTGGTCGATCCATTCGGCGGAGGGCAGGGCGTAGGGGCGGAACGTTTCCAAATACCCTTCCTGCTCATTGTAAAACAGCGCGCGATGAAGGCCGAGCGTGCTGGCTTTGGGGCTGTCGATCAGACTCGCAGAATCGTTGGCGCTCATCTGGAACAAAACGCGCACCTCGAATTCACTGAACGCTTTCCGGCTGAGAAACCGGTTCACATTGTTGAAGGTGTCACACGTGACAATCACATGAAACCCAAGCCGGGTCCCTTCGCAGATCAGCTTGTTCAACAATGCAGCGGGATTGGGCGCCGCCTCGGCGTCCCCGCCACTGAACCCGAAATCCTCCTCGTGCCGCAGCTTGTTGAATTTCTGAAGCCCATGAATGATCACAAACACCGGGGGCGCCTCGGCGACATTCGGGTCCTCGGCGCGCCGCGCCATTTCCTCGTCCAACCCTTTCATAATGCCGGGCAAATCCCCTGGACGCGCCGCCGTGATGGGATGTGGGATGGCCCGCACAATTTTTTCCAGATACTCGCGCGGCGGTGTCCCTGGCGGGCTGCCGTCGCATAGAATGATGCGGGCGCCGCCAACGGCATGTTGCGCGGCCAGCGAGATCAGGGCGACCGCCAAAATGGCGAGGCTCGCCTCCTCGCGCTGGCCGACAATCAACAGGTTGTTGCCGCTCTGCCGATGAAAAATCGCCTCGGTGGGTCCCTTGATGGAATTGGGCGCCCCGAGCCAGATGCGCGGCGCGGGCGCAGGGGCGATGGACCCGGCCTCGAGCAAACCTTGCAGCACCGAATTTTCGCCCACGTCGGTCGGCGCATTGCCTTCGAAAACAATCGGGCCCGGAAACCGCCGGCCGTCGCGATCCGCCCTTTCGCGAACTTCGTGGAGATATCCATCGCGCACCTGGTCCGGCAGCCAGACCACCTGGAAGGGACTGTTGCCTTCCACCGTGCCGGCAGTGTCGTTGTAGATGCCTTCTCCGGGGCGCGAGAGCAGGCGGGGCGCCGGATTGTTGTCGTCCATGATTAGATAGGCATCGGCCTCGTTACATTGGAGCGCGATGCGAATGACCATCTGACCCAGCGTGGTGCGGGCGACGGTGTAGGCTCCCCCGAGTGTCTGCGAGCCAAGCAACACATGGATGCCGAAGGCGCGTCCCTGTCGAACAATCCGATCAAAAAGCAGCGAGGCGGTCTGCGCAATCTTGTCATCCTCGACAAAGAACTCCTGGAATTCGTCGATGATGAGGAGGGATCGGGGAATCGATTCCTTCCCACCGGCGCGCTTGTATCCCGCGATATCCTGTACGCCGAGCGCGCGGAACATGTCGCCGCGCCGCTTGAGTTCATCATCGAGACGCTGGAGAACGCTGAGTCCGAATTCGCGATCGCTCTCGATGGCGACGACGCGCGCGTGCGGGAGCCGGTTGGAGGCGTAACATTTGAATTCGACGCCTTTTTTGAAATCGATCAGATAGAACTCGACCTGGTCCGGGCTGCACCACAGCGCGAGGTTGGTGATCATGACATGGAACAGGGTGGACTTGCCGGATCCCGTTTTCCCCGCCAGCAGCGCGTGCTGGCGCGTGCCTTTGCCAATCGAGAGGTATTGCAGCTTGGTCGCGCCGGTGCGTCCGATGGGGACGTTCAACTCGCTGGTGGTGTCGAGGGACCAGCGCTCGTTGTCCGCCGGGGCGATTTGCTCGAAGGGCACCTCGACGCGATTGGAATCCTTGCTGCGCAGGCCCACCTTGTGGATGAATTCGATCGCAAACTCCGGGGCCGGGGGCGCATCGAGTCGCAAAGTCGTCCCCGGCAGAAATTTGCCCGTCAGGATCCATTCGCTGCCCTTGCTGCTGGTGACACCGACGCTGCTTTTCCTGAGTTCCTCGGGAACGAAATCCTGCGGCATCGGCTGGCGGCGGTCCCAGTGAATGAGCGTGAACACGCCGCAGCGCGCGCCGCTCGCAGCAATGCTCAAAAGCCGCCGGGCGGCCGCGTCGGTGAAACCCGACGGAAAATCGGCGACCACCACAAAATGATATTTCTCCGCGATATTCCCGGCCTGCTCATTGTATTCGGCAATGGTCGCGTACTCGTTGCGGAGATACATTTGAATCACCTTCTCCATGTGCTCGTTGAGATCGGCGAGGCGCTGTTCGATCTGCGCGGGCTGGGTCCAAATGCGGCCATTGATCAAATGCTCGGCGTGATCGGCCAGGTGCATCACTCCCGAGAAGCTTTGTCCCAGGCCCACCGGATCGATGACGGTGAAACTCAAGCGCCCGGCGGGGGCGGTCGAGAGCAGCCGCAGCACGATATTGTTCAAGGCCTGGGCGGCATCCTCCCGGCCGGTGTTGGTCGTTTCGAAAAGCACCGAGCCCTGGTGCGGATATGAAAGAAGCAGCGGCACGTGGAGCCGCACCGGACCGGGTAGTGCGAGACGCGGATCCTTCGGGAGTTTCTCGGCGAGCTTTTCGACATCCACATCGAGGCGCGCGAACTTTGCGGCGTTCCCGAACTGGGCGGGGGGCGACCAGTTCGCCCACAAGGGCGGATCCCACGGGGGAAAACGCTGGTCCGCTTCGGCGTTCGCGGCGCCGATGGAGTCGTAATAGGGTTGAACCCGGGTTTTCCACTCGGCCTCCATCAATTGCCATTGCTGCGCGTTTTCCGCAGTGAGCAGCGATTCCTTCTCGGCGCAGGTTTTGGCGAGTTCCTGCCGTTTGGATTCGGCCTCGGCGGTCAGTCCCGCGATGGATTCGGTGCGTTCCTTCTCGCGATGCTCGAGGATCCACCGGTATTGTTCCTCGTTCCGGGCGGAAGTCCGGGCGGCTTTTTGGTCGATGCGCCCCGGCAACGCGGCGCGATCCGCCTCGGCTTCCTCGATGGCGCGTGTCCATTCCTGTCCGATCCACTCGTTCATCGCGTGAAAATCATTTTCAACGCGTTGGAGTTCCTGCGCGTGCCGGCGCTCACATTTTTCCAAACAGACATCGTGGAGCCGCCGGGCTTTTCGAAGGGATGCAGCGATCTTTCGCGCGTCGGGCGCACACTGTCGTTTGCCCCATTGATGCAGAAAGACTCCCGCGATGAGACAGCCGACTGCGGACGCGACTGCGTGTGGATAGCCGAAAGTGTTTTTTCCGAAATGCTGGAGCAGCGGCACAATCGCTGGCAGACAGAACACGAGGACAACCCAGACGGCGGTGTAACGAAACAACGCGGGCAACGGTTTTTTTCGGAAGCGCCGGATGTCCGCCGCGGTTTTTTCGAGCAGCTCGTGCAGCGTCGCCATGAGCTGGCGCTCCTCGGGCGCCAGATCCGGCTCGGGCACCGGCTCGGGGCCGCCGATCAGGCGCACGAAACTTTTAAAGCCTTTGAAAGCGGCGGCGGCTTTGGCTTCCAGGGTGGCCAGGGATTCCTGCTCGACAGCGAGCGCGGCCTTGAAATCGGCGAGCTCGGTCTCGGCATTCGCCAATCCCGTTTCGTGGTTCCGCTTGGTTTGGAGCGTCTCGGTTTGCAGTTTGTGTTTGCGACCGCCCTCCCGGTCATCCACTCCCTGCATCGCCTTTTTCTTGCTCGTTTTGTGCGCGGACAGAATGCGGGTCGAACGGCGGGCATATCGGGATCGGACGGCTGCTTTTGTCTCAGCCACACCCGCCTCCACCTGGCCGATCTCGTCGGCGAGCCTCGTGGTCAGCAGCTCGGAGCCTTCGTCGCGGCGCCGGCGGACCGAGGCGAGTTTGACGCGAAAATCCTGATCGAGCTTGGATTCGCGCAGGGTGAATTCGCAAACGACGCCCTTCAATCCATCGAGCAATTCCAATGTGGATTCGACGCGGGGCTGGCTATTCACAGTCGCTCCTGATTTTGATCACCAGCTTTTCAATCTGGTCCATGATGCCGACAGCCTTGTCCACGCTGGTAAA
>JBEEGQ010000178.1:0-10894 GCA_041166945.1 Verrucomicrobiota bacterium
GCTGGAAGTGGCGCGCCAGCATGACTTTCATTTCGACACGGTTCAGATGCCACTGAATGTCATGGACGCGCATTTCAGAAGTTTTCGGCAACAGGTTTTGCCGGTGTTGATAAAAGAGGGCATCGGAGTATTGGGAATGAAACCGCTGGGCAGCGGCGCGATTCCAAAAACGGGATTGGTAACAGCCATCGAATGTCTCCATTACGCGCTGAGCCTGCCGACTTCGGTTGTCATCAATGGGATGGAATCGATGGCTCGTCTGAACCAGGCGCTCGAAGCAGTTCATACGTTCAAGCCATTGGATGAAACGCAACTGGAGGGGTTGCTGAAGCGTACTGCGGAGGCGGCGGCCACCGGCAAACATGAAGCCTTTAAGACGGGAAAAGAATTCGATGCGACAGCCGATCACCCCGAATGGCTGGGATGACCGGGTTCATCCCCTGTACTATGACGGGCACGCCGGAGAAAAAGAACGAGCAGGTCGAGCGGGTTCCGTTGTCCAAGGCTGCCCAATATCTTTTGGAAGAATGCCGAATGGTGCTGCCCGGCATCCAGGCGTTGTTCGGATTCCAATTAATGGCGGTTTTCAATTCCGGCTTTGACGAAAAGCTCACCGCAACGGAGCAGCGCTTCCATCTGGTGGCCATCGGACTCCTGGCGATTGCGATTGCGTTGATCATGGCCCCCGCTGCCTATCATCGCCAGACCTGTCCGCGCGAAGTCACACAATCCTTTATCCGTCTCGCGACACGGTTGCTGCTTGCCAGTATGGCGCCATTGGCGATCAGCATTTGCATTGATTTTTACCTGGTGGCTCACGTCATCGCCAGCGGCATCCTGGTCGGAATACTGACCGCGCTTCTTTTCGGATTCTTCGTCTGGCTCTGGTTTGTCTTTCCGCGGATTCGATCTTTCCACCGGGCCAGCTGAGTGCAGATTCTGGGATGAATTGATTCCCGGAGGAGGCTTTCGGAATTCTGCCCGGATCACGATCGGACCCTGGATACCCATTCGAGCAGTTTTTCCTTCGACATAAAGTTCAGAATTTTTGAGCGTTTGATGCCCGCGTCGCACGCCGAAGCCAGTCCGAGGTCGATGAATCCCAATTGCCACCGGTGATGGGAATCGGTTCCGAGGGAAATATGGCAGCCCGCTTTGGCGGCCATGCGAACCAAATCCCCGCTTAAATCCTGTCGATCCGGGTAGGCATCGATCTCGACTGCCTTGCCCAACTCGGCGGCAGCGGCGAAGACTTCCGCCCAATTGGCCGACAGTCCGGGACGATAGTTAAAGATGCGTCCCTTGGGATGCCCGAGAATCTGGATGGAAGGATTTCGCAAGGCGGCGAGGTAGCGGCTGGTTTGATCGTCGGTTTTGCGAAGGGCGGAATGAAAGCAACCCAGGACCAGGTCGAGCCGGGCGACGGAACTGGCGGACATGTCGCCTTCGCCACGGGGGTTCAGGTTCATTTCGAGGGAGCGCAGCACGCGGACCTTTCGACCCGCGGCGGCGAGGCCCCGGTTAACGGAATCGATTTCCTTCCCTTGTTGCGCCAGCTCTGCCTCGTCGATGCCGCCCGCGATCTTTAATCCCTTCGCATGATCGGTGATGGCGATGTATTCGTAGCCGCGTTCCTCCGCGGCCTCCGCCATGTCGAGCACCGAACCGGAGCCGTCGCTCCAAGTGGTGTGCATTTGCAAATCTCCGCGCAACCCGGCGCGCCAGGCGGGCTGTGAATAGAGCAGAGCCCGAGCGCGGGCCATGGTAAAAAATCCCCGCCGAAGCTCCGGCGGCTCAATGGGCGCTCCGCCCTCATCGAACCAGGCCAGAATTTTTTTCTCCATGTAGGGACCGATCCCCGGAAGTTCCGTCAAGGATCGTCCGGCGACGGCGACCGCGGCGGCTTCTTCCGGCCATAAAAAAGCCGCCCTCGCCGCGCGCCGAAATGCCTTTTGAAGGGGACCTGTTGCCGCTTCTCCCTCGAGGGCGAGTCGCTCCGCTATATCGGCATTGGTCAATGACTGGCTGGCTCGGTGTCCACGCACAATCGCACCTTAAGTTGGAGCCTGAGTTTCGCAACCTCTGGCCGATGTGAGGCCGCTCGCCTCATTCCATGAGCCCGCTGAGGCGCGGCGGAAGGAGCCATTCCAGCGACGCACAACGTCGCGTGCGCAGCTGATCGATGATTAGTTTGCACAGGCCCCCCTTTTTCATGGTGACCGTCAATCCGCGACCGCCGGTCAACCAGACTGACGCCACGCCACTGAGATGCGGCTCGTGACCGACCAGGAGGACGCTGGCGGGGACGGGTTTGAGACTCTTCAGTTCACGCACCAATGCGGCCACGCTGCCGCCCGGGGAGAGATGCCGGGTGCGCCGGACCTTGCATTTCGATCGCAATTCACCCAGCACGACATCGGCGGTCTGCCAGGCCCGCACCAATGGACTGGACAGTACGGCATCAAAGGAAAGTTCCATCGCGCGCATTGCGGCGGCCACGCGCGCGAGTTTGCGCCGCCCGGTTTTGGTCAGGGGCCGCGCGGGATCCAGCCGCGGATCGCCGTGCCCGCGTTCAACAGCCAATCCGTGGCGCAATAGATAAATTGTCATGGTCTAGAATTCGATCAGGAATCGGAAACCGGCAACCAGTTTTCTCAAAATCCCTTGGCGTCGCCCGGTCCGATTAATCGCCCATGCAGGTTCCCACCGCGCGTGCCGACGCGATCCAGGGATGGTCGGGAGGAACCTGTTTGCGTTTTCCGGCGACCTCCTGAATGGGGACGGGTCTCGCGTCGTCGCCCTGCGCGGCGACCATGACGCCGAATTCCCCGCGATGCAGAAGTTCGACGCACGCCGTTCCGAGTCGCGTGGCGAGGAGTCGGTCATTCATCGACGGCGCTCCGCCCCGTTGCACATAGCCAAGAATGGTCACCCTCGATTCGAGTCCCGTCATTTCTTCCAGCTGGGCAGCGAGCCGAAAAGTGTTGCCGGCGTGATGCCGATCGAGCACCGCCACGCGGGCTTTTGCCTTCAACAATTCATCGAGGGACAGCGCCCGGGCCTGCCGGCGGCGCGCGGCGTCAAACCGCCGGGAATCTTCAATGGAAAGCGCGCCTTCGGCGACCGCCACGATGCTGAAATTCAGGCCATGACGGCTTCGCTCCTGGATTGCGTGCGCGATGCGCGACACATCATATGGAATTTCCGGGATCAAAATCACGTCCGCGCCTCCTGCCATGCCCGCTCCCAGGGCGAGCCATCCCGCGCGATGGCCCATGATTTCGGCAACGATGATCCGGTGATGACTGTGGGCTGTGCTATGAAGTCGATCGATGGCTTCAGTGGCGATGCCGAGCGCAGTGTCGAAACCGAAGCTTCGATCCGTCATCGAAACATCGTTGTCGATGGTCTTCGGCAGGGTGAGAATTTTGACGCCCGTCTCGCTGAGACGCAGCGCGTTTTTGTGCGTGCCGCCACCTCCGATGCAGACGAGCGCCTCGAGGCGGTGCTTCCGGCAATTCCTCGCGATGACCTCCCGCAAGTCGCGCGTTTTTCCTGCAATCGGCATGCGGTGCGGCTTGACGCGGCTGGTGCCCAGGATGGTGCCGCCGACGGTGAGGATCCCACCGAGCGCCTGACGATCGAGCGCGATGAAACGTTCCTCGATCAATCCCAGAAAGCCATCGCGAACTCCAACGACTTCAATGCCGTACAACCCCGCTGCGGCCTTGCCGACAGCCCGAATCGCGGCGTTCAATCCCGGACAATCACCGCCGGCGGTCAGGATGCCGATGCGTTTGAAACTTTTCATCAAAGTGTGGATGAATTTTGCCGGAGTGCACGTCGCGCGCGCCGTTGAGGGGTGGGCGGCCAGAAGGATTGCAACGCATTGGCCTTTCGCATGCAGCGCTGGATCTGCGTCGCGCGCCGCCCGAGCAGCCAGTGGCGGAATGAGGCCAGCGCGGTTTTGTGAGACGGATGCTTTGTGCTGAATTTATCGAGCCGCTCCAGGAGGGTGTCCGTGTCCTGCAACTGGCCGAACAAGGTTTGCAGCGTGTGCATCGACTCGACTCGGACGCGGGTGATCGCGGGGAAAAACGGCTGCAAGGTTTCCATCATGTAACGCAGTTTCTTGAACGCCACACGCGCGCGATGAAGTGTCGCCACGTGTCCGGGGTCCAGCCCGCGACGTCGCCCGGCCACACGCGTTTGCGCCGCGTCCACTGCGCGGAGAATCGCCCGGTGATCACGCACCTGTTGATCGGGATCTCCCGCGGAACGCTTGAGCCGTTCCTCAAGAATCCGGACCAGCTTTTTGATGCGGCCGGTCTTGATCCCACGCACATCGCAAAGGGCGCGCTCGAGGCTGATGGATTCGCGCCGGCGCAACGACTCGCGGAAGGGGGCGATGCCGGATATTTTGCGGGCTTCACCGCGAAGCATCCGGAGTTGCACCTGCGTGTCGCGCAATGTGTCGAAGCAGGCCATGTGCTTTTCGAGCGCCTGCCGTCCGCGCTTATGCGGCCGGGCTGGCGAAAAGAGTTTGAGCAGCACCAGGGAAGCCTCCAGGCGCCGGCCTTCCACGCGGGAATTGTGCACCGCCTTCTCCGTGCAGCCCGCCTGGCAACGGTCCAACGCGCGATGATACCGCTTCCATTGGCGGCGGAGTCCGGCGGCCATTATCTTTTCCCAGTTTCTCACTTCGAACGCTTTCGTGCCTGTCCTGGCCGGCGCTCGCCCAGAACGGCGGGACGCGGCGCGACCCGGACTTCGGGAAATTTCGGCGCGGTGCGGCGGCGCCCTTTGCCGGGAGGCGTCACGCCATTTTGCGCCAGAGTAATGAAGGTCGCCTGGCTGCGGCGCGCCGGTTCGGCGCGCGCGGGACGTGGACGACGGTAGGTGCCGTCGGATCGAAGGATGCGCGCCTTGACGTTGTCCGCCAGCGACCCTTGCAACACCTCCCGAAGGATGCGGTCGGCTATGGCGCCGTACTCGATCGGAATCGCCACCTCGATTCGCCGGAGGAAACTCCGGGGCATCCAATCGGCGCTGCTGATGAACACCTGGGGTTGCGAAGCGTTGTGGAAATACCAGACCCGGCTGTGTTCGAGAAAACGATCCACAATGCTGCGGACCGTGATGTGGGCGCTCAGTCCCGGCACGCCAGGGCGGAGACAGCAGATGCCCCGCACGATAAGTTCGATGATCACCCCGGCGGCGGACGCTTCGTAAAGCGCTTCGATGATGCGCTCATCGACGAGGGAATTCATTTTGGCGATGATGCGCGCCGGCAATCCCCGCCGCGCATGCCCGGTTTCGCGCTGGATCAACTCGATCAGCCGCGCGTGCAATTCGAATGGCGCCACGAGCAGTTTGCGCATCGGCTGGAACTGGCAGATCCCGGTCAACAGATTGAAAAAATTTGTCGCATCCTCGCCGAAATCGGGGCGGCAGGTGAAATAGCCGAGGTCGGTGTAAAAGCGGGCGGTGACGGCATTGTAATTTCCGGTTGAAAGATGCACGTAACGGCGGAGCGCGAGGTTTTCGCGCCGCACGACGAGGCAGAGCTTGGCGTGAATTTTATATCCGACAAGGCCATAGACCATGTTCACGCCGGCTTCCTCAAGTTTCCGGGCCCATTGGATGTTGTTCGCCTCATCAAACCGGGCGCGCAGCTCGACGACCGCCGTCACATGCTTGCTGTTGCGCGCCGCCTCGATGAGGGCTTCGACGATGCGCTCGTCGCCTCCGGTTCGGTAAAGGGTGATTTTGATCGCCAGCACCTCGGGGTCATCCGCCGCGTTCTCGATGAATTCCACAATGCTTTCAAAACTTTCGTAGGGATGATGCAGCAGGATGTCCTGCTCCCGAATGGCCGCGAACAAGTCGCCACGCTCGCGGAGCGGCACGGCAATCGCCCCCAGGAACGGCGGCTCGCGAAGTTCAGGTGAGTGATCACCCTCACAGATTGCCATGAGCCGCGTGGGATTGATGGGACCGTCGATGACGAACAGGTCGTCCTCGTCGAGGCGGAAGGTATCGAGGAGCGTTTCACGGATGTTCAACGGGCAATCCACTTCGATCTCGAGCCTCACCGCGTCGCCCTTGCGCCGGTTATGGAGCTCGGTCTCGACCGCCTTGAGCAGGTTGCTGGTCTCCTCCTCGTCGATGTACAACTCGCTGTTGCGGGTGACGCGGAACTGCCAGCCGCCCTGGATTTTGGTTCCGGGAAAAAGGTCGCCCAGAAAATGCCCAATCAGGTGCGCCAAAAAAACATAATCCTGGCGTCCATCGTCGCGTGGCAGCCTGACGAGGCGCGGCAGCACCCGGGGCGCCTGGACCACCGCCAGCCGGCGCGTGGACCGGCCGGCACTCTTCATCTCGAGCCGCACAATCATGTTCAGCGATTTGTTCAGGATTTGCGGAAAGGGATGCGACGGATCAATCGCCAGCGGCGTCAGCACCGGACGAATTTCCGCGCGATAATAATTTTCGAGCCATGCCCGGTCGTCAGGGGAAAGTTCCTCGACCGCCAGGAATCGGATGCCATGCCGCGCGAGGGCCGGCCGGAGCTGATCCCGCCAGCAGGCATATTGCTGTTCGACCATCCGGCGCACCCGGCGGTTGACCGCCCGCAGGGTCTGGGTGGCCGTCAATCCGTCCGCGCTGCGCTCGACCACATCGCTCTCGACCTGCTGCTGCAATCCGGCGACGCGCACCTCGAAGAACTCATCGAGATTCGAGTTGGAGATGCAGAAGAACTTGACCCGTTCCAGGAGCGGGTTCTTTGGGTCAAAAGCCTCGTCGAGGACGCGCTGATTAAATTCGAGCCAGCTCAACTCCCGGTTCAGGAGTTGAGCGGGGCGCAGGCCGTTGGATTTTGGATCCGTCAAGGCCCCCAGCCTAACGGTTCAATCGAACCAAATAAAGTTACAACTCTGACATCGGCGGCTGCCGGTGCACCGTCTCTCACGGAGTGCGGCAGTCCTCGGCCGCAGCAGGTTTCCTATTTTTCACCAGGCTGAATACTCGAACGCCGAGCGACGTTGGGCGTTGCTGCGCCCGGGACGGGCACACTCGCGCGGCGCGAGACCCAAAGCGTCCCCGTTCGTTGTTTAGTATGGAGTCCCGCCTTTAGGCGGTCCAGGCAGCTTGGATCGCAGAAGCCCCCCAACCGGCTAAAGCCGGGACTCCGAACCCCCAGTGGGCGCCCCGCGCCGCAACGTAGCGCCGACTGGCAATCGGCTGTATCGCGGAGTGGCACTCCGCCGGGGCCAAAAACTGGATTGAGTCGGATCACCAAATGGCGTGCCTGCACCGTGTTCTGTTAATTCGTACCCCCCGCCGGTTGCCAACCGGCGACACAGCCGACTGCCAGTCGGCGCTACGGCGGTACAGCGTCCGTCTCTCACGCGGCCCCGCAACGATCTTGACGGGACCAAGATCGACCGGCTTGATTCCTATCCATCTCATGCGCCCCCTGCTCTTCGCCTCGCTCCTTTTTGTTTACGGAACAACGATCTCGATGCACGCCGCTGCGGTGCCCTCCTGGCCGCAATTCCGCGGGCCGGGGGGAAACGCCGTTGCCATCGACGGCGCCCCGCCGGCGTTTTTCGGACCCCAAACAAATGTCGTGTGGACAGTTCCCCTGCCCTCCGGCCACTCGTCCCCGTGCGTCTGGGATGCCCGGATTTTTCTTACCGCATTCGAGAACGGGAAATTGGAGACGCTCTGCATCGATCGACGCGATGGCCGGATTCTCTGGAGGCGCGCCGCTTCGGCCGACAGGATCGAACGGACGCATAGCATCGGCAGTCCCGCCGCGTCCACTCCCTGCACCGACGGCGAGACGGTGATCACTTACTTTGGGTCGTGTGGTTTGATGGCGTACGACTTCCAAGGCGCGCTCCTTTGGCAGCAGCCGCTGCCGGCGCCCATGGTGGAATTTGGGACCGGCACATCCCCCATTTTAGCCGGTGACCTGGTGATCCTTGTTACCGACGGGGACGAAGGATCCTGCCTCCTGGCCTACCACAAACGCACCGGGAAGCTGGCATGGCGGACCGCGCGTCCGGAGTTTCGACGCAGCTTCGCGAGTCCTTATGTCTGGAAGCATGACCGGGTGGAGGAGTTAATCGTGCCCGGTTCCATCTGGCTGCGGTCTTATGATCTGAAGAATGGATCGGAACGATGGAGTTTTACCGGGACGTCCCGGGTGGCCAATAGCACGCCATGCGCGGGCGAGGGCCTTCTGTTCGCAGCCAGTTGGAACATCGGCGCCGATCCCGGGGACCGCATCACTCTGGAGACGTTCGATGTGTTCGCGCACGAACATGACACGGACAAGGATGGCAGCTTCAAAAAGGACGAGATTCCGCAGGGACCACTTCGGGATCGGTTCAGCCAGATGGACATCAACAAGGACGGCCGGATCACGCGCGAGGAGTGGGAGATCATGCGGGACATGTTTGCCAAGGCCGGCAACGCCGTGCTGGCCCTGCGGGCCGGCGGCCATGGGGACATCACCGCCACACACCTGGCTTGGAAATCGACGCGCAGCCTGCCGTATGTCTGTTCGCCCGTCTGTTATGACGGGCGGCTTTACACGGTGAAAAGCGGAGGGTTGCTCTCCTGTTATGACGCGAAATCCGGCCGGGCTCATTATCAGGATGAGCGCCTCGATGCGCCGGGCGATTATTATGCCTCGCTCGTGGCCGGAGGCGACAAAGTAATCGCCATTTCACAGAAAGGGATCGCCACGGTTCTTTCATCGGGTGACGAACTTAAAATCGTCTCGCGAAATGACCTCGGCGAACCGGTCATGGCAACTCCCGCACTAGTTGGTGGACGCCTTTATGTGCGGACCGCCGGGCATTTGTTTGCGTTTGGGAATGCCGGATCGCGCGCGGACTGACCGGCGGCTCACCGCGGGCCCCTGCCCGTCCATCCCGGCCCGCGCACCACCCGGCCGGGTTTGGCGCCGGTATGTTCTCCATTCTTCAGGACCTGTTCTCCATTCACAAACACATGCGCCACGCCGGTGGAGTATTGATGCGGCTGCTCGAACGTCGCGTGATCCCGCACGCGCACCGAATCGAACACCACGATGTCGGCGTAGAACCCGGCCTTCAGCGTGCCCCGACGATCCAGGCGCAGCGTCCCGGCCGGCAGCGACGTCAGGCGTCGCACGGCTTCCTCGAGAGGGATGACCTTTTCGTCGCGCGCGTATTTGCCGAGCAGCCTTGCGAAATTTCCATACGCGCGCGGATGCGGGTTCGATTTGAGGAACGCGCCGCGAGGCGCCATCGACGGCGCATCAGAATCGAAACTGACCCAGGGCAGCTGGATCTGTTTTCGGACATTCTCCTCCGACATCACAAAGTAAACGGTGCTCACCCGGCTGCCGTCCTCGATGACCAGGTCCATCGCGGTTTCCTCCGGCGATTTGCCGCGTTGCAATGCAACCTCCTGAAGCGTTTTGCCGGTGAGCGCCTTGAGTTTTGGATTTTTGAATCCGACCAGCAGCACCTTTTCCGCCGAGCCGGCCGCCAGGTAAAGATTTTCCCAGCCGTTGGTCGGAGTGGACATTTCGCGGCGGACGCGTTCGCGCACGGACGGGTCGCGAAGGCGCGCGGCCCATTCCTGGTAACCGCCCTCCTGGACCCACGGTGGCATCGCCGCATCCAGTCCCGTTGCCGCCGCGGTATACGTGTACATGTCCGCTGTGATCCGCAATCCGGCCGCGCGGGCCGCTTCCACTTTGGCGATGAGCGCGTCGAGCTTGGGCCAGTTCGCTTCGCCCGCGGCTTTCAGATGATAAATCTGCGCGGGGACGGATGCCTCGCGCGCGATTGTCAGCAACTCCTCCACGGCCTCCATCAGTCCGTTTCCTTCGCTGCGCAGATGCGAAATGTAAATGCCGTGGGGCGCGGCCGCCTTCGCGAGGGCGATCAGTTCGTCGGTCTTCGCATAAAATGCCGGCGCATAAATCAACGAGGACGCCACGCCCAGCGCGCCGTCGTCCATGGCACGGCGAACCAGCGCCTGCATCCGATCCAGTTCCGGCGCGGTGGGCGCGCGGTCAGCGTATCCGAGCTCGTGGATGCGCACGGTGGTGGCGCCCACAAAGGAGGCCACATTGCAGGAGATGCCGCGATGGACGATGTGCTCCAGATATTCGCCCAGCGTCGTCCATTTAACGGCGTAATGAATGTCGCCTTGTTGCGCGACCATGTCCTTTTTCATCGAAGGCGCGAGCGGCCCCATCGATTCTCCCTCGCCCATGATTTCCAGAGTGACGCCCTGGCGGATGTCGCCTTGCGAATGGCCGTCTTCGAGCAATGATTCGTTCGCCCAGCTCAGCATGTTGATGAAGCCCGGAGCCACCGCGAGCCCGGCGCAATCGATTTCCCGACGCGCCTTGAGTTGGCCCAGGTCGCCCACCGCGAGCACAACATCGTTGCTCACCGCGACATCGCCGATGAACGGCGCCCTGCCGCTGCCGTCGTAAATCAGCCCGCGGCGCAAAATCAAGTCGGCGCGCCCGGCTGGAAAGACATTCATAACGATGAATACAAAAAGAAGGGAGAAAAGGGGGCGAGACATTTCAAAAGTTCTCCAGTTGTTGCAGGGCGTGCATCAAAGTGTCCCGGGCTGCTGCGATTCGGTCCGCCCGGAACGTGGGGACAGGTTACGGAAGGACTCGAAGGCTTGCCACTCTGTTCGGTGTCCCACCCCGCTCGGTGTCCACCCTTCAGGGTGTCAGGCGATCTTCCACACAACGAAAGTCACCCTAAAGGGTGGACACCGAACACTGGACCCTCCTGCCCCGCTCGGTGTCCACCCTTTCGGGGGTCGGGCGATCTTCCACACAGCACAAACACCCTGAAGGGTG
>JBEEGQ010000179.1:0-7064 GCA_041166945.1 Verrucomicrobiota bacterium
AAATGGAGGAGAGGGAGGGGAGAGGAGGCGTTTCTGTTCAGCGTTTACTGGGCAGGCTGGAGCTGATTGCGCAATGCCTGCAACCGGCGATCCAATTGGTCCAGGCGCTTGAGCGCCTCACGGACGAGTGCCGGTGAATTGGCGGAAAACCTGGGCTTGCCGTTGCGCGCCTTGGAAACGCGACCGCGCGCGCAACTGCCCACCACCAGTTCATACTCGGTGACGATGTCGACCAGCGCCGCAGCGGCGCGACGGCGCAGCACTTCAAATTGCGCCAGTTTTTGCTCGAGCACCGGCGTTTGCACCGCGGGTTCCCATTCGGAGATGATCCGCTGCAGTTTCACCTGGGCAAGAATCGGCAGGTCGTTTGTGCTCGTGCGAACCTGCACAGACGTCGCAAGCAAATCGTCGAGCTGCGCGAAGGAGGTTTCCAGCGGCCAGACGGAAAGGGCGTCGCGTTCCGAAATGTGTGTCGCGGCGAGCATATACCATTTGTCGGCTTCGATGAGGCGCGGGAAATGATTGTGGAACGCGCGCAGGAATGCCGCCTGCCAGTTGAGATGGGCCGGCAGTTGCTCGAGCATGTCGCGCAATGATTCGCGTCCGTCGCGGAGCCGCAGCAGCTCATGCACAAGGACGTGCGAGCAGGCCCGGTAGAGATCCCGGTTCGCATCCGAAAGCTCCGAGTCCCCCGGGAGACTGAGCTGCGAGAAGGTGAGCGCGCCACGCTGGCGAATCAGCTCGCGTGATTTGCGAAGCGGATCGCCGCGGGCTTCACTCAGCGAAAGTTTGCCGGGCTCCAGCGCGAGAGTGGTGGCGATTGTCGAGTCCAATTGGGCGGCCAATCCTTCTGCGAGCCAGGGCGGCAGCTCGGATTCGCGCGCCAACGCGTTGCGATTGGCGAATTCCGCGAGGAGCACTCCCACCGCGCAACGCACAAAGCGCGCCTTGTCGAGGACCTCCGGCAGCTCCACGCCATAACCCCACCCGTCGGCGTAATGAACGGAAGTGACCCGCACCGCGGCGTCGTCTTCACGCGCGGGAAATGTGGTAACGGTGATCAGCCCGCGCCACTTGTCGGGAAGATTCAACGCCGCGTGCACATTTTGTTTGATGCGCTCCAGCGACACGGCGGTGAGCATGGGATCCAGCCGAAGGTAACTGACATCGGCATCCCCCGGACGGCTTCGCGGCGTGCCTTGGGGAATGCCCCGGACAATAAACTGGCCGGACGTGCTGCGGGCGCTGACCACATCCATGCCCCCCGCCGCCGATTCTCCGATGTTCATCGCACAAATGGACGCCACCGCCGCAGCCCGTGACAACCACAAGGCCGCCCGCTCGCGAAGGTGCCGCGTGGAACTTAGCCCGTGCGATAAGCTTTCTGCGGAATCGTTCACCGTATAATTATTTCGCGCCCTTGGCCGGTTTGGTTTCGGGCTTCGGGGCTGCCTTTTTTTCCGGGGCCGCAGGGCTTTTCGCGTCGGCGCTTTTTGGGGTGGTGGTTTCCTTGCTGGTGGAATCCTTTGCGCCCGTCTCCTTGGCGCTGGACTCCTGTTTGGCGGAAGTCTTGTAATTTTCGCTGCGATAATCGGTGATATAAAAGCCGCTTCCCTTGAACAACAGGCCCGCGCCTGAGCTGATCAACTTCCTTACTTTTCCCTTGCCCCAGGTTTTGAGATGACACAGTTCCTGCGGACAGACCTTCATGGGCTTGGCGGACATGGACTGGAACTTCTCGAATGCGTGTCCGCATTTTTCGCACTGGTATTCGTAGGTCGGCATACGTCGGTTTCAATTCATGGCAGCGGCGCGGATACTAGCGGGCATCCGGGATTGCGCAAGATCCTGCGGAACGGCCGAGGACCCGGCAGAGGGCGTCGAGGCAGCGCTGATTTTCCGCGGGCGTCCCAATGGAAATGCGCAACCATTCGGGCAGGTCATAGCCGCCCATCGGACGGGTAATCACACCCAGCTTCTGCAAGTCGCCAAAAACACGCGAGCCATCGCCCACACGGATCAAAATGAAATTGGCCGACGAGGGGACAAAGGCGACGCCGAGCTTTCGAAACGCTTCCTCAAAAAAACGCAGCCCCGCCTTGTTGTTTTCCCGGGTGCGCGCCAGGTGTTCGTCATCGTCGAGCGCCGCCAATGCGCCCGCCTGAATCAGCGCATTGATGTTGAAGGGTTGCCGGATCTTTTCCAGCGCGGCGATCAGGTCGGGATGCCCAATGCCATAACCGAGGCGAAGCCCCGCCAGGCCATAGACCTTTGAGAAGGTCCGCATCAAGAGCAGATTCCGTTTCGCGCCGGAACGAACCAGCGGCAGGAGGTCGAGCGGTTGCTCCAGGAATTCCAGATACGCCTGGTCGACCGCCAGCAAAACATTCGGCGGGGTGTCCTCCACCAACCGGCGCAAATCCGAATCCGCAACCCGTGTTCCGGTCGGATTATTCGGGTTGGCGGCGAACAGAATGCGCGTCCGTTCCGTGATCGCGCGCAACATTCCATCCACATCATGACCCAGATCGATCGCTGGAACACTGACCAGCGTGGCCCCGAACAACGCGGTGACGATGGGATAAACCGCAAAACAATATTGCGAAACCACCACCTCCGTTTCCGGCCCCAGGAGGGCGTGTCCGATGAATTCGATGACTTCATTCGACCCATTGCCGAGAACGATGTTCTCGGGGCCCACGCCCAGTTTTTCAGCCAGGCGGCGCTTCAGATAAAATGCATTGCCGTCCGGGTAGAGATGCAGGGTGTGAAGGGCCCGCTCCATCGCGGCCAGCGCTGCCGGCGACGGTCCGAGCGGATTTTCATTCGACGCCAGTTTGATGACGTCGGCGGCGTCCATCTGGAGTTCGCGCGCCACCTCCTCGATGGGTCGGCCGGGTTGATAGACGGGAAGACGGGCGAGGGAGGGATTGAAGGGCAGCATGGGAAAAATTCGTCGGCCGGGTCAGGAAGGGAGGAAAGGCTTACAAGGCCTTCAAGATCTTGTTCACGTCCACATGCTCGGCGATCAGGTCGCGGATCAAGGCGATTTTCTCGGCGTCATCGGGACGAATCTTGACGGTCAGATCATGAATCTTCGAGGCGACTTGATAGCTGTCCTCGCGCGCCAGCAGCACGGGGAAGGGCAGGTTGCGAATGATCTTGAGCACTCCCTCGCTCGGTCGGAGAGCGCCTGTGAGGACGATGCCCGCAAAATAGGGGCTGTCATCCAGACCGACGGCCGTGGCGGTGGCGAGCAGGATGTCCTCGCGATCGCCGGGGGTGATCAGCAGGACGCCCTGTCGGATGTAACACATCGCATTGTTGACGCCCATGGCGCCGATGACGAATTCCTCGACCAGGTTGTGGGTCTGCTCGCTCGCATTGAGCGGCTCGGCCTTGAGCTCTTCCCGGATCAATTCGACGGTCGGACGCGACAGGATGGGCAGGTTCGGAATCACCCCGAGCAGGTCGAGGCCCTTGCGCTTGAGACCGCGGCGGGCAAAATCCTTGACCAGATCAATCCGGTCCGGCTCGACCTTGTTAAGGATGACGCCGATCACCTCGACGTTCTCCTTTTCGAAGAGCGCCAGGTTCAGCGCCACTTCATCGATCGGTTTCCCGATGCCGCCGCGGGAAACAATCACGACCTTGGCCTTGAGGATTTTGGCCACCTGCGCGTTGGACAGGTCGAAAACGCTTCCGACACCTGCATGGCCCGAGCCTTCGCAAAGCACAAAGTCCTTTTCCCATGCCACGCGGTCGAAGGCCTTTTCGATCCGTTTCACCAGCGCTTCACGGTTCGAGGACTGAAGATAGCGCCGCGTGAAATCCGGCTCCACGGCGATGGGACTCATGTCGACGAGCGGACAATTGAGCCGGTAAACCCGGTCCATCAACACCGTGTCTTCATCGATTTTTTGTTCCTCGATTTCGACAAAACGCTGGCCGACGGGCTTGATGTAGCCGATGCGGGGATACCGTTTCTGGAGCGCCGACAGCAATCCTAGCGACGTGGTTGTCTTGCCGTCGTTCTGGCGTGTCGCGGCGATGAAGACGCGCGGGGTTTCGAGATTCATGCGACGGAAACCGGTTTGACCGAATCGGGATACAGGTCGCTATGCGCGATGGATTGCAGGCCGACGATCGCGGAGACACCCAGGATGTCGTGGGCGTTCGAGCCACGCGAGACATCGGCGGCGGGCCGATCGAGGCCCAGAAGGATCTGGCCGTAAGCGTTGGCACGGGCGACATGCTGGACGAGTTTTGAGGCGATGTTGCCCGAGTTCAAATCCGGGAAAACCAGGACATTGGCCCGTCCCGCCACGCGGCTGTCCGGCAATTTTCGCAGGGCAATCTCGGGCACGAGCGCCGCGTCCACCTGCAATTCCCCATCGAAGTCCGCTTCAAATCGCTGTTGTTCGGCCTTTTGCCGGGCCAGGGCGGTGGCCGCCTGCACACGGCCGATGCTCGCGTGCGTCGCGCTGCCTTTCGTCGAAAAACTGAGCAGGGCCACTCGAGGGCGGGTGCCGAGCAGCTTGTGCGCGAGCTGCGCGGTGGAGACGGCGATGTCCGCCAATTGCTCGACCGTTGGCTCCGGGATCACTCCGCAGTCGGCCATGAACATCACGCCTCCCTCGCCAAACCGCGTGTCCTCGACCTCCATGATCATGCAACTGGAGGCGGTGGCCGCCTGTGGCGCGACCTTGATGATCTGAAACAGCGGACGCAGCGTGCTGCCAGTGACTTCGCTCGCGCCTGAAATGAATCCGTCCGCCTGGTGCATCGCCACCATCATGGCACCGTAATAATTTGGATTGAGCATCGCTTCGCGGGCTTCGCGCTCCTGGATGCCCTTGAACCTGCGCAACAATTCAAACCGGCGCGCGAAGGTTTCCAGATCCTCGCTTTCAGCCGGGTTGATGATGCGCACTCCCTCGAGCGATACATTCAACTCCGCGGCGGCTGCTTTAATCTGGGGACGATCCCCCAACAGGATGGGCGCGCCCAGTCGGAGGGAATAAAACTGCCGTGCCGCCTGCAGAACGCGCGGCTCTGTTCCTTCGGGGAACACGACACGCTTGGGATGGCGTTGAAGCTTTTCGATGACGCTGCCGATGAAACGCATGCCGTTGGTTTAACACAGCGTCCGGGCCGCGTGAACGCAAAACAACAATCGGCGGCCGGGCAACTTCGCGGATGCGAGCCGGGCGGCGGCGCGCCGCGCGTCAGAGGAGTTTGATCTGTTTCTCGTCCTTGACCAGCGCCTCGCCGAGGCCTTCGACCCGTGCGCGCCGGCGCTCGATGATGTTCTTCTCGAGCTTCGGATCGTAGGGCACGGGGTAATTTCCATCGTAACACGCCATACAGAAGGAGTCCCGTGGCAGTCCGGTGGCCTCCACCATGCCCGCCTGCGAGAGATAAGCCAACGAATCGGCATTGAGATAGTTGCGGATCTCGTCCAGCGAGTAATTGGCCGCCATCAATTTGCTGCGATCCGGAAAATCGATTCCATAAACGCAGGGGTTCCGATGCGGGGGACAGCTCACGCGCACGTGCACCTCCTTTGCGCCCGCCTCCTTCAATGTGTTCACCCGGGCCTTGCAGGTCGTGCCGCGAACGATTGAATCATCCACGATGATCACCCGCTTGTCCTTCACCAGCTCGGGAATGAGGTTGAGTTTGACCCGCACGTTGAAATCCCGAATGAGCTGGCTCGGCTGCAGGAAGCTGCGGCCCACGTAATGGTTTCGGATGAAGGCCATCTCATACGGGATGCCGGACTCGAGTGAATAACCGAGCGCGGCCGTGTTGCCGCTGTCCGGGACCGGCACCACGATGTCGGCGTCGATCGGGTTTTCGCACGCCAGCAGGCGGCCCATCTCCACCCGCACCTTGTAAACATTGCGCCCCGCGACCGTGCTGTCGGGCCGCGCAAAATAGACATATTCAAAAATGCAAAAGGCCCGCTTTTCCTGATCGGGAAATGCCTGGATGCTCTTCAGGCCCTCCTTGCTGATGATCACGATCTCGCCGGGTTCCACATCCCGGACAAACTTCGCATGGATCAAGTCCAGCGCGCAGGTCTCGCTCGCCAGCACCCAGGCGTCGCCCACTTTTCCAAGGGACAACGGGCGGAATCCATAGGGATCGCGCACGCCAATCAACTCGTTTTCCGTCATGATCACCAGCGAGAAGGCCCCTTCGATCCGTCGCACCGTCTCGATGAGGTTGTTCTCATGCCCATTGAGGCTGGGCTGGGCCATGAGATGGAGGATGATCTCGCTGTCGACGGTGGTCTGAAAGATCGAGCCGCGCATCTCGAGTTCCTCGCGCAACTGCGCTGCGTTGGTCAGGTTGCCGTTGTGCGCGATCGCGATCTGGCCCCGCGCGCAGTCCACCGTGAGCGGCTGGGCATTCCGCAGATGCGATGAGCCGGTGGTCGAATAACGCGTGTGCCCCACCGCCACATTTCCGGGAAGACCCTCGAGGATGTTCCCGGTGAAAACCTGCGGCACCAACCCCATGCCCTTGTGCAGACGAAACTGATGACCGTCGCAACTCACGATCCCCGCGCTCTCCTGCCCGCGATGTTGAAGAGCATAGAGACCGTAATACGTCAGCTCCGCGGCGTTCGGATGCCCGAAAATACCGAAGACTCCGCAATAATGTTTGGGATGAGACTGCATCGTGTGTTGCGTGTTGGATTGCAACAAGGCCCGGGTTGCACAAGCAAGCCCGAAAGCCTGCAAGAACCCAAAGGGTGGACACCGAACCCCGGTTTGGTGTCCACGCTTTAGCGTGTTCCGCCGTTAAGGAGCGGGGGCCGAACACCCTAAAGGGTGGACACCGAACTTGGCGTGCTTCGCTGTTGAGGAGCGAGCTCTCAACACCCTGAGGCCACCGAACATTTCCATGCGGTCACAAATGACGGGTGGATTTGGAAGCCACTTTCGCGGCTTCGACGAATCGTGCCGCGGCCGTTTCGAGTGGAGTCTTGAGGCGTGCGACTCCGACGATCAGCGGCGGGGGCGCGGGTATGACGGGAGTGAGTTTGAGGCGCT
>JBEEGQ010000180.1:0-5075 GCA_041166945.1 Verrucomicrobiota bacterium
CGGGTCTCTGCTCGTTGATAATTCGGGTCCCGCATTTTTTCCCATTCATCCAGCAGGCTCGAATCGACCTGTCGAATCATCGTGGCCAGGTAAAGTTCCATCTCCCGCACGGTGTCGGTCTTCGCCGGGTCTGGGACAGTTTGCGCCAGCACTTTGTAAACGTTGTTCAGATGCCTCAGTAGGATGCCTTCCGCGCGTTGCAATTCGTAGTTCTTGATGTAATCCGCGAAGGACCGGAACTGCTCGAACATTTCGCGCGCGATAGATTTGGGACGAATATTTTCCTGGCCCACCCACGGATGCCGATCGGCAAATGCGTTGAACGTCGCATAGATGAATTCGCGTTTCGGTTTGGGATATTCGAGTTTGTCCAGTTCATCCATGCGGTCCTGGTATTCGATCCCCTCCATTTTCATCTCCGCCATCTTCCGGTCCTTTACCCGATCGAGTTGCTTGCGCAGGATGATATCCGGATCCTCGAGGATCGATTCGATCAGAGTCAGCAGGTCGAGCGGATAATCCGGCGCGCCGGGATCGAGGAACGAAATCGTATCCAGCAAGTACAAGGACAACGTTTGGTTCATCGAGAAATCATCCTGCAATGTGATGTTCACCCGCAGTTTTTGACCCGTTGAATCGGTCGTGGCGCTCTGCGGTTCCGCCGCCTGGCCTGCAACGTTGGCGTCCGCCATTAGCCGGGTGGGTTGCGGGATGAACTCGATGATCTTTCGATCGACCAGTGATCGAAACAGCTGCCATGCGCGTTTGACATGCGCCTTTTTGGCCTTGGGCGTCTCGTGGGAACGCGCGATGAGCGCGCGCATCGCCGCACAGCCGTCGCCTCGCCGGCTCAGCACATTCAACAGCATCCCGTGAGTGACCTGGAACCGTGAAACGAGCCGTTCCGGCGGCGCGTCGATCAGCCGGATAAATGTGTTCTTGTCCCAGTTCACAAAGTTTTTCTCCGGCGGCTGCCGCTTCACCGATTTTTTGCCGTCGCGCGCCGCTTTTTCAGCCAGCTTGAGATTTTCCACGACATGCTCCGGGGCCTGGGCCACCACCCACCCGCGATCATCAAATCCTTTGCGGCCCGCCCGCCCGCCAATCTGATGAAAATCCCGCGCGCTCACGATGCCGGTTTTTTGCCCGTCATATTTGCACAGCCGCGTGAAGAGCACCGTGCGAATCGGCACATTGATCCCCACGCCCAGGGTGTCGGTGCCGCAGATGATTTTGAGCAGCCCTTTCTGGGCAAGTTTTTCCACCAGCACGCGGTACTTGGGCAGCAGCCCTGCGTGATGCAAACCGATGCCATGTCGCAGCCATTTTTTGATGTCGGGTCCATACGGGCTGGTGAACTTGAACCCTTCCAGCGCGCCGGCGATGAGCGCTTTTTCGTCGCGACTGCAAATATTGAGACTCGTGAAATCCTGGGCGCTCTGCGCCGCGTCGAGCTGCGTGAAATGCACCACGTACACCGGCGTCTTTCCTTCCGCCGCGAGGCTTTCCACGGTTTTGGCCAGCGGCAATTCTGAGTAGGCATGCTCGAGGGGCACCGGTCGGTCCACCGACATGACCGTCGCCGTGGGCCTCCCATTTAGACGCGTCAATTCCTCCTCGAAAAACGTCGTGTCGCCCAGCGTTGCGGACATCAATAGAAACCGGGCTTGTGGCAGTGTCAGAAGCGGCACCTGCCAGGCCACGCCCCGATCTCGATCGGCATAGTAATGGAACTCATCCATGACCACCTCCGCGACATCGGCTTGCGCTCCCTCCCGCAGTGCGATGTTGGCGAGGATTTCAGCGGTGCAACAAAGGATGGGCGCATCGCGGTTCACCGAGGCGTCGCCGGTGCTCAGGCCCACATTCTCCGGCCCAAACTCGCGGCACAAGCCCATCCATTTCTCGTTCACCAGCGCCTTGATCGGGCAGGTGTAGATCGATCGTTTGCCCTGGGCGATCGCCTTGAAATGAAGCGCCGCCGCCACCAGCGATTTGCCGGAGCCGGTCGGCGTGTTGAGGATCACATTCTTTTCCTCGAACAAATCGAGGATGGCCGATTCCTGGGCGGGATAGAGCTGCAACCCGCAGCCGGCCGCGTAATCCAGAAAACGTCCGAGCAACAGGTCGTTCGCAGGCAGCCCATCCCGCGGAATAAAATCATGGAGCGTCGGCAAGGTGCCCAAACGTTAACGCCGGTCCTGACCGCTGAAAAGGCTCATCCATTTTAACGAGGCGCCAAAAGGTCGAAAGCGCGGGTTATTTCGAGGGAGCCGGTTTGCGGACGGCATTGGTGCCCAACGAGGACTCGCGCATGTCGATATCCGCGGCGCGATCGCGTTTCAGTCGTCGCACTTCCTTGAGCATGAAAAGCACACACATGAGGAAGAATAAAATCACCAACGGCAGCGCTATTTTCGGCCAGAGATAATGGGGACGCGGCGGCACGGTTTTGTCGGACATGAAACATTAGCTTCCGCGCAGAAAATTAAATTACAAGCTCCTCCTCTCCCGCCCTTCGGGCACCCTCTCCTCCATTTCGGAAATGGAGGAGAGGGAGGGGGAGAGGAGGCGTTTCTGTTCGGCGGTTACTGGGCAGGGAAGGGGAGAGGAGGTGTCACGGTTTTTTGGTCATCTCGACTTCATGGCCCGCCTTCTCCCAGGCCGCCAGGCCGCCTTCCAGGTTGAAGATCGTTTTGAAACCCAGTTTCGCCAGCTCGGCGCTGGCGATGTCGCCGCGCGATCCGGCATGACAATTCACCAGAATCGGCTTCGATTTATCAAACCGGGCGACCTTTCCAGCAAAATCCGGCTCATTGATGTCGATATTCACCGCCCCCGGCACATGGCCCTGTGCAAATTCCTGCGGACTGCGCACGTCCAGCACCGTGGTTTTTCCCTTCGCGCGGCGTTTCTCATAATCGGCCGGCGCGATCGGCTTGAAGCCGCCCTGCAATCTGGCGGCCGCTGCCGCGGCCTTGGCTTGTTCGCCGCGGGCCGACTTCAACGCGCGCGCCAAATCCATGGCTTTGCCCCGTCCCCAATAATGCAGAAAAACGTAACGGGGCTGCTCGCCCACCATATGATTGTGAATCGCCACGATGTGTATCCCGGCGCCGCGCAGACTCCGCAGCACTGCCTGCAACTCATCCTCGTGGCTCGCGAAATCACCCGCGACCGCCGCCATTTCGTCGGTGCCGCCAAAACTGGCCCATGTATTGACGCCCATCTCCTTGCCGATGTCACAGCCGCAATCCATGTGCGCCACGCGCCCAAAAGTGAACTTCACCATGCCATCTTTTTCCTGGGGCTGGGCATTGAACAATTCGGCGAGCGGCGCCGCAGTGATCGCGTTCCGCTCCGGCAAAGCCCCGCCAAAAGATTTTGCCGGTGCGCCGTTGGTGGCGCGGACCTGCCGGACCCTCGCCAGCGCCATTTTAACGCCGGTGGCGAGCTTCTCGACTGTTCCCTCCCCGCCGATGTGCATGAAATATACCTGCGGCTCCGCGTGGAAGAAATGATTGTGCAATGCCGTCACCGACAGTCCGTTTTCCAGGGCCACGCTCATCACCGGATTCACCTCGTCTTCGAACAACACGAGGTCGCCCATGACCATCGCGTCGGCTTTGGTCCCCGCCACGAATGCGGCCCAAGAGGTCAGGCCCATGAAAGGCGGCATCCGCCACTCATCCACCTTCACCGTCACATCCGCGCGCGGCTGGGAAACTTTAAACACGGCTTCCGCCGGATTCCACGTCCCCTTGAGGCCCGTGATCTGATCGATGCGATTCGTATCGAGCGCTCCGAGCAGGGTCGACGTGGATAAAATCAACGTAGCGATAATTTTCATATCATGAATTGGATGTTGCTCGGTATATGTCATTCCCGAAGCTGACACGCCAGCGCTTTTTCAACACCGTTTAAAGGCAGTCACGCGGACCTGCGCTACCCTCATTACCCAAACTGTTCCGAAGGGACACATGAATGTAGCCGGTGGGGAGCTTCCCCCCCGCGGGCATACCCACCGGATTGGTGGGACCCCCACTCCGGCGGACGCTCCTACCGGATCTCGATCCAAAATCCACCGTCCCTGTCCCGAAGGGATAAATGAGGATAGCCGGTGGGAAGCCCGCCCCAGCGGGCGCACCCACCGGATCGCCATCCAAAAAACCCCGCGCCCCGTAGGGCCGCATGTGAAAACGGAAGTGTCGACAGGGCGTGCCGCTATCGTTTCCGCAAAATTGCCGCCGTGTCCCGGTGCCCCTCCAGCACAGCCAGAACATCCACCGCATCGCTTTTCACCCGGTAGAAAATCAGATAGTTTCTGAACCCCGGCACGCCCCAGGACCGCACACCGGCAACCAGGTTGAAAGTGCGAGGACGCCCAATGTAGGGGAACGCCAGGAGAACATCCGACGCGGCGAGAACGACGGGGCCGAAGCGGTTTGCCGCCTCGACGTTGTCCGCAGCGATGTGTCGCTTGATGCCCTCCACGTCCTCCACGACTTCATCGCGGATGAACAGTTTCATTTCTTGACGGATGCCAAAATGCGCTTGCGGTCCGCCGTCGTGAGTGGCCGCCGCGCCTTCTTCGCACGCTCGGCTAGCACCTTATCCGTGTCCGGCATCGCCTCGCCGTCGGACAACTCGGCAACCTCATGGACGGGTTGCAGCTTGACCAGCTTCCCGTTGTGCACAATGGCCACGTCGAGGCCATCCAGAGCGGACTGGCAAAGTTTGGTGAGATTCGCGCGGGCCTCGGTCAACGAGAGTGTCTGCATAAAGACTTTATAGCGCACAACTCTCCTGCCGTCAATCTGGGTGGCGCGGGTCGGCCGAGCTGCCGTCAGGGCATATCGGTGGCGGGTCGGGTGGTGGTCTGAATCTGATTCGAATGTTGCTGACAGGATATCCGGGGTGGTTAAGGTGCGAGCATGAAACAAAGTAAAGGCGTTTGCATTCTGTTTATCGTCATAGCCGGCGCGGGAATGGTCGGTGGCGGTGCGTTGGAGTCGGTCGCCGGCGCGGCTGGCGGTTATGAGCGTGAGAAGGATTCGGCTGCGGTGGTGAAGGCG
>JBEEGQ010000181.1:0-17786 GCA_041166945.1 Verrucomicrobiota bacterium
GGCGGCCTCGGCACCGCCATTGTGTCCACCTCGCAGGGGATCATGAGCGGCCAACAGGCCCGAAAAAACAACATCGGCGGAGAATTACTCTGCTTTGTCTGGTGACCGCACCCGCCGATGTCCAATGAATCCCTGATTCCTGATTTTTTGTTCCTGATTTTTTAACCCGCTCAACCATCCATGTCTCGCATTGGCAAACAACCCGTCGTCATCCCGGCGAAGGTGAAGGTTCAGATCAACGGCCGCAAAGTTTCGGTCGAAGGTCCCCTGGGCCGTCTTAATCTCGATTTACCGGATCGCACCGTGGCGAAGGTGGATGGGGGCAACGTGGTAGTCACCCGCCAGGGCGAGGATGCCCAGGCCCGGGCGCTGCATGGGCTTTCCCGCGCCCTCATCAACAACATGGTCAAGGGCGTCAGCGATGGTTTCACCAGGAAACTCGAGATTAATGGCGTCGGCTTCAAGGCCGCCGTGGCCGGCAAGGTCATCACGATGAACCTCGGTTACTCGCATCCGATCCTCTACAACATCCCGGATCAGATTAAGGTGACGGTCGAGGAAAACACCAAGGTGACTATCGAGGGTCCCGACAAGCAACTGGTGGGCAAGGTCGCCTCCGAGCTGCGGAGTTTCTATCCCCCCGAGCCCTACAAGGGCAAGGGAGTGAAGTACGCCGACGAGCACATCGAACGCAAGGAAGGCAAAACAGTACAGTAAACGATCGGTTTCCGGCTGCGGCACAATCCGCGGCCCTAATAAAATGCAGGACTCGAAAAAGCGAAAACTCCGGCAATTGCGCAAATGGCGCATCCGCAAAAAAATCACCGGCTCCGCGGAGCGGCCCCGGATGAGCGTCTGTTTCAGCAACGAACATATTTACGTTCAGTTCATCGACGATGCCAAGGGACTGACCATCGCGAGCACTTCGACCCGGCACAAGTCCACGGAAGGCCGCGCTGAAATCGCCGCCAACGTGGCCGGCGCAAAAAAAATCGGGACGCTGGCCGCCGAGACCGCCAAGAGCAAAGGCATCTCGAAGGCAGTGTTCGATCGGAACGGGGCGCGTTATCACGGAAAGGTCAAGGCGCTGGCGGACGCGGCGCGCGAAGCGGGATTGCAACTGTAACCAACCGGAGAATTTATTGTGGCAGACATCGAAAATACCAATCCAACACCCGAGCCCGCGCCCGAGCCGGCCAGCCCGGCGCCCAGTCAGCGACCGGAACGCTCCTTCGGCGGCGGCGGCGGTCGCGGTCCCCGTGGACGCCGGCGTCCCGATGATGGCGGCGGTTCCGGCAAAGGCGACGAGTTGGCGGAGAAAGTTGTCTTCATCAATCGTTCATCAAAGGTCGTGAAGGGTGGACGCCGTTTCAGTTTCAGCGCGCTCGTTGTGGCAGGAGACCGCAAGGGCCGCGTGGGCGTCGGCCTCGGCAAGGGCAGCGAGGTTGCTGACGCCATTCGCAAAGGCGGCGAGATCGCCAAAACCCAGATGGTCCCGATTTCGATCAAGGAAAATACCATTCCGCATGAGATCAGCGCCCGCTTCTGCGGTGCGTTCGTGCTGCTCCGCCCGGCTTCCCCCGGCACCGGCGTCATCGCCGGAAAAACAGTCCGTGCCGTGCTCGAGTCGGTCGGCATCAAGGATATTCTCAGCAAATCACTCGGGTCGAAAAACGCGGCGAACGTGGTCAAGGCGACCATCAGCGCGCTGCGTCAACTGCGTCTGCGCGAGGACATCTACAAGGCCCGCGGCCTGACGGTGAGGAAGGTCGAAACCCCGGCCATTCCCGTAACGCTCTAGTTTCCATTCCAGTTTATGCGCTTACACGATCTCAAACCCCGTCCTGGCGCCAAGCACCGTGTGAAGCGGCTTGGCCAGGGCGAATCCAGCGGTCACGGCAAAACCTCCGGCCGCGGCGGCAAAGGCCAGTCGGCCCGCTCAGGCAGCTCCATCCGCATCGGCTTCGAGGGTGGCCAGATGCCCTTGATTCGCCGCATTCCCAAGCGCGGTTTTAATAACACCGCCCACACGGTCAAATACGTGGCCGTGAACCTCGAGTCGCTCAACAAATTCGACAGCGGTGCCAAGGTCGACCTCGCCGCGATGCGCGATGCGGGCCTCGCCAATGGGCCGGTGAAACGGATCAAAATCCTCGGCGGCGGCGATCTCACGCGGAAGCTGACCGTCACGGCTCACGCATTCAGCGCGTCTGCCCGGTCCAAGATCGAAGCCCAGGGCGGCGTCTGCGAAGTGATTGCGCCAAAGCCCGCCAAGCCTGCTGCCAGGTAAGGCGTTCTCCCACCGCGCATGATCGAAAACATCATCAATACGTTCAGGAATTGTTTCAAGATCCCTGAGCTGAAGTCCCGCATCTTCTTCACCCTCATCGTCCTCGCCATCGCGCGGGTGGTGTCGATGATCCCCGTCCCGGGCCTCGATGGCGCCGCCCTCGCCGACTATTTCGACAAGCAATCCGACGGCGGCGGGTTGCTCGGCATGTACAGCATGTTCACCGGCGGCGCCCTCGAGCGTTGCGCCGTGGGCGCTCTCGGCATCATGCCGTACATCAGCGCAACCATCATCCTGCAATTGCTGACCGCCGTCATGCCGCAGCTCTCGAAGCTCGCCCGCGAAGAGGGCGGCCGGACCAAGATCATCCAATACGGCCGGTATCTCACCGTGATTCTCTGCCTTGGACAGGCATTTTTCACCGCCATCGGCTGGGAGAATGCCGAGACCCTCGCGCCCGGACTGAAGCAGAGTCTCGTGCTTTACCAGAACCTTTGGTGGTACCGGATCCAGACGGCCATCATTGTGACGACCGGGACGATGGTATTGATGTGGCTGGGCGAACAGATCACGGAACGGGGCATTGGAAACGGCATCTCGCTCATCATCAGCATCGGCATCCTGGCGCGGCTTCCGAAAGCAGGCCAGGCGCTCTACGACATGTTTACCCATACGGAAACGACGGGGGTACAGATCGTGATTTTCAAGACCATCGCGCTGCTCTTGTTGTTGATGGGAGTGATAGCAGGGGTCATAGCCATAACGCAGGCGCAGCGAAAGGTCGCTGTGCAGTATGCCCAACGCGCCGTCGGCCGGAAGGTCGTCCAGGGGCAGACATCCTACCTGCCGCTTCGATTGAATTTCACCGGGGTGATGCCGATCATTTTCGCGCAGGCGATATTGATGCTGCCGCAGAAGGCGCTGCAATTCCTGGGCGATAATTACAGGATCAAGATCCTGCAGAACATGTCCAGCGCACTGCGCGAAGATGCCTTTCTTCACATGTTCCTCTTCGCGTTGATGATTTTGTTTTTTTCCTATTTCTGGGTGGCGACCCAGTTCAATGAGATCCAGATCGCCGACGATCTCAAGAAGTACGGCGGATATATTCCGGGAGTGCGCCCCGGGCAGGCGACGGCGGATTTCCTTCACAATGCGATGAGCCGGATCACGCTGGCGGGGGCGATTTTCATGATCGTGATCGCGATCATTCCAACCGTGCTGAACCGGTTGATGAAGGTGGATTACAACATCGGCGCATTTTTCGGCGGCACCAGCGTGCTGATCCTTGTGGGTGTCATGCTCGACACGATGCGCCAGATGGAATCGCATCTGTTGATGCGCCATTACGACGGCTTCCTGAAGAAGGGACGTCTTAAGGGCCGCTTCTAGGCGGCGCGCTGTTGATGATCCCGTTGAAGACCGATCGGGACCTGGCGCTGATGCGGCCGGCGGGGGCGTTTGCCCAAACCGTGCTGGATGAAGTTTCGGATTTTGTGCGGCCGGGTGTGACTACGCGTGAAGTCGATGAGTTCGCGGCGGGCCGGATGAAGGCGCATGGTGTGCGGAGCGCGTTTCTGGGCTACCGGAAATTTCCGGGGCACTTGTGCATCTCGGTGAACGAAGAGGTCGTTCACGGGATCGGCGGGCCGCGCCGCTTGAATTTTGGCGATGTGGTGAGCCTGGATGTCGGCGTGGTGCACCAGGGTTTTATTGGTGACACGGCCCGGACGGTTGCGGTCGGCGGCTGCAGCGTGGAGGCGCAGCGGTTGATGGATGTGACCGAGCAGGCGCTTTACGAAGGCATCGCCCAGGCGAAGGCCGGGCGGCGCGTGGTGGACATCTCACGCGCCATTCAGCGGTATGTCGAGACCAACGGCTACAGCGTCGTCCGGGAATTCGTGGGACACGGCGTGGGCCGGTCGATGCACGAAGAACCGCAGGTGCCGAACTATGACGACGGCAAGAAATCGCCCGTGCTGAGGCCGGGGATGACGATCGCCATCGAGCCGATGGTCAACGCGGGCCGTCCCGAAGTAAGAATCTTGAATGACAACTGGACAGTGGTTTCCAAAGATGGTTCACTGTCCGCCCATTTTGAGCACACGGTTCTGGTGACTGAAGGCGAACCGGAAATATTGACATGCCGGTCTCCGATGCCATCCACCTCGACGGCGTCGTGATGGAAGTGTTGCCGAACGGGTTGCTCCGTGTGGCGCTGTCCAATGGCCATCAGGTCCTGGCCCATGCCGCCCGTCGGGATCGGGAGCGGCTGCCGGGGATCGCGCCCGGCACGACAGTGAAGCTTGAAATGACGCCCTTCGACATGTCCCGGGGCCGGGTACTTTTTTAGAACGAAACGAAAATGAAAGTTCGCGCATCCGTAAAGAAGCTCTGCGAGAATTGCAAAATCGTGAGGCGCAAGGGCGTCATCCGCGTCATTTGCAGCAACCGCCGTCACAAGCAACGTCAGGGTTAAACCGCTATGGCACGAATCATTGGTGTAGAAGTCCCGCCGAACAAACGCATCGACATCGCGTTGCGCTATGTCTACGGCATCGGCCCCTCCAACGCGGTCGATATCCTGGCACGCGCCAAGATCGATCCCGCCATCCGCGCCAAGGACCTGACCGAGGCGCAGCTCTCGCAGATCGTCCATGCCATCCAGGATGGCAAGTATGTCATCGAGGGCGACCTGCGGCGCGAGCTCGGGCTGAACCTCAAACGGCTTCAAGCGATCAAATGTTACCGCGGCGTCCGCCATCTGCGCGGGCTGCCAGTCCGCGGCCAGCGTACCAGCACCAACGCCCGCACCCGCAAAGGCCCCAGAAAGACCGTGGGCGTGCAGCGCAATCCGAACGCCAAAACCGGCACCCACTAATCGCCCTTTCCGAAAATTTTTATGGCTGACGAAACCAAACCCAAGGAAGCAAAGCCCAAAAAGGAGCCCAAGGCTCCCAAGGCCGCCGGTGAAAAAGCCGCCGGCGACAAGGCCGCCAAACCGGGCGAAGAGGGCAAGGCTGCCGCTGCGCCCGCCGCGGGTGAGGCCGGCAAGCCTGTTCTTGCGGTCGCCGCCGCCGCTCCCACCGCTGCGGAATTGCTCGGCGATGACGCCGCGTCAAAAAAGATCATCAAGGCGAAGGGCTCGAAAAACATCAGCGCCGGCGTCGCCAACATTCTTGCCACCTTCAACAACACCACCGTTTCGATCTGTGACATGCATGGCAATGTCATTGGCTGGTCCTGCGCGGGACGCGTCGGTTTCAAGGGCTCGCGAAAGAGCACGGCATTCGCCGCCCAACAAGTGGCGCAGGATGCCGCCCGCCAGGCGATGAGCCACGGATTGAAGGAGGTCGAAGTGCGGGTCAAGGGTCCAGGCTCGGGCCGTGAATCGGCCATCCGCGCGCTGCAGGCCATCGGTCTCGACATCAGCACCATCAAGGATGTGACGCCCATCCCGCACAACGGCTGCCGGCCGCGCAAGAAACGTCGCGTCTGATTTCGATTCAAGTTTTACGATTCAATTACTATGGCTCGTTACACAGGTCCCCGCGTTCGCATCAGCCGCCGGTTCGGCATCCCGATTTTTGGGCCGTCCAAATATCTGGAACGCCGCAACTATGGTCCCGGCGTTCATGGCCCCAAAGGTTCCCGCCGCAAGACCACCGAATACGGGCTCGGGTTGCTCGAGAAACAAAAGCTCCGCTATTATTACGGCCTCATGGAACGCCAGTTCCGCGGCGTGTATGAGCGCGCACGCCAGCGGCGCGGTGTGACGGGCGAGCAGATGCTCCAGATTCTTGAGACCCGCCTCGACAACGTCGTTTATCACCTCGGGTTCGCCAACACCCGCGCGGCCGCCCGCCAATTCGTCGGCCACGGCCACATCAAGGTCAATGGCCGCCGCGCCTCCATCCCGTCGTTTTCCGTCAAGGTCAACGATGTCATCGAGGTGAAGGACAATCCCCGCGCCCGCCAGCTGGCCACCAAGAACCTCGAGTCCGCCACGAGCCGCGCTGTTCCGGACTGGCTCTCCCTGACGCGTGACGCCTTCAAGGGCACGGTCATGCGGGTCCCGACCCGCGACGAAATCCATCCTATTGCGAACGTCCAGTCGGTCGTTGAATTTTATTCCCGTTAAACCAAAACCCCGTCCTCACCGGAGGATGGGAAATAGAATGCAATTATACGGGCCGCGTCCCATCACGGGAATAAATAACGGGATGCGGTCAGATTAAAATTGCGAACCAAAAAACTATGCCAGTCCGCCTGGGCCGATTCGAAATGCCGAAACGCTTGCAAAAGGAAGATGCAAGCGCCACTGACACCTACGCCAAGTTTGTTGCCGAACCGTTTGAAACGGGCTACGGCCATACGATTGGCAACTCCCTGCGCCGCGTGCTCCTCAGCTCGCTCGAAGGCGCCGCTGTCGCCTCCCTCAAGATCGATGGCGCCATGCACGAATTCACCGCCGTCGACGGCGTCCTCGAGGATGTCACCGACATCGTTCTGAACCTGAAAAAGGTTCTGTTCAAATGTCATGTCCGCGATCCGCAGACCCTTCTCCTCTCCATCAACAAGGAGGGCCCGATTTACGCCGGCGACATCCAGCTGAATCAAAACACGGAGATCGTCAATCCCAAGCAGCTGATCTGCACCCTGGACCGGAAGAAGAAATTCGAGATGGAACTCGAAGTCAAAGTCGGCCGCGGCTTCTGCCCGGGCGATGAAAACAAGAAGCTCGACCAGGCCATCGGCGTGATCGCCATCGACTCCCTCTTCAGCCCCGTCACCCGGGTCCGGTTCGGCGTCGAAAGCGCCCGCGTCGGACAGCGCACCGATTACGACAAGCTCATCGTCGAGATTTGGACCGACGGCCGCATCACGCCCGATGATGCGCTCACGCAGGCCAGCGCCATCCTGCAGCATCACCTCGATGTCTTCGTCGGTTATGACAAAAATGCCGTCGAGTTCGAGGAAGAGACGCGCAAGGAGGACGATGACAAGTCGAAGATGCGCAAGCTGCTGAACATGTCGGTCAACGAGATCGAACTGAGCGTGCGCGCCGCCAATTGTCTCAACAACGCCAACATCACGACCGTCGGCCAGTTGGCGATGAAGACCGAGCAGGAGATGCTCAAATACCGGAATTTCGGCAAGAAATCCCTGAATGAAATCAAGGACAAGCTCTCGTCGCTCGGATTGTCCCTCGGGATGACGTTCGAGCCGGAATTGCTCGATCCGCCGAAGGAAGTTGTTGCCGAGTCTGTTCTTTAACCGGAGTCCGTTCCCATGCGCCATCTTAAACGAACCGCCAAACTGGGCCGCCAGTTCGAGCACCGCAACGCGATGCTCGCCAACCTCGTCGGCAGCCTCATCAAGCACGGCCGCGTCACCACCACCCTGGCCAAGGCCAAGGCTGCCCGATCGGTCGCCGAGAAGATGGTCACCCTCGGCAAGGCCGGCACCCTGCACGCACGCCGGCTGGCCGCCGCGCGCCTGCGACAGCAACCCCGCTCTCATTTCAAGGGAACACCTTCAAAAAAGGGTGCCGTTGTCCGGTCTGCCTGGCGCAAAAACGATGACGTCGTTCACATCCTGTTCGAGGAAGTGGCCCCGACGCTGAAGGCACGCGCTGGTGGTTACACCCGCATCATTCGCATGCATCAACGCCAGGGTGACGCCGCCCAGTTGGCCATCCTTGAATGGGTCGAACTTCCGGCCCAGGCCGAGCCGGAACCGGCCAAGACCGATGCGACGTCCACGGGTGAAACCAAGCCCGCAGAGCCGCAGGGTGCCAAGGTCGCCGGGGCGGGGGCATAACATAATCATCATCCCTGAGTTTCCCTCGAAGGCCCGTTCCAATGAACGGGCCTCTTTTTTCCGCACGCTGCCGGCGTCCGCCCCGGCTCATCGGGATTGCGCAATTCATCCGGTCGCCTAGATTCGCTCCGCCGCAACATGCGATCCATTGGACACGTCCCCACCGAGGCCAACGCCGCCAAATTCAGCGACATCCTTGCCGTTGAAGGCATCGACAATAGCGTCGAGGCCGACCCGGAGGGCTGGGCCATATGGATTCGATCCGAGGACGAATTGGAACGCGCGAAGGAATTGCTGACAGCGTTTCTCCTCAATCCGCAGGATCCGCGTTATGCCGGCAAATCGGATCGAGCCCGGCAGCTTCGCCAAAAGGCCCTCGCGGAGCTCGACGAGGTCGAGCAACGCACGTTCGATCGGCGCGCCGTGTTTGGCGCCACTGTGCCTTACGGCGTTGGCGCCCTCACCGCCGTGTTGATGTGTCTTTGCCTCGCCATCGCTGTCCTGGCCTGGACCGGTTACAAGGAGCGGATTGGGGCGGAGTTGTTCATCACGAAAGTCGAGATCAGCCCCGGCACCCTGACGGCCCTGCCTGGCCTTGCCGAAATTCGGAATTGGGAGTTTTGGAGATTGCTCACGCCCGCGTTCATCCACATGGAGCCGCTTCATTTGCTCTTCAACCTCATGATGTTGCTCAGCCTCGGCAGCATGATCGAAGCCCGAATCGGCACCGGCCGTTTTGGTCTCTATGTTATTCTCTTCGGAATCGTCTCCAACCTGGCGCAATACCACGTCGCAGGGCCGCTGTTTAATGGGTTCTCGGGAATCAATTACGGCTTGTTCGGCTACATCTGGGCGCGCGGGCGGCTCGACCCGCGATCCGCTTTGTATCTGCATCCGCAAACGGTGGTGATGATGGTCGCCTGGTTTTTTCTCTGCTTCACCGGCGTGGTGGGTAACGTCGCCAACATGGCCCACGCGGCGGGTTTGGGGCTCGGGCTGGCCACGGGATTTCTGTCCAGCCTTCCCGCCCGCCGGCGCCGTCCAAAAGACTGATGTGGCTGGGTCTTTATGCGCGCATTGCGTCCCGTAACGCCCGTCGGGAGGGATGCTCCTCCTCTCCCGCCCTTCGGGCACCCTCTCCTCCATTTCGGAAATGGAGGAGAGGGAGGGGGAGCGGAGGCGTTTCTGCTCGGCGGTTACTGGGCAGGAAGGGGAGAGAAGGCGAGAGAAGGCGTTTCCGCTTGGCATCACGCGCTGCTTGCCTACACTCGCCCCTCTTGTTGACCGAATTCCGGCTCGGACTTTTTAATCGCCGTCGCTCGTGGCACGGCTCGATATTTTTATGGACGTAAAACTGCCCAGGCTGGGTGAAAGCGCCGAAGGCGGCTCCGTGGTCAGCATTCTCGTCAAAGAGGGCGACACGGTAACCAAAGGCCAGACCATCCTTGAGCTCGAAAACGAAAAAGCGGTCGCCCCCATCCCCGCGCCCGTCGCGGGCATCATCTCCAAAATTCGCGTCAAGGAGGGCGATCGTCTTGTCGTCGGACAGGTTTTTTTGACCGTGGACGAAGCCGGTTCGGCCCCGGCCCCCGCTGCGGGCCCTGCGACAAAACCAGCCGCACCAGCCGCCAGTCCCGCTCCGTCAACACCTGCCGATGCACCGGCGCCGATGGCCGAGCCAGCCGCCGATGCGCCGATGCCCGCCGCCTCTCCCGAGATCCGGCGCATCGCGCGTGAGTTGGGCATCGACCTCAGACGCATTCGCGGCAGTGAATCGGGTGGCCGCGTTGTGATGGCGGATCTGCGGGGATACATCGCGCGGCTGCAGACACTGGCCACCCAGACTTCAGGTGGCGCCGGCCGGCCTGTTCCCGAGTCGGTCGACTTTTCAAAATGGGGGCCTGTCTCAAAAAAAAACCTGACGCCCCTTCGCAAAACGATCAGCCGCAGGATGGCTGAGAGTTGGAATTCCATTCCGCATGTCACCCAGTTCGACCAGGCGGACATCACGGCGCTGATGGAATTGCGGAAGCAGTTCGCGCCGGAATATGAAAAAAAGGGGACGCGCCTGACCCTGACCTCTTTTGCGTTGAAGGCGGTCGCAACGACTTTAAAAAAGCATCCGGTGTTCAATTCAAGCCTCGACGAACGAACGGACGAGCTGATCTCCAAGGAATATTTCCACATTGGACTCGCGGTGGATACCGAGCAGGGGTTGTTGGTGCCGGTGCTTCGCGATGTGGATCGCAAGTCGATCTTTCAGCTTTCCAGGGAGGTGCAGGAGCTGGCCGACAAGGCTCGTGACAGGAAAATCACGCTCGATGAGATGAAGGGCGGCACATTCACGATCTCCAACCAGGGTGGCATCGGCGGCGCCCATTTCACGCCCATCGTGAACAAACCCGAAGTGGCCATTCTGGGACTCGGAAAGGGCGCTCTCCAGCCGGTGGTTCGTGAAAAGCAAATCGTCCAGCGCCTTCTTTTGCCCGTCGCGGTCTCGTATGATCACCGGGTCATCGATGGCGGAAGCGCCGCCCGGTTCATTGTGGACCTCATGGCCGCCTTCGAGGCGTTCAGTGCCGCTGATCTCAAATTGTAAATCGTTCGCAGCTGTCTCATTTCATGGACCCGATAAAAACCGAAATTGTTGTCGTGGGCGCCGGGCCGGGGGGCTACGCCGCGGCTTTTTATGCCGCCGACCTCGGCAGGAAGGTGATTCTGGTCGAGCAGGACAAACGCCTGGGCGGCGTCTGCCTGAATCGCGGCTGCATCCCGTCCAAGGCGCTGCTGCACGCCACGGAGCTCCTGGCGGAAGCAGGGGAATCAAACGCGCGCGGCATCACTTTTTCTGCTCCACAAATTGACCTCGCCAAATTGCGCGCCTGGAAGGAATCGATCCTCACCAAATTAGCGCAGGGTGTGGCCGGCCTTGCCCAGCGCCGCGGCGTCCAGGTCATGAGCGGACGCGGTTATTTCGAAGACTCTCAAACATTGCGTGTCGAAACGGAGGGCGGGCAGCAATTCGTTAAATTTGACAAGGCGATTATCGCCGTCGGTTCCAAGCCGTCCCTCCCCAGGGCGTTTGATCTCGGCAACCCGCGCGTGATGACCAGCACGGAGGCCCTCGAGATCGAGGATATACCCGGCGAACTGCTCGTCATCGGCGGTGGCTACATTGGAATGGAACTCGGCACCGTTTATGCCCGCCTCGGCAGCCGTGTCACCGTCGTCGAAGCGCTCGATAGCATCCTCAGCGGCGCCGATCCGGACCTGGCAAAGCCGGTCGTGAAGTTCGCCGAAAAAGCGTTCAAGGCGCTCCGCGTGAAAACGAAGGTCGCCAAAATGTCGACCGCCGTGAAACAGATCAAAGTGTCGATCGACGACGGCTCGGGCACGCTCAAGGAGGAACTTTACGATCGCGTGCTCGTCAGCGTCGGCCGCGTTCCCAATGCCGCGGATCTCGGCCTCGAAAACACCAAAGTCGAACGCGATGAAAAAGGGTTCATCAAGGTCACACCGCGCCTCGAAACCACCGATCCCAACATCAGCGCCATCGGCGACATCGCGGGCGGCGTGCTCCTCGCCCACAAAGCCCACAAGGAAGCCCGGGTCGCCGTCGAGGCGCTCTGCGGCCAGGCGAGCTCCTGGGAAAATATCGCCATGCCCGCTGTCGTGTTCACCGATCCAGAAGTCGCCTGGGTTGGCCTCACCGAAGCCGAGGCCGCTGCCAAGGGTCAAAAAGTTGAAGTGGTCAAATTTCCATGGGGCGCCTCGGGGCGGGCATTGACGTTCGATCGAATTGACGGCCTGACGAAACTGATCATCGATCCCTCCACCGAACGGATTCTGGGCGTGGGAATCGTCGGTCATGGCGCCGGCGAACTCATCGCGGAAGGCACCCTCGCCATCGAAATGGGCGCCACCGTTCGGGATCTTGCCGAAACGGTTCATCCGCATCCGACGCTGAGCGAGACCTTGATGGAAGCTGCTGATCTTTTCTTCGGGCATTCGACCCACGCGTTCGTTCGCAAGAAGCCGTCGGAATAGGTCGAGTTTCGATTCGTCGTCCCGCTGCGGTTCCCCGCGTTCCCGCTCGAAAGTCTTTCGCCAGGCGGCTTCCAAAGTGATTGCCTTTATGGCAGGCTCCCGGTCGTGAAGCCCGTTGCCATCTGCTTCGCGCTCGCAGGCGCCCTAACGGTTTCCCTGTCCGCGGAGGACGCCGCCGATCGGCATTTCGCCGAGCGGGTGAAGCCATTGCTCGAATCGCGCTGCATCAGCTGCCATGGGCCCGACAAGGTAAAGGGCGGCCTGCGCCTCGATTCCCGCGCTGCCGTTCTGAAGGCTGGAGATTCCGGGCAGCCCTCTGTTCGTCCAGGCAAACCCGCAGAGAGCCTTTTGCTCCAGGCCGTCATGCACTCGACCAGGGAACTCGAGATGCCGCCGAAGGAGAAATTGACCTCGAACGACATCGCCGTGCTGGAACGCTGGATCCGCGATGGCGCGCCCTGGCCTGAATCGGCGGCCGTTTCCAGTTCCACCCCCGCGTTAAAACCGGGGGATCGCATCGGTGATGCCTGGCACGATCCGCGAAATCCAATCGCGCATCTTTTCGGCGGGCAGCGTCTCGATCTCTGGTCCTTCCAACCTGTCGCTTCCGTCGCGCCTCCCGCCGTTCGGAACCGTCGCTGGCCGCGCAACGCGATAGACCAATTCATCCTCGCGCGCATCGAGGCCGCTGGACTGTCGCCAACATTGGAAGCAGACCGTCGCTCGCTGGCGCGGCGTGTCTATTTTGATCTCACCGGCCTGCCGCCAACGCCGGCGGATATGGATCGTTTCCTGGGCGATCGCCGTCCCGATGCCTACGAGCGGCTTGTCGATGAGCTTTTGGCGTCACCGAGGTACGGGGAACACGCGGCGCGCGCATGGCTCGATGTGGTGCGTTACAGCGACAGCAATGGCTTCGACTGGGATGAATTCCGTCCGCGCGCGTGGCGGTTCCGGGATTATGTCATCCGTTCGTTCAACGCCGACAAACCGTTTGACCAGTTCATTCGCGAACAGCTGGCGGGTGATGAATTGCTCGACGGCCCGGCCCGAACGGTCGAGGGGCAGGATGCTCTCATTGCCACAGGCTACCTGCGCCTCGGGCCGCAGGACAATTCAGCGGCCCTGTTCAGCGAGCAACCGAGGGCGCGCGCGGAATTGATGGCCGACCTGACGGAAACCACCGCGAGCGCCTTTCTTGGCCTCACGATCAGCTGCTGCCGGTGTCACGATCACAAGTTCGATCCGTTGTCACAGGCCGACCATTATCGGCTCCGCGCATTTTTTGAGCCGGTGAAATATGCGGATGACGTCTCGCTGGACCTCGAGCCCGAACAGCGGGCGATTCGGTCCCACAACCAGTCGATCGATCGCCAGTTGAAGCCCCTTCAGCAAAACCGCGAGACGCTCCTTGAGACCGCCAAGCAACGTCTCCGCAAAGAACGAATCTCCAAATTAGCGTCGAACGAGACGGCGCTGCTCGAAATTCCTGCAGCCGGCCTCACCAATGGGCTCAAGGCGAAGGTCCAGGCCCTCGAGAAAAAACTGGAGGCATCCGACAAGGAAATAAAGGCCGCATTGTCCGCAGCTGAAAAGGAGCGCCAGTCGAACCTCGATGCCGAAATTTCCGGGCTCAAAAAGAAACGCCGCGATTTCACCCTCGGGCTCCTGGCTTCAGACGGCACGGGCACCGTCGCCGTTACCCGGATCCTTTTCCAGGGCGACATCAAACAGGAGCGGGACGCTGTCGCGCCCGGGTTTCCCTCCGCCCTGGATCCGAACCCTGCAAAAATTTTTCCGCCACGAAACAAGAGCACGACGGGCCGGCGTCTCACGTTGGCGGAATGGATCGCGTCGCCGTCAAATCCTTTGACCGCGCGGGTTTTGGTGAACCGCGTCTGGCAGGGCTGTTTTGGGAAGGGACTTGTCGCGACAGCGAACGATTTTGGCCTCGCCGGCGCGCGCCCGACCCATCCCGAGCTGCTGGATTGGCTCGCTGCCGGGTTTGTGCGCGACGGGTGGTCGATCAAAAAGCTGCATCGTCTGATCGTGACCAGCGCGGTTTACAGACAGCGATCCCGTGTTGGCGCATCGCCCGATGGAGCGGCCGGATCCACCCTCGGAGATCCCGGCGATGTTCTTTATTCGCGCCAGTCACCGCGACGCCTGAGCGCCGAGGAGTTGCGTGACTCGTTGCTCGCCGTCTCTGGAATGCTCACCGACCGGTCCGGCGGGCCGCCGGTATGGCCGGATCTGCCGCCGGAAATTCTTCAGGCCAATCCCGCCTTTCTGGATGATAACGAAACGAAAACCAAGGGCTGGTATCCCTCCCCAAAAAAGGAACAAACGGTTCGCAGCATTTATCTCGTTCAAAAAAAGACCGTCCGGGTTCCATTCATGGAGACGTTTGATCTGCCGGAGAATTCCATCTCGTGCCCTTGCCGCTCCGCCTCGATCGTGGCGCCCCAGGCTTTGTCCCTGTTGAATTCCCCGCTGGCGCTCGAGACCGCCAAGGCCTTCGCGGCGCGGGTGCGAACTGAAGCCGGTTCGAGTCCCGATGCACAGGTCCGCCGCGCCTTTTCGCTCGCCTTGCAAAGGAAGCCAGCGCGGGAGGAGAGCGATGCGTGTCTCCATCTTTTGAAGACCCGTCCCCTGGCCGAATTGTGCCGCGCTCTGCTGAACTTAAACGAATTCGTTTATCTCGACTGAATCCGGTCAGGCCTCGTTGCTTCATCACCCGCTCGCATGGCACGCATCCTCTTCATTACCGGAACCGACACCGGCGTGGGCAAAACGTTTGTCACCGCGCTTCTCACCCGGCATCTTCGCGGATTAAACCGCGCGGTCGCCGCGCTGAAACCCATTTGCTCTGGCGGCCGGGACGATGCCCGCCAGCTGCGCGCGGCCCAGGATGGCACGTTGAGCCTGGAGGAAGTGAATCCATGGCATTTTCGCGCGGCGCTGGCCCCGGTGCTCGCGGCGCGCGTGGAAAGGCGGCAGGTCACAAAATTCCAGGTTGTCCGTCATATTCAGCAACTGGCGCGCCGGTTCGAACTCGTGTTGATCGAAGGGGCAGGGGGCCTGCTGAGCCCGCTGGGCGAATCATTCGACTCTCGCGATCTCATGGATGCTTTGGGCGCCACGGCGATCGTGGTTGCCCCCAACCGACTTGGCGCGGTGAACCAGGTGCGGCTCGTCCTCGCCGCGCTACCTCCCGGGACAGCGCGCATTGCTGAAGTCGTTCTCGTCAATCCGCCGCGTGCCGGCGATGTCATCGCGTCGAATCCCCGCCTGCTGTCCGAATTTTTTCCCGCACGCCAGATTCACCTGCTGCCTTGGATATCGTCCGCGAGAAAAACCAATCGGCGCGCTGCGGATGCCACAAACGTGATCCATCGTCTGGCCACAAAGGTCTGCAATGTCCCCGGTCGTGCCACAAAAAGCGCTCAACCCTCGGACGCGTAGCGCAGGCGTCCCGCCTGCGAGTTCTGGCGGCGTCCCGCCGTCAGAGTCTCACTGGGGCATCGTATGGAATTAAATCCTCGCCCCAGGACAGTGCGGGAACTCGCAGCCGGGACGGCTTCGTTACGGGAACGAAATCCCTTTTGCATTCGGTGGGCGGAGCGAGTTAAAAAATCGAAGTTCACTTTCAACAGGGAGCACTTACGATGCGCCGATGAACCTGTTCTCCCTGCGATGGATTCCGATCATCGCCTGCGCTGGCAGTCTCTGTTGGGCCGATGCTGGCGCCGAGCAGATTGGCCACGGCCGGCGATTGCTCGCCGCGGACGATTCGACCCGGCGGCTGGCGATTGTGGCACCGGATGGTTCGCTCGAGTGGGAGATGAAAGTGGGGGCCATTCATGACGCGTCGGTGTTGCCGGGAGGCAACATTCTGCTTCAGCAAGGCTGGACAAAAATCGTCGAGGTGACGCCGGACAAGAAGACGGTTTGGGAGTATGACGCCGGGCGCATGAACGGAAACGAGGGCCGGCCGGTGGAAGTGCATGCCTTCCAGCGGTTGCCCGACGGCTCCACGATGATCGTCGAGTCCGGACCGGCCCGCATTATCGAGGTGGATAAACAGGGCAGGCTGCAGCACGAGATCAAGCTCAAGGTGCTGCATCCGAGCACGCACAGCGACACGCGATTGGCCCGAAAGATCGCCAATGGCAATTATCTGGTGGCGCATGAAAGCGACGGGACGGTTCGCGAATATGATCACGATGGAAAAGTTGTGTGGGAGTTCGAGTTGCCGCTGTTCGGCAGGGAGCGCAAAGGGGGCCATGGATCCGAAGCTTTTGGCAACTCGGTTTTCAGCGCGATGCGTCTTCCCAACGGCAACACTCTGATCGGGGGCGGCAACGGCCATTGCGTTCTCGAAGTGACTCCGCGAAAGGAGATCATTTGGAAGATCGAACAACATGATCTGCCCGGGATCGTTCTTGCGTGGGTCACACGGGTCGAACGATTGCCCAACGGAAATACCGTGTTCGGGAATTGCCACGCCGGTCCTGAGAACCCACAATTCATCGAAGTCACCCCGGACAAGAAGGTCGTGTGGAGCTTCAAAGACTTCAAGAATTTCGGCAACTCGATGCCCGTTCAGGCGGTGTTGGACGCGAAATGATCGGGGCGGTTCCGCCCTCGATCATGCTGTCTGTTTTTTCTCACCATGGACAGTTTCTGGGGGCGCTGAGTTTTTAGATTTCCATTTTTCCCTTGCGAACGGCCTCCCGGGCATCGCGGCAGGCATCCTGCTAGCTCCGGGGTGCCTGCCAGAACCCGGCCGGCTTTCTTGGAATGCCCACCCCCTCCGCCGTGCGGCACCCCGAACAACCCATCACCCTGCGGACCGATTTTTGAAGTATGAAAACCGGCTACCTGATCGACATGGACGGCGTCATCTACCGGGAAAACAACCTCATTCCTGGCGCAACGGAATTTGTGCAAGCGTTGACCGCGTCGGGAACGCCGTTTCTTTTCCTGACCAACAACTCCGCGCCGACACCCGAGGATCTGGCGGTGCGCCTCAAGCATCTCGGAATACAGGGTCTGTCGGCACGCCACTTTTACACGTCGGCATTGAACACCGCGGATTTTCTCAGCGAGACCGATCCCGGCTGCACCGTGTTCGTGATTGGCGAGGGCGGACTACTGACGGCGCTACACGAACGGAAGATCGCCAGCGACGCGATTCAACCCCGGTATGTCGTGGTGGGCGAAGGGGCGGCCACCATGGAACGACTTGCGAAAGCTCACGAGTGCATCGAGCGGGGCGCCCGTTTGCTGGCGACCAATCCCGACAATTGGTGTCCTGTTTCCAGCGAGAAAACCCGCCCCGGCGCGGGTGCCACTGCCGCCTTCCTCGAATCCAGCACCGGCCGTCGCGCCTATTATCTCGGCAAACCGAATGGCTACATGTTCCACCGCGCGCGACGCAAACTCGCCGAGGTCGCCCTCGCGGAACCGGACCATGTCGTCATGATCGGTGACACGATGGAAACCGACATCCGCGGCGCCATCGAAGCCGGCATGCAGTCCTTCCTGGTGCTCAGCGGCTCCACTCAACTCGAAGTCGTCAGCGATTACGTCTACCAACCCACGCGCGTCCTCCAAAGCGTGG
>JBEEGQ010000182.1:0-4027 GCA_041166945.1 Verrucomicrobiota bacterium
GCCGTTCGAAGTCGATTCGTCCCGCAGCGGAGTCGGCGCGAATGCCGCATTCCCCGAGAGCGCGATCCACACGAAGCCAGGAGGGGCGCTGTTCGGGTCGCGCGAGAAACAGCGGAAAGCTGCTCCAGCGAAAGAGGCGGAGCGCCTGGGCTGGCTCGATGAGTTTGGCCCGAACCGGATTAAGGTGGACGTAATCGACGACGGTACGCAGATATCCTCCCTTTCCGCCGACGAGGATCGACTTGTAGCGTCCGCTGAAGAGATGGCCGGAGGCGCGATGACGTTTGTTGAAACGGGCGGTGTAAGTGCCGAGGAACCATTTCATGCCGGCGACCAGGTTGGGCTCGGGAGTTTCGATCACGAGATGAAAATGATTGGGCATGAGAACGAACGCGTGGATTTGCCAGCCGGTTTTCTTGCAGGCTTCGCCGAGCGTCTCGAGAAACCGCTCGCGATCCTGGTCGTCGCTGAAAATGCGCTCGCGTCGATCGCCGCGGCTCAGGACATGATACAGGGCGCCGGGGAACTGGAGGCGGAGTCTTCGTGCCATGTCTTTATGGCTAACGACCGGGATGGGATGAGTCAACACGAACCGGCGCCGGGGTTTGGGGTTAAGCCCGATCGTCGCTTAAGAAAATGCTTGGCAAGCGGGGTTTGCGTAAGCCACAACTCCGCCCACCATTATGGTACGAAACAAGTCACGGATTGGCATTCTCCTGTTTTTCCTAACGTTGCTGGCGAGCTCCACAACTGCGTGGGCGGGTGAGGCCGACATTAACATTCCGGATCTGAGCAAGGTCCATTTCGGAGCGCTTTCCGGGATGACCATCCTTTACGGCGGCCTCGTCATTTGCCTTCTGGGAGCGGCCTTCGGATGGGTTCAATATCTGCAGACGCGCGCCCTGCCGGTGCATCCCCGCATGGGCGAGGTGTCGAACATCATTTGGGAAACGTGCAAGACGTATCTCTTCACACAGGGCAAATTCCTGATCGTGCTCTGGGTGCTGATCGCCGCATGTATGGTCTATTATTTCGGATTCCTGAGCGAACACCTGGATCCGGTCACGAAGGCGCCGATCCCGACGGGGACAGTGGCGTTCAACGTGATTGTGGTGCTGCTGGCGTCGATCCTGGGTATTTTGGGAAGCTACGGGGTGGCATGGTTCGGCATCCGTATCAACACGGTGGCCAATTCCCGGACGGCGTTCAGCGCCCTTCAAGGCAATGCGCTGGCGACCCTTCTGATCCCGCTCAAGAGCGGAATGAGCGTGGGCCTGCTGCTGGTCAGCGTCGAATTGTTCTTCATGATTTGCATCCTGGGTTTTCTGCCGCAGCACCTGGTTGGCCCCTGTTTTATCGGTTTTGCGATCGGCGAATCGCTCGGGGCCAGCGCGCTCCGCATTTGCGGCGGCATCTTCACAAAAATTGCCGACATCGGCGCGGACCTGATGAAGATCGTTTTTAAACTGCCCGAGGATGATCCGAAGAATCCGGGGGTGATCGCGGATTGCACGGGCGACAATGCTGGTGACAGCGTGGGGCCAACGGCGGACGGATTTGAGACCTATGGAGTGACGGGTGTGGCATTGATAGCCTTCCTGGCGCTGGCGCTGGCGCTGCGGCCGCTCATGGGGGCGACGCTCATCATCTGGCTCTTTGCGATGCGCATCCTGATGATTGTGACGTCGGTTGTTTCCTATTGGCTCAACGGCGCGATCAGCAAGGCAAAATACGGCAAGCTGAAGGACTTTGACCTCGAGGCGCCGCTGACGCATCTGGTGTGGATCACTTCGCTGGTTTCGATTGGCGTGACGTATGCCGCGAGCTATTTTCTGTTGGGGCCCTCCGCGGACACCGGCAATCAAGGGATGGGCGGCCTGTGGTGGGTGCTCTCGAGCATCATCAGTTGCGGGACGCTGGCGGGGGCCGTGATCCCCGAGTTCACCAAGGTGTTTGTGAGCACCAATTCACGGCATGTGAAGGAGGTTGTGAATGCCTCGCAACACGGCGGGGCGTCCCTGAACATCCTATCCGGTTTTGTGGCGGGGAATTTTTCCGCGTTTTGGAAGGGGCTGGTCATTCTCACGCTGATGTTGATCAGTTATAAGCTGGCGACGATGGCCGATTCACCGGTGGTGAGCCTGATGCCGGAATACACGTTTGCGCCGCCAATCTTTGCTTTTGGACTGGTCGCATTTGGGTTTCTGAGCATGGGCCCAGTGACAATTGCGGTGGATAGTTTTGGTCCCGTGACCGACAACGCGCAGAGCGTTTATGAACTAAGCCAAATCGAGGCCCAGCCGGGAATTAAGGCCGAGATCAAAAAGGACTTTGGGTTCGAGCCGGATTTCGAGAACGCCAAGCATCAGCTCGAGAAGGGCGACGGCGCCGGAAACACGTTCAAGGCGACGGCCAAGCCTGTTCTCATCGGCACGGCCGTGGTGGGCGCGACAACGATGGTGTTCGGCATCATCATGTTGCTGGATGCCGCCGGCAAAAAGGCAAACCCGGCATTCAGCATTGTTAATGCTCTGAGCCTTGTGCAGCCCGAGATCATGATGGGCCTGCTGTTTGGCGGCTCGGTCATTTACTGGTTCACAGGTGCGAGCACACAGGCGGTCGTGACCGGCGCCTATCGGGCGGTGGTGTTCATCAAGGACAACATCAAGCTCGACGCGGCCAAGGCGAGCATTGAAGACAGCAAGGAGGTCGTGAAGATCTGCACGGTCTACGCCCAGAAAGGCATGGTGAACATTTTCATCGTCATCTTCTGCATGGCGCTGGCCCTGCCGTTTTTCAATCCTTACTTCTTCATCGGCTATCTGGTCGCGATGGCGTTCTTCGGGCTCTTCCAGGCCATCTTTATGGCCAACGCGGGCGGCGCGTGGGACAACGCCAAGAAAATTGTGGAAGTGGACATGCGCCAAAAAGGGACGCCGCTGCACGCGGCCACGGTGGTCGGCGACACCGTTGGGGATCCGTTCAAGGACACATCGAGTGTCTCATTGAACCCGGTGATAAAATTTACGACTCTTTTCGGACTGCTGGCGGTCGAGATTGCGGTGACGATGACCAATGCGCGGATGAAAACGGGCATCGGAGTTTTCTTCCTCGCTATCGCGCTCATTTTTGTTTACCGCAGTTTTTACTGCATGCGCATTCCCCAGGATAACCCGTAGCCGCTCGCGGCCGCCAGTTTCAACGGGGCAGGTTTCCACGCCTGTCCCGTTTTCGTTTTTACGGCCCTGGAAATGACTGGAATGTCATTCAGCGGCCACGGTTCGGTCAAGGAGGGATTGATTCAATTGATGGTTCAGCTCCCGGATGAACCTTCCGTTAAAATATCGAGAGGCCCTTTGAACTTGGCCGCAAACTGTGGCATACAATTGACGATGAATTCCCTGCTCAAATATTCGATGGCGCTGTGTTGCGCGGTACTTCCTCTTTTCACTGTATTCGCGCAGACGCCCCTGGTGAACCATCAGGATGTGTGGCGTTATCACAAGGGGACCAATGCGCCGCAGGCGGGATGGAAAACGCTCGCGGACGCCAGCCTTGATGCCACATGGGGAACCGGCACGGGCGGGTTTGGCTACGCCGATAACGTTTCCGAAACGAACCTTTGCCGCACGCTCCTGTTGGATATGAAGGGAGCGGCAGCCACGAACTACACCACGATTTATATGCGGAAGCAGTTCACCCTGGCTTCAGCGGTGGACGCGGATTTGCATCTTTTTCTCAGCATGGATTTTGATGACGGCTACATCGCCTGGCTGGATGGAGTTTTTTTGACCAGCCAGAACGTGACGGGTTCGCCGTCGGAACCGCTCAACACCGCGTCCGCCAGCGGACTGCATGAATCCTCCCGCGGCAGCACGACGGGTTCGCCACCGGCAGCGCCTGCATCGACGAATGACCTCGGTGCGGTGGGCGTGCGACTGGCCGCCGGAACCCACACGCTCGCCATCATCGGCTTGAATGACTCAACTTCGAGCAGCGATTGCATCCAAATCGCCGACCTGTTTGT
>JBEEGQ010000183.1:0-64771 GCA_041166945.1 Verrucomicrobiota bacterium
AGCGGATGACCCAGGTGCCGGCGTTCAACAGCTTGAGTTCCTGGTGAATCTCCTCCGCGTTCCGAAAGCGCATCGCCGGATCCCGATCGCACGCCTTCGAGAAAATCCGGTTCAACTCCCAGAACACCTCCGGCTCCGCAATCGAACGAACGCCCTCCGGCAGCGACGGAAAATCGCGCGGATGCAGCCCCGTCGCAATCTGGTAGAGGACCTTGCCAAAACTGAAAAGATCCCCGCGCGCTGTCCCATGCACCCGCGGATCGATGAAGTCGGGCGTGCCGGTAAACGTGGGATGTTCAGCGACCGCCTCATCCGATCGGATCTCGGTCACAAGGCCGATATCCGCCAGCTTGGGGGCGCCACGCACAAAAACGATGTTGGTGGGCTTGATGTCACGGTGCACCAGCGACCGCCGGTGCAGTTCGCCCAGGGCCGCCGTGAGATCCAGGCTCACCCTCACGCATTCGGAAGGCGTGAGCCGTCCCGTCCGCTGAAGCTCCGCGGCAAGAGTTCGCGGCGCATAACTCTCCGGGTCGATGGGATTGGCCCCTCCTGCGTCGTCCGCGAGCTCCATCACATACGCGAAGTAACCCTCTTCGTCGTCGCGACGAATGTGAAGGATGTCCACGAAACCCTCGTGCTGGCGGGACACCTCCTCGAATTTTCGCACGCCGGCGAACTCCACCTCGAAGGGACGTGAATCCTGAAACTTCGACCGGCGGATCAGCTTGACGGCCCGATGGCGGCCCGTGGCCCGGGATCGGGCAATCCAAACCTCGCCGAACGATCCCTCCCCAATCTTTCGCAGCAGTTCATGATCGGGAATCTGCGGCTGCCCGGATCCCGGATTGTGGATGTCGCTCATGGCGCGGCAGCAGGCTCCAAAGCTGGAGCCTTCCAATCCCGGTCAAAGTCCTGCGCCTGATGAAACATTCCGCCCCAGATGCTTCGCCGGCCCTCGTGTTGCACGAGCGATGGGTTGTGACAAAAGATCGGCCATTGCATCCGGCCGGCCAGCCAGCCCATTTTCAAATCCAACGGAGCCGGGCCCTCAAACCAATGCTCGAGGAAATACCCGGCTGCTTCCCGCGAAATTAATACCGCCTGGGTTCCCATAAAATGCCGCGGATCGACCGCAAAAGCCGTCGGCGGCAAGTCCCATCCCACTTCCGCAAACCGTGGATTATAAAGCGTGGCGAAGGTGACCTGGCGCGAACGCAGTCGCGGCCAATGTTGAAGGTTATGCAACAGATGCCGGTTGAAAGCCAGGTCGTCCTCGAAAAACAAAATGTAATCGGCGTCCGCCTTCAGCCCTTCCTGCAACGCGCACCAGCCGTTGTGCGTGATGTTCTCCTCGCGCTCCGGAAAGCGGCGGGAATCCATCTGCACATGCACCGGCAGCGATCCCCAATCTGTCTCCGCCAGCTTCGCCAGCGTTTTTGCGCGCACCTTGTCCCGCTCGGGACACGAGATCATCGAGGCAAAAAAGCGGATCTCCGGCAGCGCGCCGCCATCACACGGCGGCGCCTCAACCGACGCAGCGGCAGCGCCCGGACGCCGGATCCGGCCGTTCCATTTTTTTCCCAGCTCACCCAGATAGGCCAGGCATTCCTCCTCGAACTCGAATCCCGGCACAGGCGGGTTGTCTCCGAACAGACGCCACTTCGCCATGTTTCGGTGCTGAAAAATGCGGCGCCCTCCGAAGTCATGCTGGCACATCGTTCCCGGCAGCGCCTGAATCGGAGTCGACGGCATGGCGTAAGGTTCTTCGAGACGCCGAAAAGCCAGGTGAAACGTCTCCTTGTCTCCATGAATGTGCCGGTAAAAAAAATCGGAGTTTTGATTGTACCAACAGCAGAGTTGAAGCGCGCGCCAGCAACGTTCCTTGTCCATCATCACCTGCCCGCTCTCGACCTCCGGTTCATCGCGATACTCGACACCAAATGCCTTCCAGGCCGGGCGTCCCGGCGCCAGACGCCCATAGTCCGGCCACAACACCGCCCCCGCCTGCTGGTATGCCTTCGATTCAAACAGGTATTCCGGGTCGGCCACCGGCACATTGTCGGCGTCGAGGAGCAGCACCTCTTTGAATTTCGAACGCAGGAGCGCCATCGGTTTCAACGCCCAGAAGTTGGACAATGTTTTCGACGGATCCTCCTCGAACAACGAGGCGTCCACGCACTGCACCCCGAAAGGCTCGACGAGCGCGCGCATCGCCGGATCCAACTCCACGTCGCCCCAATGCCAGAGTTCAATCGGCAGCGCGCATCCCTGTCGTCGCAGCATCCGAATGCACACCCACGCATTGGTGAACATCCGCACCCCCCCGCCGCAGATCACGATGCCTCGTCCTGAATAGCCTCCCCCGTAGGGCGGAATGGAAGCGATGAACTCCGTCGCCGCCGATGCCGCATTAAAAAGATTCAATGGCTCCTGCGATTTGCGGCCATCCGACAGCGCTAGAACGCTTCGCGCGGATTCCCTGGCGCCGTTCTCCAGGGTTCTCGCCGCGCCGCCGGCCAGATAAATTTCGATGCGACGGATGACTTCCGCCGCGGGGATCTGGTCCATGCATCGCGGAAGGCCGTCGCGGACGTCCACGCAGATGTGCCCGGGCTTGTCCTTTTCATCGCCGTCGCCGAGGGGCTCTACGCGCGACCTCCAGCAGCCGCCTTGGGCGCAACAGGGCAGCGTTCCGACGGCGGAAATAAATTGATGGCCAGGATAAGCTTCCCAATGGGGCGGCTCACGTCCACCCGCCACCACCACGCACGGCCGGTTGGGGAATCGTCCTTTCCGGATGGGCACCGCGGCGGCCAGGTGCATCAGGCCCGTGATCCCACAGACAATTCCATCGGCATGATGCACCAGCTGAATCAGCTCCCGAATGGTGGTGCGTCCCCGCAGATCCATCGTGCCTCGAAGCCGCGGATGATGGTGCCGTTGATGATCTCCCACCTGGACAAAAAGAAGCCGTCCCTGGAAATGATCGATCACCTCCTGATGGCGTTCCGAGGCCCACCATTTGACCGTGAAATCGTCCTTGCCCCCTGCGCACACGAGCCAGAACGGTGTGTCCCCTCCCAGCGTTGCCAGCGGGGAGGGAGCCGCGAGCTCCGCCTCCGACAAATGAATGTCCCCTCGAAATTCTGTCAGTGGAGTATAAACCCCGAGTTTCCAGCCCAAATATTCGTTGAAGCCATTGATAAAATGGCGCCCGGCCTTTTCGCTGCGATCGACCAGGGGGCAAAGACATTCCAGGATTTCGCTCGAAGGCTCGTAATCATTTAATGGGGTGAGCCCTGGATTATGTTTCCACAAATCCGGAAAGCTGGTCCGCACGTCGATCTGAAACCCGCCAGGGCGCGCCCGGTGCAAATCGCGGACCGCCGCGGTCAGCGCGACCATGTCGCCCAGGGAGAGACGGGAGCTGAGAATGATCTTTCGCAGGGACATCTGGGGTCGATCCATTCAAGGCCGCGCGGCTGCCTGCCGACGACGCGCCTGAAAACATCAACAGGAATGGGATGCCGGCGCGCCAGTCTCAGCGCTCACGCCGTTCTTGAAGGGGCTCCCGGGGGAGGCGGCGGGCCGGTAATCCTGTCGGCGCGAATCCGGAACGTGACGCTCAACAATTGGTACGCCTTTTCGGAAAGCGTGACGTCGGCGGGCTCGAATCGAACCGGTTCCTCGGGTCTGGAAAGTTCATCCTCAGCCGCATCCAGCGCGTCGCCCAAGGCTTCCATCACGGCCTGGAAAGACCACTTCTGGATCCGGCTTTTCTCCGCAGCGCTGAGCATCGTCGGATCCCGCTCGGGCGGGGCCAGCTCGGCAACCGTCACTGTGCCTGTCGTCCCAATCCACAGGGAACTCAGGTAATGGGAACTGTCACTGCAAGGAGGGGGCGGACAACGCATCAAGCTGTATTGATCTCCCGGCGCTGTGACCCAATCGATCTCCCGGTAATTCAGAACTTTTCCCATAAACAATCCATTCCGCTGGTTGATGGTGTGTTGAACTGCTGACGCCTTCTGACGTTTGCTATTACTGGAACTTAACACGCCGGGCAAGCCCAAATTTACAAGACAAACCACACGCCATCGACTTTTGCCTCGTGAAACGGCCTAATGCCCGCGCTCGACAATCCATTGAACTGGACCCTGCTCACCAACAGCCTGATCGTCAGCGCGCTCGCCACATTCCTCGCCACCATCGCGGGATTCGGCGCCGCCCTCGCGCTGGCCAGTGCCCATCCAAAATGGCGCCGCTGCCTGCTTGTCGCCGTCGTCGTTGCCGTCGCGATGCCGCCGTTTCTGGTGGCCAACAGCTGGCTCGATCTGCTCGGCCCGAAAGGGGTCCTCCGCCACGTGCTCCCCTTCAACCTCCATTCCCTCGGGGCGACCGCCGCGCTGCTGGCCTCCCTGACATGGCCGTTGACCACCCTGCTGACGATCGGGGCATGGACACGCTTGGAGCCGCAGCAATTGGAATCGGATCCACTGCTCCGGGGCTGCGGTTTGTTGCGCTGGCTCCTCTGGCCCATGGCACGCACCGGTGTTTTCCAGGCAGCGCTCCTGACCTTCGTGCTGGCGCTCAATAATTTTTCCGTCCCCGTTATTTTTCAGGTGCCGGTTTTTCCCGAGGAACTCTGGCTGGCTTTCACCACGCGCCTGAACGACGCCGGCGCGTGGGCCGCCGCCATCCCCACCATTCTCGTGCCCCTGGTCCTCGTGCTCCTGCTGCGACGTTCCGAGATCAGCTGGCCCCGCATTCAGGGAAGCGCAACATCCGCCGCGCTCCAACGGCAACTGGGGCCGGTCCTTTTCATGGCAACCGTCATTCTCACCGCAGCCCTCCTGGGGTTGTCGCTCGGTGTTCCTTTGGTCCAAATCGCCGGCAGCCGTCGAACCTGGATAGAACTCCCGACCTTCCTTCGGGCTTCCCCGGACGTCGTCCTCAACTCATTTATTTTCGCGAGCGCCGCTGCCACAGTCTGTGTAGCGGCCGGCCTCGCGCTGCGGCGCCTGCCGCTCGGCGTGGTGTCATGGATTCCCTTCCTGATCCCGGGCGTGTTGCTGGGCCGGCTCGCCATCACCACGTTGAACGGCACGATTTTTTATCCATCGTCCGGGTTGATCATTTTGCTGTTCGCCTTTCGTTACCTCGCCATCGGCTGGAGCGGAGCCTCCATCGCTTTCCGTTCCATGGACCGAAATCTCACCGACGTCGCGAGGCTCGGTGGGGCGCGTGGATGGGCGCTGTTCCGCCACGTCCAGTGGCCGCAAGTCGCGCCGTTCCTGGCGGCCGCCTGGTATGCCATTTATCTGCTGTGCCTCTGGGATGTGGAAACGCTCGTGCTGATCCAGCCAGCCGGCGGAGAGACGCTTGCGGTGCGGATTTTCAACCTGCTTCATTACGGCCACAACGCCCAGGTCAATGCATTGTGCGTGACCCTCCTGGCCCTCGCCTCGATGCCTCTACTGCTCTGGCGAATCGGACAGTGGATCGCGCGCCGCTGAGGATCCGGCGACGTGCGGCGATGCCGAACCCAGCGCCGCCCTCCCATCCCATTCGTGGCACCGGCTGGACCTTTTTCAGCCGACCAATGCGCAAGCGCGGATGAGGCGCCCACAAAAATAAGGTTTTCAAGGGTTGCCAACCCCCTGCCCAATCCGCTAGTTCTCTTTTGCATGGTCACCGTTTCTGAACAACTCCGGCATGCGCGCGAGTCGCAGAAGCTCGATATTTATCAGGTGTCCGAGATTACAAAAATCAAGACGGACCACATTCGCGCCATCGAGGCGGGCAATTTTGATATTTTTTCCGCACCCGTCTACATCCGCGGTTTTGTGCGGAGCTATGCCTCGATGCTGAAGCTGGATGTGCCGCGGGTGATCGAGGATCTCGAGGCTGAGCTCAGCCAAAGCGAGAAATTTGCCGAGCCTCCTCCGCTCATCCCGCGCTCACTCGGCGTGTTCGATCTGCTGACCCTCTGGCTCTCGCGTCTCAATTGGCGCATCTCGGTGGGCGTTGTCGGCCTGCTCCTGTTTTTGATTCTCGCCGTGGCCGTCATCCGCAGCCGCACCCGGACTCCATCGAATCCGCTGAAAAATCTGGGCCCGGGCCTTTACCAGCCGCCGAAGGATCACTCCGGCGAAACCCTGCCGCTTCCCCCCGCCCCCGCGAAGCGCTGAACGCGATCTGCGGTCAACCAGCAGTGCCCCGGGCCTTGACGCGCAGCCTTGCATGCCCAACAGTGCAGGTATGAACAAACCGACCGTCATTGCTTATTTGAAACCCAGTTGCGGATGGAGCCAGGGCGTGCGCGCCGTCCTGCGCAAATATGATCTCCCTTTCGAGGATCGCGACATTATCAACGACGCCGCCCAGCGCCAGGAGATGATCGAAAAAAGCGGACAGATGCTCAGCCCGTGCGTGGAAATCAACGGACGCATGCTGCCGGACATCAGCGGCGAGGAGGTCGAAGCCTTTCTGCTTTCCAATCAGCTCGTGACCCCCAACCAAATTCAGCCCGACGCCCCCACCAACCAACCTTGCGCGCACGAGATGCCGCAGTCCACCCCCATGCAGTTCCGGCGCTGAATCCCCCGCACACTCCCCGTTCGGTGTCCACCCTTTAGGGTGTCCTCCTCCACAGACCACAAGGGCCCGACACCCTAAAGGGTGGACACCGAGCGCTCCATTCTTGCGCGCAGGAGATGTCGCAGTCCACCCCGATGCAGTTCCGGCGCTGAATTCCCCGGCACGCCCCCGCTGTGTTCCCCGTTCGGTGTCCACCCGTTAGGGTGTCTTCCTCTTCAGACCACAGGGGCCCGACACCCTAAAGGGTGGACACCGAGCGCCCCAACCGCACCCTGACAATTGCATTGCCATCGGCCCCGGGCGTTGGACAACTTCCCGGAATGCGAATCGTGAAGTCCGTCCGCGCCATGCAATCGCTTTCGCGACGCTGGCGCCGGAGCGGAGCCCGCATCGGTTTCGTTCCCACGATGGGCTCGCTTCACGATGGGCATCTCAGCCTCGTTCGGCGCGCGCGCGCCGGTGTCGGCCGCCCCGGCCGGGTCGTCGTCAGCCTTTACGTCAATCCCACCCAGTTTGGCCCGCAGGAGGATCTTTCCAAATACCCTCGCTCATTGCGGCGCGACACGCAGCTCTGCCGCGCGGCAGGTGTGGATGTTTTGTTTATACCCGCCGACCGTGAAATGTTTCCGCGCAAATCGCCGGCGCCCTTCAGCACCTGGGTGACCGAGGAAGCGCTCTCCCGACCCATGGAGGGCGGTTCAAGGCCCGGACATTTTCGAGGCGTCACCACAGTCGTGGCAAAACTGTTCAACATCGTGGGGCCCGACCTCGCGGTTTTCGGCGCCAAGGATTGGCAGCAGGCGGCGGTCGTGCGGCGGATGACGCGTGATTTGAACTTTCCCGTGAAGGTGATCATCGCCCCAACCCGTCGCGAAGCGGACGGCCTTGCGATGAGTTCACGCAACGCCTACCTGAAGGGCCCCCTGCGAAACCAGGCCATCATCCTCTCGAGGGCGCTCGCCGGCGCGCGGCATGTGATACGCAGCTCAGGAAAATCGGTGGACGCAAAACGGCTGAAGAATGTGCTCCGGCGCCTGGTCGAACATCAGCCGGACGCGCGGGTCGATTACATCGAGTTCTTTGATCCCGAGACACTGGCGCCCTTACGAAAGGCGGGCCGCGGCGCCCACATGGCCATGGCCGTGTTCATCGGAAGGACCAGGCTGATCGACAACGGAAAGTTGGGATGAAAGCCGATCGAGCCAGATCCTTCCGGACTTGCCGTATGCGCTCATGAAACAATTTGATTACCTGGTCCTAGGCAGCGGCATTGCCGGCCTGACCTTCGCGCTTCAAACAGCCGCGCATGGGCGGGTGGCGATCATCACCAAAAAGAATCGCGCTGAATCGAACACCAATTACGCCCAAGGCGGCATTGCAGCGGTGACGAGCCCGGAGGACTCGTTCGAGATGCACGTGCGCGATACCCTCGAGGCCGGCGCCGGCCTGTGCCGGGAGGCGGTCGTGAGGACGATCGTCGAGGAGGGCCCCGCCCGCGTGGCCGATCTGATCGAGCTGGGCATGAAGTTCTCGCAGCGGGATGCGCCGGATGAGGACGGCGGGCGGCAACTGGATCTCGGCAGGGAAGGCGGCCATTCGAAACGGCGCATCCTCCACGCAAAGGATGTGACCGGCCGCGAAATCGAGCGCGCCCTCCTCGCCGCCGTCGCGCGCGAGCCCAATATCTCCATTTTCGAAAACCATTTTGCCATCGATCTCGTCACCACCTCGAAACTCGCCGAACCCGATCCCAACCGCTGCCTCGGCGTCTATGTGCTCGACAAGAAAAGCGGACAGGTCGAGACCTTCGCGGCGCCCGTGACGTTGCTGGCAACCGGCGGTTGCGGAAAAGTTTATCTCTACACCACCAATCCCGACATTGCGACGGGAGACGGCGTCGCCATGGCCTACCGGGCGGGCGCCGCCGTCGCCAACATGGAGTTCATCCAATTTCATCCGACCTGCCTCTATCATCCCAAGGCCAAATCGTTTCTTATCAGCGAAGCCGTCCGGGGTGAAGGCGGCGTTTTGAAGTCGATCGAAGGCCGTGAATTCATGGATGAACATCATCCGCTGAAATCATTGGCGCCCCGCGATATCGTGGCGCGGGCCATCGACAGCGAGATGAAACGAACCGGCGCCGATCATGTTCTGCTCGACATCACCCACCAGCCCGCGCGCTTTCTGATCGACCGCTTTCCCAACATCTACCACACCTGCCTCGGGTACGGCATCGACATCACCAAGGAAGCCATTCCTGTGGTGCCCGCGGCGCACTATCAGTGCGGCGGCGTGCGCACCAACGTGGATGGCGAGACGGGTCTGGCGGGGCTTTTCGCCGTCGGCGAGGTCGCCTGCACCGGGTTGCACGGGGCGAACCGGCTGGCCAGCAATTCCCTGCTCGAGGCGCTCGTTTGCGCCCACCGCGCCGCCAACCGCGTGATGTCACAAACCCAACCCATCCACGCCACAAAAATTCCCGGCTGGCAGGCCGGCCAGGCAAATGATGCCGATGAACTCGTCGTCGTCTCCCACAACTGGGACGAGATCCGCCGGCTCATGTGGGATTATGTCGGCATCGTCCGCACCAATAAACGATTGCAGCGCGCCAAAACGCGCATCGTGAATCTGCAGGGTGAAATCGAGGAGTATTACTGGGATTTTATCGTCACGAGCGATCTCCTCGAACTGCGCAACATCGCGACTGTCGCTGAATTAATCGTCGATTCCGCCCTTCAACGCACGGAAAGTCGCGGGCTGCATTACAACCTGGATTATCCCCAAACCGACCCTGCCTGGGCCCAGCGCGATACGGTCGTCCAAAATCCTTACGGCACCGGCGTGGCCTCGATTACGATTCGATAGGCCGGCGCGTCCGGCGATGTGATGGGCATATCCATGAACTGCATCGTGCCTCCGTCGCCGGTGAGGGTCTCCAGTGGCATCCAGCCCTGGGTTTCGGTATCAAACCATTGGAGGGTATAATCGAAGTTGATCTCGCTCTCGAACATGATCGTGCAGGTGATGGGTTCATCCGCCGTACATGAAACGCTGAACGGGGAGAGCAGTGTGAGAGTCGCCACTTCGCTGTCGATCGACCCGAGCGCATTCGTGATCGTCACCCTGTAGGCGCCGGCATCGGCAAGCGCGAGATTCGTGAGGCTCAACGTCGCGTTCGTTGCCCCCGGAATTTCGACGTCATCCAGGAACCATTGGTAAAAGAAAGGCCGCGAACCGGTCGCCGTGACGCTGAAGGTGACATTCGACCCCAGCAACAGATCGGCATTCGTCGGCTGCAATGTGATTTGGGGCGCCGCATCATCGACGGTCAGCGTCACGATGTCGCTGGTGGTGTTCCCGGCAGGATTGGAGATCACCACGAAATATTCACCCGCAACGGCGCTGGTTACGTTCGACAGGCCGAGCGCCGAAGCGGTGGCCCCCGGGATCAGCACCGTGTTGAAAAACCATTGATACGAAAGCGGGGATGAACCGGTGGCGGCCACGCTGAACAATGCGTCTTCACCGGAGAAGACAGCCACGCTGGCCGGTTGCGCGCTGATCGCGGGCGGGACAAACATCACTGTCAGCGTGGCGGCGTCACTCGCCACGGCGCCGAAACGGTTGCTCACCACCACATGATACGATCCGGCATTCGCCGCGCCGGCATTGGCAATCGTCAGCAAGGCACCTGTGCCGCCGGCCACGGGCGTCGTGCCATTGAAAAACCACTGATAAAAAATAGGCGCCGTGCCCGTCGCGCTCACTCGGAAGGTGGCCACATCGCCTTGAAGTGCGGTGGTGTTCGTCGGCTGGGCGCCGATGATCGGCATGAACGCATCGAGGGCCAGCGTCGCCGCTTCGCTCGTGGCAGTCCCCGCGACGTTCGTCACCACGACATGATAAAGTCCCGCGTCCCCGGGCTGGACACTCGGGAGGACCAGTGTGGATTGGTTCGAATTGAGAAGGAACGAGCCGGCGAGATTCGTGCCGTTGTGATACCAAAGAAATCGCAAGGGCAGTGAGCCGAGCGCTTCGACCGTGAAAAAAGCCGGGGCATCCGGCAGCACGACGATGCTGGCCGGCTGCACTCTGATTCCTGGGGCAATGACATTGACGCTCAAGACCGCCGGGGCGCTGCGGATCGAACTGAACGGATTGGAGACGAGCACGCTGTACACACCGGCCTGGTTGGTGGCGACATTGGGAAGTGTCAGCGAGGTGAGCGTCGCGCCGGGGATCGGATTGGTCTGGTTGAAAAACCATTGATAAGTGATCGGCCCATCCCCCGTGGCGGCGATACGGAAGGTGGCGGTGTTGCCTTGCGCCACTGTCATGTCCACGAGCGGCACCGAAATCACGACCCGATTGATCAGGGTCAACGTCGCGGCCGTGCTGGTCACCGAGCCGGAATTGTTCGAGACCACGACATCGTAGGTGGACGCATCGGAGGCCTGCACATTGTTGAGGGTCAGGACCGGGCCGGTGGCTTCGGGGATCGCGTTGCCTCCCCGGCGCCAGAGGTAGGTCAGTGGCCCATCGCCATTGACCACGATGATGAAGCTGATCGTGCCGCCCGCCTGCGCGACCTGCGATTGGAGCTGGCTCACGATCACCGGCGCGAGCAGGGTGAGCCCGAATTCGTAGGCGCCAATGTCGCCCCGCGCGCCGCGGGGACGGGCCACGCCGCGCTGATCGACGACTATCCGGTTCGAAGGATCGCCGGCGTCAATTGCCGGGCTGTCACTCAGCAGCGGAATGGTTTCTGTCAGGCCGCCATTCCGGCCCAGCAGACCGAGGCGCGGATCGATGTTGCTTCTGCTGCCGGCTGTCTTGAAGCGGATGCTCCGATCGGAACTGAGATTGTAACCGGCATCGCTGAAGGCGCCGTAGCCGTTGGCGCCCGGAAGCGGAAATGCCATCAGGGAATTGTTGAGAATAAAGGTGCCGTTGCCGTTCGCGATGTTGCCGCCACGACCCGCTCCGCGATGGCCATCATCGCCTGCGACAGAACCAGTGCCGGCCAGCCCATTGGTGCCGCCGGTGACGCCCCCGTCGAAAAAGGTGCAATTCGTCACAGCGGTGCGCTTGGCGTTGTAAAGGTTGCCGCCCCAAGCCGCGCCACCATCGCCACCGCGGCCGCCCCGAAAATCCGAAGCGGCGCCATTCCCTGCCGACCCGCCGATGCTTTTGTTCGCGAAGAAAGTGGAATTGACCACGGCACTTAACCCGTAATTGGCAACGGCGCCGCCGACGCTTGAAGCGCCGTTTTTGCCGCCCCGGGCGCGAAGCCGATCACTCCCGGCGTTCGCGCTCGCGCCGGCTCGCGCATCGTTCAATGAAAACGTCGTGCCGACGATTTCAAGGACACCACCGCCGAGGTTGTAGATGGCGCCGCCGCCGGACAAGCCGCCGGCGCCGCCATGCCCGAGGTGACTGGCGGCGAAACCGCTGCCGTTTGTTCCGCCCGCGCCGCCATCGCCCGCGGTCGCGCTATTGAGCATGAACGTGGAATTACTGACGATTAGAACACCCGAACTGTAGATGGCACCGCCCTGCGCGCGACCGCCGCTGCCGCCGTTCCCGCCGTCACCACCCAATCCATAACCGTTTCCGCCGTCGCCGCCCGGACCACCCGCGCCCGCGATGGCGCCGTTGGTCAGAAAAGAACAGCGGCTCACAATGGTGGTGCCGTGAAAACTAAAAATCGCCCCGCCGAGCGCCTGTTGTCCATTGCCCCCGTTCCTGCCATCGGCACCGTTCAGGCGGTCGCTGCTTCTGCCGCGGCCGCCCCCGGTGCCGCTCCGGCCGATCGCCAGGTTGTTCGACAACACACAATCCTCCAGTGACAGAATCCCCCGGTTGTTATAAATCGCGCCGCCATTCGTCGCGCGACCCGCGGTCAGCGTCAGGTTGATCAGCGAAAAGGAGACACCTGGATTCACCTGGAACAGCCGGGTGCCATTTGTCGAGTTGGTGCCGGCCGGACTGCTGATGGTGAGCCGATGACCCGAGGCGTTCAATGTCGCGCTCAGCGCAACGGTGATCGGATTGGTCAGCAACAGTGTGCCATCGCAATTGGCTGTGACGACTCCGCCCTGGGCGAGCGCCGATTCGAGCGCGTGTTGCGAACACTCGTTGAGAACGGCATCGGCGCGCGCGGGCCTGGGCACAAGCGCCACAACGGCCAGCAACGACATCGTAAAACAGGCCGACATCGCGGACCGAATGCAGCGGCGCGAGCGCCGGAGAGAGCGCTGCAACGGAGTGTGATTCGAGAAAAACTTCATCGGCGCAGCGGAACCGGATTACCGTGAGAATCCCTCCCGTTTGTAGATGTTCTCCTTTTTCAGCATCCGCTTGTCGGTCTCCTCGAGGAGCTTCCGCTCGGACTCGTTGAAATCCTGCTCGGCTTCCTTCGTCGCTGGCATTTTGGCGCGCTCCTGCTTTGCGAAAGTCGCCGCCACATCCGGTGTGGGAAGAACCGTCGGACGAATGAGAACGATCAGTTCCCGCCGATCCTCGGTTTCCTTCGTGCTACTGAAGAGCCGGCCCAGGATGGGTATGTCCTTCAAGATCGGCACGCCGCCATGCGACTTGTTCTTCTGGTTGGAAATGAAACCGCCCAGCATCACCGTCTCGCGATCGCGGACGGACACTTTCGCATTGGCCTCCTTTTGGCTCGTGATCGGCACCGCTCCCACGCTTTGGATGATGACATCGCCATCATAGCTCTCGACCTTCTGGCGGATATCCATCACGACGAGGCCATCGTGGTTGATCAGCGGCAGCACCGAGAGAGTGACACCGATTTGGAGCTGCTGAATTTGGTTGTAACCGCCGTAGATGCCGCCTGAACTCGAGCTCGACGGGTAGGGACGCGATTGGCCGACGAACAGGTTGGCTTCGACAGCGTGCGAGGTCTGGATGCGCGGACGTTGAAGAATTTTTCCGCGTCCATCGCCGGCGAGCGCCGTGATGGCGGCGTCGAAATTCATGAAACTCGCGACATAGGTGAACCCATCGCCGATGGAGTTCGACCCCGTGCCGCCGCCGCCCACCACGTTGTTCAGGCCCAGGAAGGGAATGGTCTTGATGGCGCCGGCGCCGGTGAAGACGTCGCCGACGGTGGTCGGCTTGGTCTGCACGTAGTTCATTCCGTATTCGAGATTGTTGTTGAGGTTGACCTCCATGATCACGGCCTCGATCACGACCTGGGCGAGGACAACGTCGAGCTTGTCGATGATGTTCGATATCGTCTGCAAATCCTGGCGGCTGGCGAAGATCAGCAGCGAATTGGTCCGCTCGTCGGCAATGATCTTGGTCTGGCCCAGAACGAAAATGTCGCCGGTACCGGTCGCCGCGCGGTTGACGATCTGATTCAGCCGTTGCGCAAATGAACTGCGGCCGCCCGCGCCGGGGGCGCCCGCGCCGCCCAATGCGCCTCCCTGCTGCTGCGCGCCGTAGGGATTGTTGGGATTGTAACCGGGCTGATTGAGGCCGGTGCCTCCAAAGCCGCCAACGCCCCCGCGGTTGCCGCCCAATCCGCCGCCGCCCGAACTCAGGCCGGTGTTGCTCTGCTGCCGGCCGACCGTCGTACCGCCGCCCCCGCCGCCCGCCGTCAGCGTGCTCAACACCTGTTGGATATCCGCCGCCAGCGCGTACTTAATCGGGATCACCACGTCGATGAAATCCTGCACCGGAACCACATCCACCTTCTCGATCAATTCCAGCATGCGCTTGGCGTTCTCCGCGTAATCGCGAATGATCAACATGCTCGTGCTCGGCACCGTCAGAATGCTCTGGGGCATCTTGGCAAACGGCTGGAGAATCTGGATCAAATCGTTGGGCAACGCATTTTTCAACTGGACGACATGCGTCACCATCGTCGCCGATTCCGGGTAGAGCTGCCAATCAGAGTTGGTGCCCAGGTTGTCAAACTCCTTGCCTTCCGAAAATGCCTGGGCTTGCGGCACGGCTTTCACAAATTTGGTTCCCTGCGGCACCATCGTGATCGAGTTCATCGCCAGCACGGTTTCCAGCGCTCCTATCGCCTCGCTTCGAGTCAATGGCGTTTGCGTCTTGAACGTGATCTTCGCCGCGGGCAGCGACGGCGCCTTCAACACGGTCCGCCCGGTCAGCTCCTGGTAAATGTCCAGGATCGGATTGATGTCCGCGTCCGAAAACTTCAGCAGCCCCGGGGGAAAAACCTCCTCGGGCGCGCCGGCGGCATTGCCAGCGGCCAGATTCGTCTGGCCGGCGGCTGCCGCGCGGATGGCGGCGGCCGTGACATTTGTGGGACCGGCGGCAGCGGCTCCCACTCCCGGGATCGGCGCGACCGGCGGGGCCAAGGTTCCGGCCGTGTTGGCCGGCGTAAATCGCATCCCGGGCCGATTGGTGTTCACTCCGCCCGCAGTCGGAAGCGGCGGCGTGGGCAGAACAGGAAATGCCGCGGGCGCCGGACGGGTGGCCGCCGACGGCAATGTGGTGCCAGGCGCCGGAGTCAGCACGGGCGTCGGCAGGGTTCGGGGATTATTGGTGGCGGCGGCCGCGGCGGCGGCGCGGGCCGCTGCAAACGCCGCCTTTTCGCGCGCAATCATCTCGGCATCGGGCGTCGGAGGCGGGGGCGTTGGGGCCTGGGCCCGCAGGTTTGGCCCGATGGCGCCGGCCACCAGGATCAGGATGAGATGGATGTTTTTCACGGGATCACTTCTTTTTATTCGTCGTGGTGTTCGACGGGGTGCCAGTTGTCTTGGGAGGAGTTTTGGCAGGGGCATTCGTGGACTTCGCGGGCGCCGCCGGCGCGGCCTTCGGCGGACTTTTGCGCTGGTAACTTTTCACCAGTGTGATGTTCCCCTGGAGGCGCATGCGGGTTTGATCGGGCTGCAACAACATGCTCTTGGCGCGAATCAAAAGATCCTTGTCGGCGAGCCGGTACAGAAAATCGAGCAATTCCTTTTCGCCAGTCGTGAAAGTGACGCCGACAGAGGCCTCCTCGAAGAAGGCATTTGTTTTCCCGCCCGAACTCCGGCTGACCGGCGAGATCGAAGGGAGCGTGACGCCGCTGAGAGCGGCCTGGGAGCTCACCTCCTGCGAGAGCCGCAGCGCGGCCTCCTCGGTCGCCACTTCCGTGCCCTGTTTCGAGAGCTCGCGAATCCGGCCTTCGTAGAGCGGCTTTCTCTTTATTTCAGCCTGAAAATCACTCACCTGCTTCAGCGCCTTTTTGCGTTTGTCCTCCGTCACACCGTATTCACCAAACCTCGGGATGATGAACCAGATGTTGATCACGATAAACACGCCGATGCCGACGAGGACCACCAGGCGCCGCTCGGCGGGAGTCAGCTTGTTGAAGAAATCTTTCATTCGGTATCCGTGCGCCGCAGATCGCAATTCAGACTCCATGTTAACAACGGAGTTCCCGCTTTGTTGTCCACCCGGCCGATATTTACCTTGCTGAAAAGTGGCTGCCCATTGACCGCCGCCTTGAGAAGCGCCTCGTTGAATTCAAAAACCATGCTGCGATCCTCGATCCCCGCCGATCCGAAAAAGGTGACCTTGTGGCCGCGGTCGAAATTCATCGAATCCAGAATCAGCTCGGTCGGCATCGTTTCCGCCACGGCTTTGTAAGTCTCCAAGGCGGCATACTGCAACTCCAGCGTCTCCTGCAACACGCGCAGCTTTTCCCGGAGCTGGATCGTATTCGTGTAGGTCACGCCGAGGCTCGAGGCCTCGGTCTGCACACTGTCATAGCGCCACGACGCCACCTGCAAAAAACCGAGGTAGACCACCACGCCAAAGACATAAAGCAGCAGCACCGCACCGAGGGATCGCATCCAGAGGCGGTCCACGAAAAGCTGCCGGTAACGCTTCGAGTATTCCGGCGGCAGCAGGTTCGTGGTGCCGGTGGCGGCGGTCACGCGCCGCGCGGTCAGCGCGGCCAGCGCCTCCGGAGCCGGCGGCGGAATGACTTCGACCGTGGTATTCGGATCAAACAACGGGACCCACGCCGCAGCCGTCGCTTCGTCAGCCACCAGGTGATACCGCGCTTCCGAGGTAAGCCATCCTTCCATCTCGCCCGCCCAGGCCGTTTGCGAAATCTGCTCGCGCAACGCGGGAGCGCGGGTCTCCCCGGGCGGAAGATTCAGCAGGGTGAGACTTTGGAGCACGCCGTCGAACCACCAGGCGACCATGCAGGTGCTGGCAGTGCCGCCGATCCCCGGAAAAATCCAGGCCCCATTGGCGCTGACCTTCGTCGAGCGCAGCTCGTCAAGCAGGGGTAGTTCGAGGCGATCCGCCACATAACCCTGGCTTTCCAACTGGCCCAGGAACTCCTCCACGTGACTGCGCGCCACCATGATGACCACCACCGTCTGCTGTTCGCCGCTGGAATGCGGATTCAGATGATCGCTGGCTCCACCCTGGGCGATGTAGGGAAAAACTTCGTAGCTCCAGACAATTTGCGCCACGGGCAGCGGCGAGATCTTCTCGAGCTGCAAATCAATCATCGACTGCGTCTCGGCGGCATCCGTCTTCGGAAGCTGCAGCACGCGCAGAAAAACTTTCTCCGCCGAGAGCCACGCCACATTGAGACGAGGCTGGAACAGCGAATGCCAGTCCTTCGCCACGAGCTTCTCGGCGAGGGGTTCGCTGGGAAGTTTCGATTCGGATTTGAGAAGGTTAAACTTGTTGTTGGCGGCGCTGAATTGCCACAGATGCCGGATCTGGGAACCGGACAGGAGTACATTGCAGGAATGCCAGCGGGCCATGGGTCAGGAGAGATGAAGATTGAACGGCAGTGGGGCAGTTGTCGCGGCCTGTCCCGGGCCCGTGGCTTCGGGCATCATCGTTAGCCAGCTCGAGTTCATGTCTTGGTGACGAATTCAGTCCGCGAGTCGCCCATCAATCCGAAGTGTTCCTCGGTCTGGGTGACGCGAAGGACCTCCTCGACGGTGGTTCGTTTGGCCTTCACCTTTTTCCAGCCGTCGGTGCGCAGCGTTCGCATGCCGCCTTCCATCGCTTTTTGCGCGAGTGTGTTCGCGGGCGCGCGATTCATGATGAGCGGCCGCAACGCCTCGGTCACGACGAGCAATTCGTAGATTCCCTGCCGGCCCTGGTAGCCCAATGAGCGGCAGGCCTCGCACCCCGCGCCGCGATAGAATTTCGCCGTCCCAATCTCGTGCTCCGGGAACTGCACCTTGCGCAGGAACTCGGCATCGAAATGCTGTTCGACCATGCACGATGTGCAAATGGTCCGGACAAGCCGCTGGGCCAGGACAGCCTCGACGGATGAGGCGACCAAAAACGGCTCGATGCCCATGTCGATAAGCCGCGTGAACGCGCTCGGGGCGTCGTTCGTGTGCAGCGTGCTGAAGACCAGATGCCCGGTCAGCGCCGCGCGGATCGCGATCTCAGCCGTCTCCAGATCGCGAACCTCCCCCACCATGATGACGTTTGGATCCTGCCGCAGGATATGGCGCAGGCCCATCGCGAAGGTCAGCCCGATGTCCGAACGAACAGAGATCTGGTTGATCCCCTTCAATTCATACTCGACCGGTTCCTCGATGGTGATGATCCGCTTGCTGACGGAGTTGATCGAACTGAGGAAGGCGTAAAGCGACGTCGATTTCCCCGCGCCGGTCGGCCCCGTGACGAGCATGATGCCGTGAGGCTTGAGCACGATGTCGCGGATCGCCGTCTCTTCCATGTGATCGAAACCCAGCTTGTCGAGCGTCAGAAAAATCTTGCCGCGCGTCAGTAACCGCAGCGACACGCTTTCGCCATATACGGTCGGGACCGTCGAAACGCGGATGTCGATCTCCTCGCCCTTGATGCGGACATTGATGCGGCCGTCCTGCGGCAGGCGTTTCTCGGAGATGTTCATCCCGGACATCACCTTGATGCGCGAGATGATCGCCGCCTGGAAACGTTTCAACTGCGGCGGCATCGGGGTCTGGTGCAGGATGCCATCGATGCGATAGCGGATGCGCAATTCATCCTCGGCCGGTTCGAAATGGATGTCCGTCGCGCGATCCTTGAAAGCCTCCCAGATGATCTGGTTGACGAATTTGATGACCGACGCCTCCTGATCGCCCTCGGTGATCTCCTTGTCCCCGGCCAGATCGAGGTCGAGGGTGTCATCCTCCTTCGACATTTCATCCAGGGTCTCGGCGCCGACGCCGTAGTATTTCTTGAGCGCCTTGTCGATTTCGATCTTCGGCGCCAGCGCGAATTGCACCGGGGATCGGGCGTCGAACTGCACCGCGCTCAGCATCCCGGCGTCGAACGGGTTGCTCACCACAACCTGCAGGGTGCCATTCTGGTAATCGGTCGGGATGGCGAAATATTGAAAGGCGACCTTCGTCGATATCTTGTTGCGCGCCTCGGTGGGCACCGTGAGTTTTCGGAGGTCGACAAAGGGCCAGTTGAGAACGCCGGCCAGTTGTTGGAGGAAGAGTTCCTCGGTCGTTCCTGCCTCGCGACATATAAACTCCAGCAAGCCATCCTGCGAGCCGTCGGCTGTCGCCAGGCGCCATTTCTTCTGCCAATCATCCACCTGCCCCGGCGAAGTGTTCGCAGCGCGAGCGACGATGTTTTTGAGTGAGACGTGAGCCATGAAATCTGCTTAACCCGTTGCGTAACTTAAACAACCGAACCTAGGGAAAGTTTCGGAAAGGGTCAAAGTATTTAACCGGTCCAGCATCCAACCAGATGCATCCCGAAGTTGTTGGTGAACGTCCGAGCCGGGATTGATTCGCCCCTGTAGCGCAGACTTCCAGTCTGCTGTATCGCGGGTTTCCAATCCGCACGCGTTGGGAGTTGCCTTTTGCGCCAGGATTGTCAACCGCCTGCCGACTGGAAGTCGGCGATACAGCAGACTGGAAGTCTGCGCTACGTGCGGAATGGCTCCAACCAACAACTTCGGGACACACGGCATCCAAGCAGGTCGGCAGAAGCCGACTGCACTTGAGGATTCAATTGCAGGGAACAGAAACCGAATCCAGATCCAGCCGCTCAGCCCAGGTCGTGCCATCCATGCTGCTCTCGGACATCGATCATCGCCCGCAAAATGTTGTTCCAGGTCTCCTGCTTCCGCATCACATCGTTCGGAAACATGCAGCCATCCCAGCAGACGTGCATCACCGCTTTCGTCAGCTTTTTCTTCTCGTCCCGCAGCCAGAAGCCCGCGTGATGGGCGATGTTCAATTTGCCGTTCGGGTCGTTCACGACACAATGGCGGCCGGTCTTATCATGCCCGCCTGACCCCTTCACCGTGGCGTCGTTCTGGGCGACATGGAAATCGATCGTCCACGGGCGGAGCGCAGCCGTCAGCTTGACGAGCGCCTTGTCCAGGGTGGATTTGTCCTTCCAATTGTAGCCGGCCGGCAGGATCGCGTCTTTTTCGGCGTTGTAACCCAGCGTGTAAAGAAGCGTGTGCGCCATGTCCGCTTGGAAACCCACGGTCTGCGGACGGTCCGTCGCCTCGAGCAGATTCACCATGTTGCGCCATGAATGCATGCCGCCCCAGCAAATCTCCCCTTCCGCAGCCAGCCGTTCACCATGCTCCTCGGCAATTACCGCCCCTTCGCGAAAGGTTTGGGCGATGCGCTTCGTGTTGCCCTTGGGATCCTTGTCCCAATCCGCGACGCCCGCCGCGGAATCGATCCGCACGATCCCATAGGGACGCACGCCGATCTGCCGAAGCGTCCGCCCGATGCGACAGGCTTTGCGAACCGCCGTGAGCCAGTTGGCCCGCTGGGTGTCGTCGCCCATCGCCGAGGCATCGAACCAGACCGGCGCCACCACCGACCCCACCACGAATCCCCTCCCCGCGATCTTTTCAGCAAGCGCCTTAATCCCGTCGTCACCGATGTCGATCGACACGTGCGGATCATAAAGAAACAGATCGACGCCATCGAAGCGCGTCCCATTGACCTCCGCTTTGGCCGTCAAATCGAGCATGGTATCCAGGTCGATGGAGGGTTCCGCCCCGGGCCCGCCCTTGCCCACGAGGCCGGGCCACATGGCATTATGAAGTTTGGGAAAGAGATTCTTCTGTTTGCTCATGCCGATGCCTTTGATGTTTAAGATGCGCCCGAGCTGATGTGGGGACTTCTCTGCCGAAAACGCGTGCCGAGGGCAAGCCTGATCTGGCTTATCGCGTGAAGGATTTTGTAAAATCCTCAGACGACACTTCGATTACTTTTTTTCGCAACTTCGAACCCGCGATAAGTTCGGCAAGTTTATTTTCATACGCCGCGGCATCCAGCGGGAGTTCGATGGTCTGGCCGATAAGCGACGAATACAGCATCGCGTTGGCGAGTTCGACGGAATAAATCCCTTCCTGGCCGGGCACGAGCAACGGCGCGCCGTCGAGGATCGCATCGACAAAATTCTGCATCAACGTGGCGTGTTGCGAAGGCGCATTGTCGAAGGGAATGTCGCATTGCCAGACCTCAGGCCGCGCAAAACCGGTGCGCACCGCCCGGCTGAATTCGAGCATGTCGGCTTCGTTGCGCGTAAAGCTCAGCTTGTTGTTCTCGAGCACGAGGCGTCCCCGCGTCCCCGCCAGCTCGAACCGGTTCGTGCCGGGTGCTTCCCCTGTGCTGGAAATAAAAACGCCGGTCGCGCCGCTGCCCCACTCGAGATGCACAGTCACGTTGTCCTCGACTTCAATGTCGTGAAAGCGGCCGAGCTGGCAAAAGCCGCGGACCCGCGCCGGCATTCCAACGAGCCACTGAAGCGTGTCGAGCTGGTGAAGACATTGGTTCAGCAACACCCCGCCGCCCTCCCCTTTCCACGTCGCGCGCCAGCCGCCACTCGAGTAATAAGCCTCGGTGCGAAACCAATCGGTGATGATCCAATTGACGCGCACGATGCTCCCTAAATCGCCCTCCTGGATGAGCCTTCGGATTCGGGTGTAACGCGGCTCGGTCCGGAGCTGGAACATCGCCCCAAAAATCTGCTTCGGCCGTTCCGCCGCCACGGCAATAAGACGTTCCGCATCGGCTTTGTGTGACGCGATGGGTTTCTCGACCATCACGTGCAATCCGGCTTCCAGCGCTGCGATCCCCTGGGCGGGATGCTGGGGATGCGGCGTTGCGATCAGGACGGCATCCACCGCGCCGGATCCGATTAATTTCGAAGCATCATCGAAAACAGCGACGCCCCTGTTCCTGAAAGCGTCGAGCTTTTGAGGGGAGGTCGAACAAACGGCCGCCAGTTCGCATCGGGCGACCTTCTCCGCCAGCAGATAGTCGGCGTGAAACTTCCCGATGTTTCCCATGCCGATAAGGCCCAGACGGACTTTGTTCATGCGAAGGCCAATAGTAACGGCAGCCGCTGAATATTGTCGAGAATCCTCGAAAAGCCCAGGTGCGCATCATCAATTTAAGGTGATTCCCACTGGCCCTCCTTGACCAGGGCTTTCCAGAGCCGGCGCATTTTTTCCCGCGCCCGGAACGCCCTCACTTTCACGAGCGAAATGGACCATCCAGTCATCCGGCTGATTTCGTCCACACTGCGTTCCTCCAGGTGGAGCAGGTTGATGATCATCCGGTCTTCGGGCCATAACGGCGCCATGAGACGTTCCAGTAATTCGCGCGCCGCCCGAAGTTGCCCGGCCGGCACGTCCTCATCCGTGCAGGCGAGATGCTCGACCACCGCCTCCTGCTCCTGGCTCAAATCGCTCATCCGCAACTCGGGCCGCCCCGATTCGTGCTTGAGCTGATTGATGCACGTGTTGATGGCGATGCGGGACACCCAATGTTCCAATGGCACCCGGCCGGAGAACTGATGAAGGGATTTGAAAATTTTTGCGAAAATGGCCTGCGTCAAATCCTCCTCGAGGGTTCGCGGCGAAAGACGCCCGCGCACGATTTTCAGGACGAGTGGATAAAGCCTTTGGACCAGGGCGCGCGCAGCGGTTTCATCGCCCTGGCGCGCCTGTTCGATCCTCGATGAGTCCGCTGAATCGGGATTGCTTCCGGCCGCGCCGGATCGCTCCGCCAAGCGCGAGGCCCTCTCCCGCGCCATCCATCGAAGTGGCCAGTCTTGCAGTGCGGCAGGTTCCGGGGCGCAGTCCTCCGCGGGAGCCAGCGTTGCCATGGTGAGTGTTGCCATTTCGGATCGTGATTTACAAAGACATGCGCAAACGCCGGGCGAAGTCCGCAGGAAATTTTTAGCGACGCCTTCTCAACCGACGATTTGTTCAATCGTTTGTGGCCGCCGTGCCTTTGATGCTGCCGACGTGGAAGTCCGCGTAGAGAACATTTTTGCCCGTTCCACCGCTGTGGAAGCTCTCGTAGTCATACATGAGAAAGGCTTCGCTGATCGGATTCTGGCTGTGACGCGGGCTGTCCACCGGCCGGCCGCCATACCAGTTGTTCCATTCGTAACTCGAGCCGTTCTGCTCAAAACGCAGCGCATTGTCGTCGGGGCATCGAAAAACGGTGTTGTGTTGCGGCAACGCATTGGTGTTGTAGCTCAGCTCCGGGCCGAGAAGATCGCAGATCCGGGGCAGCGGCGGGTTCGTCGAGGGCAATGTCGGCAACTGTTCCGCCAGCGGCAACTTGCCTTCGTTCTCGTCGGCAAACATCCGGACGGCCACTCCGAGTTGTTTCAAATTGTTGACGCACGTGATGTCGCGGGCCTTCTCCTTCGCCCGACCCAGGACGGGCAATAACAAGCCTGCCAGGATGGCGATGATCGCGATCACCACGAGCAGTTCAACCAGGGTGAAAGCCGCGCGACGCTCGAGTGCAGATGCTTTTTTCATTCTGTCTAAAATTAATTTGAGTTGTGAATGTTCCGTCACCGCGGAGGGCCGCCCGGTCCGCCGGGACCACCGGGACCACCGCGGCCGGGGCCTCCGGGTCCGCCGCCGCCGGGCGGTCGCATCCGCGCACGCTGTTCCGGCGTTGTGTTCATGATGCGATCGCGGTTCATCTTTGCCATTTCCGGCCCGCTCCTCTGGCTAAAGCGCTGCGCGCGCTCCTCGGGAGTCATATTTTGCATCTCCTGCATCTCCTTCTCCCGCTCTGCCTGCGCCTGTTCGAGTTTCGCGCGCTCGTCCGCCGGCAACGCCTGGCGAAGCTCGGCTTCCAACGCCTCCCGCTGCTGGCGCAGCTCATCGTTTTGCGCATCACCCATTCGCGGTCCTCGAGGGCCCATCTGGCCGGAATCATTCGTCCCGTCGCGCGGCCGAGGCGGGCCGCCACCCCGTTCGCCGAGGCCACTTTGGTCATCGTTCATCGGCCCGCGCGACGCAAACTCGGGAGGCCCGCCGCGTCCTCGAGGCCCTCCCCCCGGACCGCCGGGTCCAAATTCCATCCGCAGCGTATAAAGCCGTTTCCAACTGAGATGCGCCCTTTTCGCCAATTGCGCCACGGCGTCCTTCACGGTCGCCTTGTTCAGGGTAAACGTCACCGACGCGCTGGCGCCATCCTCGGGGACAACGCGAGTCTGCGCGAATCGGCCGAAAGCGAGCGTGGCGAACGACACATCCTTGTCCTGAATCTGCAACGACACCCGCTGCGGCGCGATCGAAAGCGGCCCGCCGAAAGGGCCTCCGCCGAATGGTCCGCCGCCACCGAACATCGGGCCCCCTCGAAAAGCGCCACGCACGTTCAAATTGGTCCATCCGTTTTGAGCCGGATCCAACTCGCCGCGCAATGATTGCTTCAGGGCGCCCAAGGATTTGCCGGTCGAATAGAGCGGATAAATCACGCTGGATCGGCACGAGGTCTGATCGGCAACGAGGCGCAAAACGTTTTCGAGCGGCATTTTGCGGACGTTTAAGGTGACCTTTCCCTGCACCTCCTTTTGCACGTAAATCGTCTCCCACGTCTGTCGCTCAATTTTCTTCACCACCTCGCGCACGTCCATGTCCCGGACATTAAGCGTCACCCGGTTTGAATGCGCCCGAACCCCCAGCCAGGCGGCATAAATGGCGACGCCGACCACCACGAGCCCGATAATAAACAGCCGCTTGCTTCGAGGTTTCATAATTCAAAAATTGCGGTCACAAAATTCATTGGTCCGGTTGCGAGTCCTGGACCACATCCTAACATGCGCAAAGCGACGGCCGTATCCGCAACATTTCACCGGAATTCGCATCGCACGATTTTTGGCGGACTTTTCGCGATTCTGGAGCATGCTTTTGAAGTCATTTAACCAATGAAACAGCGGACCGGGAAACGGGCGCCACCCAATGCGCGCCGGCAGATGAAGCGACGATTCGCGCTGCTGCTTGTTTTGGCCGCTGTCGGTGCCGTGGCCGTCTTGGGCGCCCGCAAGGTTTTTCGTCCCCGGAAATCCGAGCCCGACCGGGCGGCCGAATACCATCCACGACCCCCCGGCCAACTCACCTTTAACCGGGAAATTGCCCCGATTATTTACGGGAACTGCGCCATCTGCCATCGTCCAGGACAGGCCGGACCGTTCAGTCTGTTAAGTTACCGGGAGGTCAAGGACCACGCCCCCGACATCGTCAAGGTAACGGCCAGTCGCTTCATGCCGCCATGGCTCCCCGAGCATGATCGCCCCGCGATGGCGGGCGAACGCCGCCTGACGCCCGATCAAATCGGGGTGATCCAACAATGGGTCGCCGAGGGCGCTGCCGAGGGATCTCCCGGCGACCACACGCCGGCGCCCACATGGGCCACAGGATGGCAGTTGGGGACGCCGGATTTGGTGGCGGAATTGCCGGAAGCCTACACGCTGCCCGCCGACGGCCGGGATGTGTATCGGAACTTTGTGATCCCATTGCCGCTCTCACAACGCCGTCTGGTGCGCGCGCTCGAGTTCAGTCCCAATACAAAAGTCCTGCACCACGTTTTCATCCGGTTCGATCGAACACGCCAGTCCCGGCGACGCGACGCGGAGGATCTTGAAGTGGGTTTCGGCGGGATGGCGCTGCCGCCGAGCGTGGAAGCGCCGGGAGGTTATTTCCTGAGCTGGCAGCCCGGGCGCGGCCCCACGCATTTTCCACCGGGCCTGGCCTGGGCGATCGAGCCGGGCAGCGACCTGATCCTGCAAGCTCACATGCAGCCCAGCGGCAAGCCGGAGCCGGTGCGTCCCAGGATCGGTTTTTATTTCACCGATGTCGCGCCGACGAATACCCCTTCAAAACTCGTGCTGAGCTCGCTGAATATCGACATTCCGGCTGGAGCCCGAAATTACGAAATCCGGGACAGTTATGTCCTTCCGGTCGACGCCGACCTCCTGGCTGTCCTGCCGCATGCGCATTATCTGGCCCGTGAAATGCGCGGGCTGGCCGTCCTTCCCAATGGCGAGACTCGACCGCTGTTGAATATCCGCGACTGGGATTTTAACTGGCAGAGCGATTATCAGTACGCGGAACCAATTCATCTCCCGAAAGGAACGCGGCTGGAAATGAAGTTTACCTACGATAATTCCAGCCAGAATGTGCGGAACCCGCATCAGCCGCCCGAGCCGGTGAGCTACGGCGTGCGTTCCACGGATGAGATGGGCGAATTATGGTTTCAGATGCTGATGGGGAACGCCAATGACCGCCGCACGCTTGAGGACGATTACGCCAGGCGCCTCGTGCAGGAGGCCATTGACTATAACACGCTGATGCTTCGCCAAAATCCGTCCAACGCCCATGCCCATGTTCAACTCGCCAAGGCGCTGATCAATCTCAATAGAAGCGGCGACGCATTCACTCACTTGCGCCGCGCGATTGAAATCGATCCGAACGAAGAGGAGGGCCATTACCATCTCGGCGTGCTGGCAATGAACACGGACCCGATCAGCGCGGAGCCGGAATTCATGGAAACGATCCGGATCAATCCTGAAAATTTCAAAGCGCGTAATAATCTCGGGCTCATCCTGATGAACTCCGGCCGGTACGCCGACGCCGAGGTGCAATTCCGGGCAGCCTTGGCGTTGCGCCCGACAGATCGAATTGTGATCGATAACCTCAACCTGCTCCGCCAGCGAGCAGGCCGGCCCTGACGTGTTCGGCCGGACCGGCTCGTCGGTCAGCCTCCCGCGACAATCCTGACAATTTCAAGCCGGTCGCCGGGCTGCAAGTCACGGCGGCCGAATTCCGAGGGGGCCACCGCTTCCCCGTTGTGTTCGACGACCACGCTTCGTGGCGGCAAACCCTGCGCAATGAGGAATTGCTCGATGGTGCATGGCAGCGCCGCGGTTGTCTCGCGGCCATTGGCGACGATGATGTTGATCTTCATCGGTTCGTGGAGATTCAACCAACGTCCGCCAGCCGTCCCAAGCTCAATTCCAGCACACCAGCATTATTTCGGCAGGGTCCCGCCGTTTTTTTGAAAGATTACGCGAATCTTTCCGTAAGAATAGTTAGGGCCGCTTGGAGGGCCCCGGAAAATCCTGACCCGGAGGAATATGACAACGTTTGCGACCAGGGAGAATGGACGGTGCGAAGCGCGGTTGAGATTGCCCACAGGCTTTGGGTCCGCATTGGGCAACAAGGAACTTGCGGAAGTCGTTCTCGAGGCAGTCCGGATGCTGGACGACGGGGAGCTGAACCCGCCGTTGTCCCCAGCCACCGCGCCGGCTTTTCGCCCGCGGGTCATGCTGGCCATGTTGACTTATTGCTATGCCATCGGCGTTTACAGCTCGAAGGATGTTGAAGAAATGATGTACGTCGACGCGCCGTTTCGCGCCCTGTGCGGGATGGAGTATCCCGACTGGAAACGGCTCAAACGGTTTCGTCGCGACAATCACCCCGCGCTGGAGCGGACACTCGAGGAAACCTTCAGCCGGATTTGGATTTTGCATGAGACGCCCAGCCAGACTCGCGCGGATGAACCCTCAAATGGTCATTCGAGCAATGGCCTCCGCGAGCCGGCGCGGCAGGGATGGTTCCTCATCGAGGCACAGTCGCGCATCGAACAGGCCATGTTCATTGACCACATGACCGACGTCTGAACTTTTGAGCAACAATCGAACAAAATATTCGCATGAAATTTCATCTCCAACAGTTACAACGCCGTTCGCTTCCCCGTGGACGCACTCCCCTCCCGCCTTAATCCCACCACACGACTTGCACCGGCCCTAAAACCGGTGTCCTTCCGTCGAGGTTGTTACCTGGCGGCCGACAGTTTCGGCCGCCAGTCCTTTTTGGATCGAGCCCCGCTCCTGCGGCGGCCCCCCGGTGCAACTCAGGCAATGACGTTGTGAACGACCCGTCCCGCGATGTCGGTCAGGCGAAAGTCGCGTCCCCCATGCCGGTAAGTCAGGCGCTCGTGATCCAGCCCGAGCAGGTGAAGGATCGTCGCATGCAGATCGTGCACATGCACTTCATCACGGTCCACGCTGATCCCGTACTCATCCGATGCGCCATGGACAATTCCCGCTTTCACTCCGCCGCCGGCCAGCCACGAGGAAAAGACCGCGCTGTGATGCTCCCGTCCTTTGTGGCCCGCCTTTTCCACGAATGGTGTCCGGCCGAATTCCGTTGTCCAAACCACCAGCGTGTCGTCCAGGAGCCCCCGCCGCTTGAGATCCTTCAGCAGGCCGGCGATGGGTTGATCCACATTGCGCGAGAGCCGCCAATGATCGGCCATGTCCCCATGCGAATCCCAGTTCTTGTTGGATCCGGTATCGATCAATTCGATGAAACGAACGCCGCGCTCGGCCAGCCGGCGCGCCACCAGGCATTGCCACGCAAATCCCAGGCGCGCTCCGCGGGTCAACCCATACAGCTCGTGCGTCTCGTCCGATTCTCCCGATAAATCAAATGCCTCGGGCGCTTCCATCTGCATTCCAAACGCCGTTTCAAATGATTGAATCCGCGCGGCCAAAAGAGGGTCCGCCCCCCGGGCGCTCAAATGCCGGCGGTTCATCGACTGCAACAGGCCCAGTTCCAGCTCCTGCAAATCCGCAACGTTCGGCTGGGGCTTCATGTTGGCGATCGGCTCGGGTCCGGGCAGCACCCGCGTGCCTTGATGACAACCCGGCAGAAAATCGGACGACCAAACCTGCCCTCCGGCATACGGCAGGAACGGCGCCAGCACCACAAACGACGGCAAATTCCGGTTCACTGTCCCCATTCCATAACTGATCCACGATCCAATGCTCGGCCTCGCGAATGTCACCGAACCGGTGTGGATCCCCAGGGTCGCCTCAAAATGGCTCCCATGATCACCGCGCATCGAACGGATGATCGCCATATCGTCCACACACTCCGAAAGCGCCGGAAACAAATCGCTCACTTCTGTCCCGCTTCGCCCGTAACGCTCAAACTCCCATGACGGCGCCTTGAAGAAACCGCGCGGCCCTTTTTTCCCATCGTCGGCGAACAGCTTCGGCTTCGGATCAAACGAATCCACATGCGACAAGCCGCCGCTCATGTAGAGAAAAATGACGCGCTTCGCCCGGGCTCGAAAATGCGGCGCCTTCGACGCCATCGGATCGGGAGCAATGGGCCCGTCCGCCTCACGGCCCAGCAATTCCGACAGGATTCCCGGCAGCAATAAGGAACCGCCCGCCAGCGAACGAATCGCGTGTCGCCGGTTGCAACCGCGCTGGAAGGAATCGAACACGGACTTAACTTACCCTGGAATCGGCACAATGGTATCGTAACTCAACGCCGGTATGACCTTCCCTTCACCGGTCTTGATCTGGCGGGTCTTTTCATCGAAGAACAGCATCAAGCCCAGCCGCTCGCTCATCTCCGCCAGGCAGAGCACTGTGTGGGCGCGAATCGCCAATCCGATGTCCGCCAATGGCGTCTTGCCGGTGCGGATGCAATCAAACCAGTTCTTTTCCAGCCGCGGAATATCCGCCAGCGGCTTCGGATCCTTGAAATGCTCCATCTCCAACTCCTCGACAAACGGCCGCTCCGGCCGAATCTCCACGTCGTTGGCGGTGCTCGAAAAATAAATGGTGCCTTTCCGCCCGCGGATCATGTCCTGCAACCCCTGCTCGTTCACCGTGCTGCCCGCGACGCAAAATGTCAGCCCGTTCGGAAATTCCGCCAGCAGATGGGTCGTGTCGGTGATTTCGCGATCCGTTGAAACCTTGCGCGTCCCCAGGCAGGTCACTCGCCGCGGAAATTGCGGGTCGCCCGTCGCCAGCATCAGCGGCAGGAATTTATGCGGAAGCAAATTTCCCAGGATCCCGGAATTGTAGGCGTAAAATTTGTGCCATGAAAAATAATGCTCGGGATTGAACGGCACCTTCGACGCCTTCCCCAGCCATCGATACCAATCCAGGTTCGTCTCCTTCAGATCCGGGTCCACCGGATAGGTCCATTCAGTCCGGTTGTCCTTGTTGTTCTTGTCCTGACGGCAATACGAGCCCTGCGCCCATACCAGCGGGCCGAGCTTGCCGCCTCTGATCCATTCCGCCGCCTTGTGGTACATCGGGTCCGCACAAAACTGTGAGCCAAGCTGGAAGGTCTTTCCCGTCTTTCGCACGGTGTCATGGATCGCAAATCCTTCATCCAGGTAGCGCGCCAGGGGTTTCTCTCCATAGACATGCTTGCCGGCTTCCATCGCGTCGATCGCCACCTGCGAATGCCATGTGTCCACCGTCGCCACCACCACCGCATCAATGTCTTTTCGCTCCAAAAGTTTCCGGTGATCCTTGAACCCGTCGGCATCCGTCAATCCCATGAACTTCTTCGCCGCGTCCAATCGTTTGTCCCAAACGTCGCAGACCCCCGCCTGCACAATGTTGTTCTCCGATGCATGAAGTTTCTGCCCGCGGACATGCACCATCCCCTGCCCTCCCACGCCCACATACGCGACCGCAATCCGATCATTCGCACCCACAACGCGGCTCGGTGAAGGCGCTTGGTTCTGACCGTAGACCGGGGTCTTCACGATGCCTGTGGCCGCCACCGCCGCAGTGGCCGCCGCGGCGGTTTTCAAAAAGGCCCGGCGGGAGCGGCGGGTGTTCGAGAGCGAAACATTGGGGTTCTTCATAGGTTTTGACGAATAAGGCGATGGCACGAGGTTACCCCGGCATGTCATTGGGTCAACAGCGAATCAACCCCCGGCCCACTCGCCAACCGACGCAGCGCCTCGGGCCCGGAATGAGAATGCCAGCAGAACCCCACGCGGCACTTGCAGTCCGGCCCGTCCCTTGGCTCAATCGACCAGCCAGCCATGATGTGCATCGTTCCAGCCACCGCCACTGACATCCCGGCGCTCCAACACCTCGCCCATCGCATCTGGCACGAATATTATCCCGGCATCATTAGTCGCGCTCAGATCGATTACATGCTGGCACGAATGTATGCCCCTGAAACCATCGCGCGGGAACTGTCGAATGGCGTCCGCTGGGAGATCGTGCGGTGGTCCGGAGAGTCGGTCGGCTTCCTCTCCTTCGAATTCATCGACGCCCCGCCGCATTTGAAACTCCATAAACTTTATCTCCTGCCCGCGCTTCACGGCCAGGGCATCGGCCGCGACATGCTCGAACACGTCAAGACCCAGTGCTCGAATAGGGGCGCATCCGAAATCTGGCTTCAAGTCAACCAGCACAACACCCGCGCCCTCCGCGCCTATCAACGCGCCGGATTCCAAATCCGAAATCAAGTGGTCACCGACATCGGCCACGGCTTCGTCATGGACGACTTCATCATGACCCTGGGCGTCCCCAAGGGGTCAGTCCCTACTATTTGAACTTTTTCATCATTGAGTTCAAATAGTAGGGACTGACCCCTTGGAGTTCGGGCTCGCTAGTTGTCACGGCAGAGAAGCAGAATTTCACCGCATCCGCGCCATGCATCACACCACGCAATACCTCCAGTCGGATTACACTGCGGAAAAGGGAATCGAGATTGGGGTGCTGGTTCATCACATTCTCACAGACGCCATCCAGGCTGGCGCGAGCGACGTTCATATCGAACCGTGGGAAAACACCATCGTGGTCCGGTTGCGCTTGAGCGGTGTTCTGACTGAACTCGTGCATCTGCCTCTGGACCTGATGGAAAAGATCTCGGGCAGGTTCAAGGTGATGGCCAACCTGATCAGTTACCAGACGGGCTTGCCCCAGGAGGGACATGCTTCGGGAGGACCGGAATTGGGCGGCGTGGAACTGCGCATCTCGGTTTTTCCCACTACGCGCGGGGAGAAAATTGTCGTGCGCCTGTTCGATCCCCGCAATCGCAGCTTCAACCTGTCCACACTGGGCTTCGATGAATCTGTCGAGCGCCAGTGGCTCAAGCTGCTCGCGCGTCCGAGCGGGTTGTTGTTGCTGACCGGCCCAACGGGCTCGGGCAAGACGACGGCGATCTATTCGTCCCTCCACCAAATCGTCCAGCGAACTGGGCCCGCCGTGAGCATCAGCACAGTCGAGGATCCGGTGGAATTTAATCTCCCGATGATCAGCCAGGCTCAAATCAATCCTGTGCAGGATTTCACCTATCCGAAGGCGCTGCGTTCGCTGATGCGTCAGGATCCACAAGTAATCATGATTGGCGAAATCCGCGACCCGGAAACGGCGAACATCGCGGTCCAGGCCGGGCTGACCGGACATCTGGTCATCAGCACCATCCACAGCGGCATTGCCGCGGGAGTTTTCGCGCGCTTGATCAACATGGAGATCGAGCCATTCCTCCTGGCCTCCAGCATCATCGGCATCCTCAGCCTCCGGCTCGTTCGCAAGAATTGTCCGGATTGCCTGCAACCGTATTCCCCGGAAGAAGGCGTGTTGAAAATGATGCCCGGAGACGAGATCGAACACGCGCGCTTCCTGAAGGGCGCCGGCTGCGCGCGCTGTTCGGATACCGGCTTTCAGGGGCGAACCGCATTGACGGAATTGCTGGTTCCCGATGAAGTTTTCCGGGACGCTGCGCTGCAGAGGTTGCCGACGCGCGCCCTTCAGGACATTGCGATCCAGCAAGGGATGCAAACGATGTGGATGGACGGGATCCACCGCGTGGTCCGCGGCGAGACGACTTTGGAGGAAATCGTCCGCGTCGTCGCCGCCGACCAAATCTGAGCCGTAATCGATTTGCCTTACAACCCGTTCACAAAGACTGCTAGCTGTGAAACAGGAAAAAGCCGCCGACCACAACGACGAGGCCGGCCAGTTTTAAAAACACCGGACGGCGGGCGGCATGCCAGTGGGTGCGGCAAAACATCATGGGCGTCCCCAAGGGGTCAGTCCCTACTATTTGAACTTTTTTATCATGGAGTTCAAATAGTAGGGACTGACCCCTTGGAAGGCTGCTAGCTGTGGAACAGGAAAAAGCCGCCGACCACAACGACGAGGCCGGCCAGTTTTAAAAACACCGGGCGGCGGGCGGCATGCCAGTGGGTGCGGCAAAACATCATTGTGATGATGCCCGCCACGAATGTGCCGATCAGCACGGCGATTCCCCAACCGGGGCTCGTTCGGAAAGCGGCGCCCACCAGCCAGACGTGTCCCGCGGCGATGGTGAGAAAGCCCAATCCCAGGAGCCCCGTCCCGGCGATGTTTCGAATGGTCCAATGAAACGGCTCATCATGGGTGGATTCGCACTGGGCTTTGTCATCCGGTCCGCCCTCCGCTTCCGCGGTCGCGGTTTCACGTGCCTTGATGGGTGTCGCCCCGCTGCTGCGCGGTGAGGAGCTGGCATTTCCGGCGCGTTCGCTGACGCCGAGGTTCAGAGCCCCCCGGCCCAGCTGGCTGAGCGCATCGGGCTCCAGATCTTCCAACAGAACGGTCGCGAATCCCTGCGCGGACCGGAATGAAACGTGCCGTTTGGAAATGTCGACGATGGTCACCTTTGTGTAGGCGGTGCCCCGCACGGTCAGCGTATCAAAGGCGCGCCCCGAAGGTGGCGGGTCCACCGCACGCGTCGACGGAACGAAAAAAAGCGTGAGCGCGATCACAACGCCCGCGAAGAGCCACGATGGAAATCCCGCATCAACGCGGGCTTGGATTTGTTCGCCGGGCACAACAATGGAGGCTTTCATATTTTCAGCATCGTTCTTCCGTTAAGAAATATCGGCACACCCGCGCCCGGTCTTGATTCGCCCCCCAACCGCCCGGCGTTATCTGCCGGGCGTTGACAGCTTGGCGAACGGAGGTCCAGCCGCTAGGGTTGGGGGCGTGACGCGCCTCCCATTGCACCAGTTTCACGAAGGTCTGGATGCCCGCTTCGGGGTGGTGAACGATTCTGAGGTAGTAAACGATTATGGCGCTCCCCTCGCCGAGCACGCCGCCTTGAACGGCGTTGCGGGGATCATCGACCTGAGTTTTCGCAGCCGGCTTTGTGTCACGGGCGCGGATCGCGCGCGCTTTCTTCATGGCCAGGTCACCAACTCTGTTCAGGACCTCCAACCCGGCCAGGGATGCTACGCGGCGCTCGTGACGGCCAAAGGCCGGATGGAATCCGATCTCAATGTGCATTGCCTGCCGGAGGAGTTGCTCCTGGATTTCGAACCCGGACTGGGCGGACGCATCAGCGATCGCCTCGAACGATTCAGCGTCGCGGACGACGTCCAAATCGTGGATGTCATGCCCCATTACGGATTTTTGTGTGTGGTCGGCCCAAAAGCCGACCGCGTGATGGCCGCGATGGGATTGGACATTCCTGCCGAGCCGATGGGCTCCGTCACGATTCACGACGCAGAGGCCGGGGAGATCCTCGTTGTGAATCGCCCATGGGGAAAAATTGCCGGCTTGGATTTATTCGTGCCGACTCTCGCGCTCGAGAGCGTGGCAGGACGCGCAATTGTCGCGGCGAAGGCGTTGTCGGGATGCGCCTGCGGCTGGGAGGCGCTGGAGGCAATTCGGATTGAGGCGGGGCTGCCGCGGTTCGGCATCGATATGGACGAGACAAATCTGGCCCCCGAAACCGGCATCGAGGCTCGAGCGATCCGGTATGACAAAGGATGTTACATCGGCCAGGAGGTGATCAACAAACTCCACACCTTTGCTCACGTCACAAAATCCTTGAAGGGAATGCGCCTGGAAAATCAACTGCCGGCCCTGCCGGCTCGGGGACAGAAACTTTACTGCGACGGCAAGGAGGCGGGTTATGTGACGAGCGCCATAGCGTCACCGGCGTTCGCACGAAACATTGCGTTAGGTTATGTGCGTCGTGAATTCGACACGCCCGGAACCAGGCTCGCATTCCAATCGGCCGGTGGCGAATCCGAAGCGACGATTGTTCCTTTGCCCTTCGACAAGGCCAGCCTCTGACTCCCCGGCGCGCGGCTTTTAAGCCGCTTCATCATTCGTCAGCACCCACGCCACCATTGATTCCGAACCTGCGAGCTCGTTCCTCTCCCGCCCATCGGGCTCCATTTCTGAAATAGGGCGAGGGAGGGGGAGAGGAGGCGGCATCCGCCTGGATGGCTTTTCGCGTTGAACGATATGCGCGCACTCGCTTAGCGTTCGATTTCATGAATGTGTTTGTCACCGGCGGCGCAGGCTATATCGGCTCCGTTTGCGTGGAACAACTTCTCGACGCCGGCCATGGGGTAACGGTGTTCGATAATCTTTCGGAAGGCCACCGCGATGCTGTCGATCCGAGGGCCACTTTTGTGCATGCCTGTCTGAGTGACGAACCCGCTTTGCGCAGCGCGCTCTCCAAATCAGGAGCCACCGCGGTCATCCATTTCGCCGCCCATGCGCTCGTCGGCGAGTCGATGACCAATCCGGGGAAGTATTTTGGAAACAACGTCGGGAACGGCATCAAGCTGCTGAACGCCGCGGTGGAGGCGGGGGTCACGAAATTTGTTTTCAGTTCGACCTGCGCCACCTATGGCCCCCCGGCGAGCGTTCCGATCACCGAGGAGACGCCGCAGCAGCCCATCAACCCGTACGGCGAATCGAAGCTGATGTTCGAGCGGATCCTGCAATGGTACCATCAGGTGCATCGCCTGGAATTTGTCGCCTTCCGCTATTTCAACGCCGCCGGCGCGAGCGCCCGTTTCGGCGAACATCACCGGGTCGAGACCCATCTGATTCCCAATGTGCTGCGCGTCGCGTTGGGACAAGCCCCCCGGTGCGAAATTTTCGGCACGGATTATCCGACACCCGACGGGACGTGCATTCGCGATTACATTCATATCCTCGACATCGCCGAGGCGCATCGCGTCGCGCTCGAGCCAGCGCGACAGGGTTTTTTCAACCTGGGCAACGGAGGCGGCTACTCGGTTCGCGACGTGATCCGCGCCTGTGAAAAGGTCACAGGCAAAAAGATCGCGGCCATCGAGCAACCACGGCGCGCCGGTGATCCGCCGCGCTTGATCGCGGCCGCGGACAAGGCCCGGCGCGAACTCGGTTGGTCTCCGCGTTTCCCCAACCTCGACGAAATTGTCCGGACGGCCTGGGCCTGGCACCAGCAGCATCCCACTGGCTACAAGTCTTGAGAATTGTGCGCACGGAACATCTGAAGAACATTACCCGGCTCGTCCTTAAACTGGGCACGGGTGTGCTGACGGATGCGCGGAAGCGTCCGGACCCGGCGCAATTGGAACAACTCGTGGCCCAAATTGCAGCGCAGCGAAGCGCGGGCCGCGAAGTGGTGCTGGTCAGCTCGGGAGCTGTGGGCGCGGGAATGGGCGTCCTGGGCTACGAGAAACGGCCGGTCGCCATGGATGAATTACAGGCCTGCGCCGCCGTGGGGCAGTCACGGCTCATGGCGACCTATGATGTCCTCTTTTCCCGGTTCGGGCTTCACGTCGCACAGGTTCTTCTCACCCATGACGATCTCGCGCATCGCGAGCGGCATCTCAACGCGCGCAACACACTGGTGACGTTGTTGCGAAAGGGCGTGGTTCCGATCATCAACGAAAACGATGCGGTTTCGTCCGCTGAAATAAAGTTTGGCGACAACGACACCCTTTCGGCCCTCGTCGCATCGCTCCTCCCCGCCGATCTGCTGGTCATCCTCACGACGGTCGATGGTGTCGTGGAAAACTTCGGCGCTCCCTCAGCGCGGCTCATCTCGTTGATCGAGCGGGTGGATGATTCCATCGAGGAAATGGCGGGAGGCACCACCAGCGCTACGGCGGTTGGTGGTATGGCATCCAAAATACAGGCCGCAAAAATTGTCATTCGCAGCGGCATTCCGCTCGTCATCGCTTCCGGGCGAAAGCCCGCGGTGCTGCAGCATATTCTTGCCGGGGCCGACGAAGGAACTCTGTTCGTGCCGCAACCAGGTCGCTTGAAAGGGCATAAGCGCTGGATCGCATTTTTCCATCATCCCAAGGGCGCCCTCGTGGTGGATGAAGGAGCGCGCAAGGCATTGCGGGATGATGGCAAGAGCTTGTTGCCGCCGGGGGTGAAAAGTTGTGAGGGAACATTTGCGCCGGGCGATGTGGTGCGCATCTGCGACCTCGACGGCACGGAGTTCGCCCGGGGCATTGCGCGGTTCGACGCGGCGGCCATTCGCGCGGGAGGCTTGCCACGCGCCGAGGTCATTCATCGGGATGACCTGGTCATCCTGTAGGATCTATGAAACGCCGCTTTCGCCCGACGCGTCATGCGATGAACGACCTGCTGAAGGTCATGGCTGTCTTGCGCTCGCCAGAGGGGTGTCCATGGGATCGTGAGCAAAACCATTTCACGCTGCGCCATCATGCGGTGGAGGAGGTTTACGAACTCATGGATGCCATCGAGGCCCGCGACGATCACGAGATGGCCGAGGAACTGGGCGATCTGCTCCTTCAGGTGGTGTTTCATTCCCAGCTCGCCCGGGAACGGAAGGCATTTAATTTCGAGGATGTGGCACGGCGAATTGTGGACAAGCTTGTGCGCAGGCATCCGCATGTTTTTGCCAACGGCCGGGCCCGCACAGTCGAGGCGGTCTGGGCTCAATGGGAGACGATCAAATCCGCGGAAAAAGCGGGAACGCGGCACGCCCGTCCGAGTCTTCTCGATGGCATTCCCCGTCATCTTCCGGCGCTGTTGCGCGCGGAGAAACTGGTCAAGAAAGCGCGCAAGGCGAAGCTACTTCCCGTTCCACCCGCTCGCGCTGCCTTGGCGACGAAGAGAACGCTCGGGCGCCAGCTTTTTTCTTTGGCCGCTCGGGCCCAGGCAAAGGGCTGGTCTGCTGAGGCGCTCCTTCGCGACGAATCCCAGCGGCAGGAACGCGCCCTGCGGCGCCTGGAACGGACGCGAACTTCGAAGCGACCGACACGCCTGGCCTGACGACGAGGACGCACCAACTATTTCGGGATGCACCGGTTGATCCGTCAAGCCCTCGCTGGTTTTCTCCGATAGCAATCGAGGGAACACGTGATGAAAACCCTGCTCACACTATTCTTTTTTTCCGGCCTGCTGATCGCACGCGGTGCGGACGCTCCCAAGCGGTGTGTCATTTGCGGCCTGCCACTGGGCGCCACGTTCTACTATGTCACGAGCCCGACACTTGCGGAGAAACAGGCGGTTTGCGCCGCGTGTTCCAAACTCAAGGATCATTGCTCCATCTGCCGCCTTCCGCTTCCCGCGGCCAACGCGCGCAAGCTCGAAGATGGCCGCCTGTTTTGTGAACGCGATTTCCGCGCTGGTGTTTTCGAACTCAAGGACGCGCGACGCATCTATGAGGCGGTGCGCAGGGATGTGGCGGGAATCCTGTCGGGTTACGGCATTCTTCCGGAACGAAACATCACCGTGGCTCTGGCGGGAGGCAGCGAGCTTAAGAAATTGCAGCTGACGCTCCCCTCCGAGCACGACGGGGAAGGATTGCTCGGCCTGACGCGCACTGAATCCACCGGACGCAAGCAGTTCCAGCATCACATCCTTTTGCTGACAGGCCTTCCGAAGGACCGGCTCTCGGCCGTTTGTGCGCACGAATACACCCACACCTGGCTTCACGAAAATATTCCGGCCGATCGAAAGCTCGAGAAGGACACGGTGGAAGGGTTCTGCGAGTTGATCGCCTACAAGCTGATGGTTCAACGGCACGAAGAGTTGCAGCGAAAGATCATCCTGGAAAATGCGTACACCCGCGGCCAGGTCAATGCTCTGGTGGAAGCCGAAAACCAGCACAATTTCCATCGCATTGTGAAGTGGGTGCAAACAGGAGTCGACGTCGCGCTCTTCGAGACCAACAAAGTCCAGGCGCTGACATTGCGCGACGACACGGATGACGCCGGTCCCGTCTGGCCGCCGCCGACCGCCATTCCCACTCGCGTGCCCAATTCGCTCACGCTCAAGGGAATTTCAGGCACAGCCGCGCGCCGTTTCGCGCTCATCAACGATGCAACCCTCGTGAAGAACGAGGAGGCCAAGGTCCGGGTGGGCTCGTCGAATGTTTTCGTCCGCTGCCTCGAAATCCATCCGAGGTCGGTCTGGATCCAAATCCGCGGCGCCGTCGCTCCGATGGAACTGGTGCTGACCAATAACGACTAGTTCGCGGCGCCTACTCGGCGAGAAGTTTGGCGACCTTCCGAGCGAGCGCCGGATCGGCCAGCATCCGCGTCCGCACAAATTCATTGCGACGCCGCGCTATGTCGCCCTGTAGCAGATCCAAATCGGATTCCTCGTGAGGCACCGCGATGAGACTGACACTACCCATCTCGTCCTTGGATTCTTCACCCCATACAACGCGCACCGGCGGGCTGGAAGGGTTGCGAGGATTCGCCGCGGAATTGTCCCAGTGAATCTCCACGTCCAGCTTCGTGCCTTGCGGAAGCGGCACGAGGTGCTGGAAAAAATAACGGTCCTGCCACGCGAAATCCCAGTCCTTGATCCATAACAACGTCTTGACGCCGCCGTCCGGGAATGTGGCCGTCATCTTCAGCTGGCGGCCGATGTAATGGGCATGGGCGCCGATTCCGACCGCGTCGATCGCCACAGGCACGACATAGGAATCGCGGATCACAAAATCTTTTTCGCCCGGGGGAATGTCGAGGCCCGAGAAGAGCGAATAATGGGGCGGCATCTGGATGCGGGCGAGCGTGCGTCCCGGCGGCTTTTTGGCAAAATAAAGGCCGATGCGGGACTTCTCGGTCTCCGGTTTGCCGGTCGGATGGAAGTGATATTGGATGACCAGATCGGATCCCTTTGTGACCTGAAGCGCGAGTCCCTCAGGATAATGATGTGGTTGCGCCCCGAGCGCCCAGCCGCCCAGCGGAACACTGGCACCGCCCGGGCGCATCCCATTGAATCCCGGCTCGGTTCCCTGCGGCGGTTTCAGGTGCGCGCGCCCGGTGGGATCGGCGAAGTAAAGCACGTGATGAACGGCAGCCCGTGCCGAAGGACGCATATCGAGCGCAGTTATCCACTTGTCCTCCGACAGGCCCAACGGCACCGCAATGTTCCGATACACATCCGGCCCATCGGCGGAGACGTGATAGGCGGCGGGCATTTCCACCACCAGATCCGGCTCGCCCAGTTGCCAGCCGGACGAAAAAACGGGCAACGACGGTTTGGCTCCAGCGCCTTCCGGCATCCCGGTCTCCACCCAATCCCGAATCAAACGGATCTCTGCCTCGGTCAGCCGGCGTTCGTCACGATAGGCATAGGAAGCCGCTTCCGCCTTCCACGGCGGCATGAGATGCGACGTCGTGACCTTGCTGATCATCGAGCCTTTTTTGGCCACGTCGGCGTACGTGAGCAGTGGAAAAGGCGCCGCTTCGCCCGGCCGATGACAGGATGAACAATTGCGATGAATGATCGGGGCGACGTCCCTGTTAAATGTCACGGGCCCGGCCATCGCCGCAAACGGGAGTGTCAGGATCAATGGGACGAAGATTCGCATCGTCCGGTTATGCCATGGCCCAATTTGGATGCAAGGGCGTTGCTGTCTCCTGCGTGAAATCCGCCTCGTTGCCCTCGTCGCGGCCAGGTCGAGTTCAACTAAGCATAATAGGGCCGCAGCGTCGCGGTCATCGAACCAATCTTGAGAGCTTGTTCCACATTTGAACCGGGATCGGCGGCGTCCAGGGGCACCACCTTGCGGGCCACCAGTGCCGCGAGCGGAACGCCATCGCGCATCACGAAACGGCTTGCCGATATCGACGCCAGGCGCGCGCCGGGAGTCAGGATGCCCACGAGGTTCAGCGGGTCCGCTGCGCTGAGGGCGATCAGCGCGCCGTCCGGCTTGCGTTTTCGCTGCGAGCGCAACAGCCCGATCGCCTCCGGCAGGGCGAATTGCTCGCCGCTCACGCCGCTGACGAACTGACCGCCGCGAATTTCGCCGCGCGCCTCGAGCCGCCGCAGGACACGGCCCATTTCATACCACGAAACTTTCAACGCCTCGCGTTCGAGCAGCCGCCGAAACAAGATTCCATAACGGCGCAACAGCACGCGGGCGAATTTTTCCAGCGCTTCATCGCGCGTCGGGGTTCCATTCTCCGAACCCGGCGACGTCGGCGATACTCCGCCATGGCTGGCCTCCTCCGGCGGCCTGCGCAAAAGGGACCAGCGTCCGGCAAACTCCACGCTCGTCACGGTTTTGTGGCGACGCCGCCGTCGGATGTCACCGAGAGGCGCGCGCTTATCCGGCGGCGTCAGGAGCGCCCGCAATCCTTCAAAGCTGTCGGACGTCACCCACCCCAGGGCGGCAAGCTGTCCGAGACCCTGCTCCACGCGCGACGGCAGCAGCCCGGTGGCGCGCGTCACTTCGGAAAAAAACAGAGCCCCGGCACGCGCCAGTGTTTTTAGTACAAGGTCAGTGTCCGGGTGGAGTGAAACAGACGCAGGAGCCGCGGCCAGTGCCAGCCAGTGTGAAAGGTTTTCGCGCCGGAAGAGACAGATGGGACTGGATCGGAGCGGAATCCACGCGCGCCGTTTGGGATGCTGTGGCGGTGATAGACGGCCCCATCCAATGCGGCCCGTGAAACAGAGTTGGTCCAGCCACTGTGGGACATAGTGCGCCACCCGCGAAGTCAGCACGTCGGGTTCCCAGGCCGCCGCCGGCAATTCATAGCCATCCAGCAGTTCCAAAACAGCATCGAGGCCTTCCACGCCATTCGCTTGGTGTTCGGTGTCGATCCGTTGCCACGCGAGAAGAAATCGCTGAAAATCGGCAATCGACACCGGCTGGATTTCGGCCCTCAGCCGGTTAAGCGTCAGTCGGTGGATTCGAGCCAGCAACCGGCGATCGCACCATTCCAGATCCGGCACGCCGGCGTGAAATCTGCCCCGCAGGACGAATCCCTCCACCTCGAGCGCCAGCAATGCCGAATCGATTTCCATCGGGGGCAGCGCCAGCTGCGACGCCAGTGCCGCCGCTGTCACGGGGCCCACGATCTCGATTCGGCCGCGCACCAACTCGCGCACGGCTTCGGAGCGTTCCCAAATCCGCTTCGATTCGGATTCGGGAGCGACAATCGGCGGTTCAATGGCCAGGCCGGGATACACCGCCCGGGCCAGCGGCAACCGCTCCGCCGCCACCCAAAAACTTCGCGGATGGTCCAACAGTCCCGCGCGCCGTTCTGTCGTCAGCAACTTCAACATCGAGCGCACCCCGTCGGCGCAACGGTCCATCTCTTCATCCGGAACGACACCGAACTGAAGCAGTGTTTCATGAAGTTCATCGGCGTTGGCAGCTCGCGGCCAGCTTTCCGAACAGACGCGATCGATGGCGGCGGCGTCCAGAATGCCAAGCCCATCGGGGGACGCATCGCTGGCACGCCGCGTGTAAACCGCCTGCGTCCGCCGTTCCTCGAGCGGGGCGTCATCGAGAAAAGCATACGGGCGGGCATTGAGAATCTCGTGAGCGAGCGGCGACGGCTCAGGCAGGTCGAGCGCGATGCAGCGGACGATTCCCTTTTCGATTCGCAGCAGCAACGCCTCGAGTCCCTCGATGTCCATCGCCTCCACCAGGCAATCCTCGATCGTCTGTCGCACCAGGGGGTGCTCAGGCACTTCGCGGTCGCCGGCGATATTTTCCTGGCACGCCAACTGGTCGGGAAACACCGCGGCCAACAGGTTCTCGGATTCCATCCGCTGCAATGGCGGCGGGATCCTTCGACCACCGCGCTGGCGCGGCAGGGCGAGCGCGCGGGTGGCATTCCAGCGCCAGCGAATTCCGAACATCGGCGCGTCGAGCAAGGCCTGGACAAGGATTTCCCGCACCGTTCCGCTGTTGAGATACCGGAAGACTTCATCCAGTGGAAACGAGTGCTGCGTTCCGAGGGACAACACAATCGCGTCGTCGGTTGCCGCGGCCTGCAATTCGAAATTAAACGAGCGACAAAATCGCTTGCGCAATGCCAGGCCCCAGCCCCGGTTGATCCGCGCTCCAAATGGCGAATGTATCACCAACTGCATCCCGCCCGACTCGTCAAAGAATCGTTCCAACACGATTTTTTCCTGGGACGGAATCACGCCGAGCGTCCGGTGAATCGCGACAAAATAATCCGCCAGCTGTCGCGCAGCCGCGCTGGCGATGTGGGTTTCGTTTTCGAGCCACGCCATGAGCCGGGCGTGGACATTTTCCAGGGGCGCGGACGGGCCAGCCGGAGCAGCATCGTTGAGCTGGCGCTCGACGTCGTCACGAAGCCGGGAGACCGCGCCAGACAGTTCTTCGGTTCGAGCGGGTCCTTCGCCGAGCCAGAAGGGAATGCCGGGCGGTTGACCCTGGGCGTCCGCGACTCGAACGATCCCCGAGTTGACACCCAGGATTCGCCATGAGGTGTTGCCCAATTGGAAGATGTCGCCCGCGATGCTTTCCACGGCGAAATCCTCGTTGACCGTGCCGACGAAGGTTGCACCCGGTTCCACAACGACCCGGTAATCCGCATTGTCGGGAATGGCGCCACCGGATGTCAGGGCGACGAGACGCGCGGCGCGCCGGCCGCGAATTCGATGGTTCACGGCGTCGTGATGAATCAAGGCTCCGCGGCGTCCCCGTTTGGTGCTGAATCCCTCGCTCAACATCCGCAACACGGCGTCGAATTCCGCGCGCGCCAGGTCCCGATAGGGATAGGCGGACCGCATCAGGTCGAACAGCTCCGATTCCTCCCAGTCCTTGCACGCCGCGGCGGCGACCATTTGCTGGGACAGGACATCGAGTGGTTTGCGGGGAATATGAAGGCGGTCGAGTTCCCCTCGCCGCACGCAGCGCAGCAGGGCCGCGCTCTCGACCAACTCATCGCGTGTCAGCGGAAATAAACGGCCTTTCGGCAGGCCGCCCCGGCTGTGACCGGCGCGCCCGATGCGTTGCAGAAATGTGGCGATGGATCTGGTGGTGCCCACTTGGCAAACCAGGTCCACCGAGCCGATGTCGATGCCCAGTTCCAATGAAGAGGTCGCTACCAGTGCCTTCAACTCGCCATTTTTCAGGCGCGTTTCCGCGTCGAGCCGGAGCGCCGTGGAAAGGCTGCCGTGATGGGACATCACCTTTCCTTTTCCCAATCGTTCGGCCAGCCGGTGGGCCACGCGCTCGGCGAGACGCCGGGTATTGACGAAGATCAGTGTCGTTTGGTGCGATTCGATCCGATCGACCAACCGGTCATAGATTTCCACCCAGACTTCGTTCGACATGACGGCTTCGAGCGGGGACCCGGGCAATTCGAGCGCAACATCCATGGCGCGTGAATGGCCGACATCCACAATCGTGCACGATGGAGGCGTGCGCTTGGCACAGCCTCCCACCAGGAATCGGGCGACCTCTTCGATCGGTTTTTGAGTCGCTGACAATCCCACGCGTTGCACGGGCCGCCCGGTGAGCGCTTCGAGCCGTTCCATGCTCAACGCAAGATGCGAGCCGCGCCGGTTCGAAACGACCGCGTGGATTTCATCTACAATCAGTGTCCGCACCGTCGCCAACATTTTCCGGCCGGAGACGGAAGTCAGCAGGAGATAAAAGGACTCGGGTGTGGTGACCAGAATATGAGGGGGCTTTCTGAGAATGGCTTGGCGTTTGGAGGCCGGTGTGTCGCCCGTGCGAACAGCGGCGCGGACATGGACATCCCGGCCCATCCCATTCCCCAAGGCAGCGCGAATCTCGGCGAGAGGCACCTCCAGGTTTTTGTGAATGTCATTGCTCAGCGCCTTGAGCGGCGACACGTACAACACGCGGGTCTCGTCTGGAAGCTCACCGGCAATTCCCTCCCGGAATAGCGCATCCAGCGCGCACAGGAATGCCGCCAGCGTTTTGCCCGACCCGGTGGGCGCCGCGATCAACGTGTGGGGACCCGACTGAATCGCCGGCCATCCCTGTTCCTGGGGCGGTGTGGGCGTCCCGAACTTATCGCGGAACCATCGGGCGATAATCGGATGAAACTCGAACGTCTGCATGGGATCATAACCTACCGCGTTCGGAATTCTTTTCAGGAAAAATCCAGCGCTTTGGCCTGCCGAATTTTGGATGCCGGCGGTTTCGGACGGCCTGCGGGGATCAACTCATCGACGCGAGCTTCGTCGCTTCCGCCTCCCACTGGGGCGTCACGGTGGCGAGGTCGTCATGGATCCCCACCAATTCGCGGTTGATTTGGTTCGCCCGCCCCGGGGTGTCGTAGGTCTCCTGCTTTTCCAACTCAGCGGTCAGCTCCGTCTGTCGTTGTTCGAGCATCTGAATTTTCTTTTCGAGGTCATGGACGATCTGACGCTGGCCCTTAAGTTTGTTGGAACGGGCCTGGCGCTGTTCCGCCTCGAGACGTTTCTGATCCTTTTTATTTCCCCCGCGTTGCGAACCCGATGCGTCTTCGGTCGCGCGCGATGGGACAGGCGGCCCGGCAGTCCGACCACTGGCCGTCAACGCAGCCCGGGCGGAAAGCGCCTTGGTTTTATCCAGGTAATACTGGTAGTCGCCGGGATAATGGGTCAACTGCCCGCTGTTGACATGGACCACGTGGTCGGCGAGGGCGCGGATGAAATAAACATCATGGCTGATGAAGACGAGGGTGCCTTCAAACTGGTCCAATGCGAAGAGCAACGCATCGATGCTGTTCATGTCCAGATGCGTGGTGGGCTCGTCCATGAGCAGCAGGTTGGGCGGATCCAGGAGGAGCTTCACCAGGGCCAGCCGGCTTTTTTCGCCGCCGCTGAGCACGCTCACCTTCTTGAAGACATCATCGCCGCGAAACAAAAAACTGCCCAGGAGCGTGCGCACAAATTGCTCGGTCACCCGTTGCGGCGTGTCCAGGCCCTCCTCGAGCACGGTGCGCGTGGGGTTGAGCATGTCCACGCGATATTGCGAATAGTAACCGGATTTGACGTTGTGCCCGAGGGTCCGGGTCCCGGCCTGCGGTTGGAGGGCCTCGGCCAGGATTTTCAGCAGCGTGGATTTGCCGGAGCCGTTGGGGCCCACCAGCACCGTGCGCTGCCCGCGTTCCGATTCAAAATCCATCCCCCGATAAACGACATTCTGGCCGTAAGCGAAATCGATGTTCTCGAGCTTGATGACTCGCTGGCCGCTGCGCTGCGGTTGCGGAAACGAGAAGCTGACTTTTCGATCGTCGCTCGTCGGGGCCTCGAGTTTGTCCATCCGTTCCACAGCCTTCAGCTTGCTCTGGGCCTGGGCGGCCTTGGATGCCTTTGCGCGAAACCGATTCACGAATTGCATCATGTGCGCGATTTCGCGCTGTTGATTCTTGTAGGCCGCGACCAGCTGCACTTCATTGGCCTCCCGCTGGACCAGGTATTCGTCGTAATTGCCGCGATACCGGACCAGTTTGCTCTGGCGGATCTCGACGATGCTCCCGACCAGGCTGTTGAGAAATTCGCGATCGTGGGAGATCACCAGGATGGCGCCCGGATAACCCTGGAGATATCCCTGGAACCAGAGCAGCGATTCCAGATCGAGATGGTTGGTGGGTTCGTCGAGCATCAGCAAATCCGGCTCCTGCGTCAGCAGCCGCGCCAGGTGGGCGCGCATCACCCAGCCGCCGCTCATCTCGCGCGCCGGCCGGTCGAAATCCTTTTCGCGAAAGCTGAGGCCCGCCAAAATTTGCTTGGCTCGCGCCTCCACCCGGTACCCGTTGAGCTCGTTGTAACGATCGTGAATGTCATCATGGATGTCCTCGGAATGCTGGGCCTCGATCGGATGATCGGCTTCCCAAGCCTTGATGATACGACGCAGTTTCACGAACTCCGGGGATATTGCTGTGGCCAGTTCGATGACCGTCTCGTCGCCGGCGGGCGCGCTCTCCTGCGGCAAATAACCGATCGCGATATTCCGCTCGGCCATGATCTTGCCGTCGTCGGGCGAGTTCTCGCCGAGCATGATCGAGAACAGCGTGGTTTTTCCCGCGCCATTGGGGCCCACGAGGCCGATGCGGTCCTCGCGATTGATCTGGAGGGTGACGTCCTCGAACAGGACGCGCCCGCCGTAGGCTTTGCTGATGCCGGAGAGAGTCAACATGCGAGGTCAATTTTAGCCCGGAATCACGAACGATGACAAGACCGCTCCGGCAAATTCGCTTACCTCCGGTCCGCGAGCAGCTCGAATGTCAGTTGCAAATCAAGATTGCCCATCCTCCAGCGGATCGCATAATGCCCGGAACCGGTCGCTGAAACGGCTACTTTCATGAACGAATGGCATATTCAATCGCGCGCCCACGCCTGCCAGGCTTGCGGCAGGCATTTCGCCGACAAACAGCCTTATCACACCGTGCTGGCGGATGCGAAACACGAGATACAGCGCCTCGACCTCTGCCCGGCCTGCTGGTCCAGCGACGCCGAAGGCGCGCGCGATCGAAAAGGGTTCATCTCCCATTGGCAGGGAATTTACGAAGCGCCTCCCGCAGCCCTGCCCGAAGCCATCCAGAAGGAAAATGCCGAAACGCTCCTGCGAAAACTCATCGAGCTGAATGACCCGCAACATGCCGCGGCGAGCTTCATTCTTGCGGTGATGCTCGAACGCAAACGGATTCTCAAGGTCAAGGAACAGGTGATTCGGGAAACAGGGCGCGTGTTTATTTATGAACATCCGAAAACCGGCGATGTTTTTTCCATCCCGGATCCGAATCTTCAATTGAACCAGCTCGAGACGGTGCAACGGCACGTGGCGGAACTCCTCGAATTCGGCTTGAACGGTCCGCCGCCCGCCGCCGATGCAACGACCCCGACCGCTCTCTCCGATCAGGGGGGCGGGCCGCCGGAGTCTATCGGCGAAAAAGTCGTCGCTCCCGTCGCCGGCTGAATTCCACCGTGCCGAACCTCGCCGATCTCCAAAACCGCCTCGGCTATTCTTTTCTCGACGAAGAACTTCTTCGGCTCGCCCTCACTCATCCTTCCGTCGCCCATGAATCCCCCGTGGTCACGACCCACAACCAGCGGCTCGAATTTCTGGGCGATGCGGTTCTCGGCCTGGTTCTCACCGGCGCATTATACGAAAGGTTTCCCAGTCTCGGGGAGGGCCCGTTGACGAAAGCCCGCGCTCAATTGGTGAATAGACGGACCCTGGCCACTGAGGCGCGCCGGATCGGATTGGGCGCCCATTTGCTCGTCAGTCACGGGGAGGAAAGCAGCGGTGGTCGCGAACGGCAATCCGCGCTGGCCGATGCCTACGAGGCGCTCCTCGGCGCCATCTTCATCGACGGCGGCTACAACGCGGCTGCTGAATTCATCCTGCGCAGTTTCCGCGACATGTTCGGCTCGCTGACCGCGGTTCCGATTCTTGAAAATCCAAAAGGTGAGCTCCAGGAATTTCTGCAATCCACCTCCCCGGCCGCGCCGCGCTACGAATTGATAGGAGTGACCGGCCCCGATCACGACCGCATTTTTGAATGCGCCGTGTACCATGGCGGCAACGAACTCGGCCGCGGCTCGGGGAAAAGCAAAAAAGAGGCGGAGAGCTGCGCCGCCGTCGCCGCCTTGCAAAAACTTCGGATGACGGCCGGCACTCCTTCGGCCGGGACGAGGCCCGTCGAAAATCAGGAAGCCGGAGGATGAACAAATGCCGGCGGCTCAGCGTCGACAAAACATCAACCGCTCGCTCCACCATCCTGGCACTTTCCTTGCCGCCCGCGCTTTCCTGCCGGTCCTCCTCATGCTGGCACTGGTGAACCGGGCTCATGCCGCGGCTGCCGTGTCGTTTCGCAACGACGTCATGGCGGTTCTGTCGAAGGCCGGATGCAACGCGGGTGCGTGCCACGGCAACCGAAGCGGCAAGGGCGGTTTCAAGCTCTCGTTGCGCGGGGAGGATCCCGATGCCGACTATGCCGTTCTTGTCCAGGGTCTCGCCGGGCGACGGATCAATTTCAATGACCCGGATGACAGCCTTCTGCTGTTGAAGCCGACCACCGCGGTGCCGCACGAGGGCCAGCTTCGGCTCCAGCCGGGATCGCTCGAATATAAATTGCTTCAGCGTTGGATCGCGGACCGCGCCCCCGACGATTTGGAGCGCGCTCCGAAACTGGCGCGCATCGAGGTCTCCCCGGCTGCCGAGGTCCTTTATGCCCCGCGCGATCACACACAAATCAAAGTCACGGCCCACTACGCGGATGGGTCGAAACGGGACGTGACGGCGCTCGCCTGCTTCGAAAGCGTGAATACGCTGGTGGACGTCTCCCGCCAGGGCCTTGTGGCCAGCAAATCTCCGGGCGAGACGACGGTCCTGGTCCGTTACCTGAATCAGCAGGTGCCGGTGAGCCTCGCGTTCGTGCCCGAGCGCCCGCGGTTTCGTCGCGGTCAAAATCCGCCCGCCAACAACTTCATCGACCGCCACCTTTTTGCACGGATGCGCACGCTGCGGCTGAATGCCGCGGCGCTCTGTCCAGACGAAGTTTTTTGCCGCCGCGTGCATCTCGACCTTTTGGGAATCCTTCCCACGGCGGATGAGGCGCGCGCGTTTGTTGCCGACGACCGCGCGGACAAACGGTCGAGGCTGGTCGATGCGCTGCTGGCGCGACCGGAGTTTTCGGAATTCTGGGCGCTCAAATGGCTCGACCTTCTGCACGCGGATGAACGGACGCTCGATGCGAAGGGCCTTCGCGGGTTTCATGAATGGATCCGCGGCAGCATCGCGGGGGGCAAGCCACTGGATCAGTTTGCCCGTGAATTGCTCGCCTCCCGTGGCAGCACCTATGCCGAACCGGCCGCGAATTATTATCGCGCGTTGCGCACGCCCGTGGAGCGCGCGGAGGCGGCGGCGCAGGTTTTCCTCGGAACACGCCTGCAATGCGCCCAATGCCATAACCATCCGTACGAACGCTGGACCCAGGATGACTATCACGATTGGACCGGCCTGTTTGCCCGGGTGAATTACAAGGTCCTCGAGAACAAACGCCGCGATAACAACGACAGCCACGAGTTCATCGGCGAACAAATTGTTTTTCTCACCAACAACGCCACCCATCTCAATCCCCGCACCAGCACCGCCGCCGTGCCGCGATTCCTGGGAGAAATAACGGCGGTGACGGGGCTTCCCTTGCGCTCAGGAACAGGCGCGAACGCGACACAGCCGGATGAATTGGAGAAACTCAGCGTCTGGCTGACGCGTCCCGGCAATCCGCTCTTCGCTCGCGCCCAAGTGAATCGAATCTGGTTTCATCTTATGGGACGCGGGCTTGTCGAGCCGGTGGACGATTTTCGCGCCACGAATCCCGCGTCGCATCCGGCGTTGCTCGAGGCGCTGACCGCGGAATTCCTCCGTTCCAAATTTGACCTGCGCCACGTTGTCCGGCTGATTGCGAATTCGCGTGCCTACCAGCTCGACTCGACACCGGCCCCCGGGAGTGAGGACGATCGTCTCAACTATTCGCACGTGCTGGTGCGGCGCCTGGGGGCGGAGCAACTTTTGGATTGCGAAAGCCAGGTCGCTGCGGTGCCTCTCGAATTCAAGGGTTGGCCTGTCGGCACCCGCGCCGCCCAGCTCCCATCGGTGCGCGTCCAAGCCGCGGTCGCCCGGCGCAAAGTCGGCCAACTGGACCTGTTCCTGCGCGCGTTTGGCAAACCCCCGCGACAACTGGCAACGGAATGCGAGCGGTCCTGTGAGCCGGCGATGGGCCAGGCATTCCAACTCATCAGCGGCCCGACAACGCAGGAGTTTATCAACGACCCTGACAACCGCCTGGGAACACTCCTCCGTTCGAATCGAACGGATCGCGAAAAGATCGAAGAACTTTTTTGGACGGCCCTGACTCGTCCACCGACGGCCGCGGAGCACGAGCGCCTGGCGACTCTTCTCTCGAAGGCATCGGACAAGCGGCCAGTTTTCGAGGACTTGCTCTGGGCGCTCCTGAACTCGAAGGAGTTCATCCTGCGGCGTTGAGACCTTCCTGCAGCGCTGTCCTTTTCGTCGTCGTCTCCTGTCGCAACCGGCGCGTCGTTTTAGTTTCTCTTTTGTCACCTTTTTGTCGCTGCTCCAATTACGCCCTGTGGTTAAACCAGGGCGGTGGGCGCGGGAGGGGATGAGGGAAGGAGTTGATACCAGTTGTCGCGCTGGCGGGGTTGGTATCCCAGGTCCCGGATCAGCCGTTGCATGTCCGCCACGCCCATCCGAAATGTTGTTCCCGCCTGGCTCACCACATTCTCCTCGATCATGATGCTCCCCAAATCGTTGGCTCCATGTTTCAAGGCGATTTGGCCAATTTCCTGTCCTTGCGTCACCCACGAGCTTTGGATGTTCGGGATGTTATCGAGGTAAATGCGGGAGAGTGCCTGCATGCGCAGGTATTCATGCGCCCCCACCGTCGGCGCCTTCAACACGGTGTTCTCCGACTGAAAGGTCCATGCGATGAACGCCGTGAATGCCCCGCCGCTCATCACCGATGGGAGCGCGGTGGTCAGGCCGGAATGGCCGCTGCTCGAAATCGACCCGTCCGGCAGCTCGGGAATCGTTTCCGTTGGGCGGGTCGGCGACGAAGCCATCCGCGCCAGCGATTTGTCCTGTTGCCGGCGCACCACATCGAGATGTTCGATCCGTTCCTCGACGGTTTCGACATGACCGAACATCATTGTCGCCGTGCTGGCCAGGCCGAGACGATGCGCGGCATCCATCACTCCCATCCAATCAGCGGTCATTGCTTTGAGCGGGGCGATGCGCTGGCGGACGCGGTCGACGAGAATTTCACCGCCACCCCCTGGCACCGAGCCCAAGCCGGCCTTCATGAAATCGCGCAGGACCTGTTCGACCGGTTCGCCGAAAAACTCCTGGAACGCGACGAATTCGCTCGGGCTGAAACCATGGATGTTAATCTGCGGAAACTTCGTTTTGAGATGCGACAGGAGGTCGAGATACCATTGCTTGCCGAGCTCTGGATGGTGCCCGCCCTGCATCAGGATCTGGGTGCCGCCCAGTGCGATGGTCTCCTCAATCTTCCTGTCCATCTCGTCGTGCGACACAACGTAGGCGTCGGCATCCTTTTCGGTCCGGTAAAACGCGCAAAACTTGCAATAGACATTGCAGACATTGGTGTAATTGACGTTGCGATCGATGATGTAGGTGACCACCTCGTTGCCGCGTCCCCGGTAATCCGGCCCCTTCGCCAACTCGCGCCGACGATGTGCCAAAGCGCCCAAATCCTCGAGCGGCAGCGAATACAGACGAAGCGCCTCGACGGGGCTGATGCGGACGCCATTCCAAACGCCCTGTAACAAACCATCGAGTGACGCATCGTGAACCACGGATTGAATGTACCGGCGCACGAAGGAAAGGGCAACGCCTGTGCGCAGTTCTTCGCGTCACTTCACCGGAGCGAAGCCCGTTATTTCAGGTCGGCCCTCCTCGATGATCACGTGCCGATCCGCCGCGATGGCTTTTATCTCCTGCACCAACCCGCTGGGCCACGTGACGGTCAGGGTGTCCACCTTTGACGCGGTACCGAGACCAAAATGGACATGGGCCGGGCCCTGGGCTTTGAATCCATTGTAAGGATACAATTCGCGAACGATCCGGCCGCCGTTCAAATGCGCGACCAGCCGGGCTCCAATGCCCAGACGATTGCTTTTGACGCCGCGCAATGAGACGTCGAGCCAATGGGCGGCTGGCAGCCGGTTTTCGAAGACGAGGAGGGTGCCCCCGCCCGCCTGGCGAACAATCAAATCCTCCATTCCATCACCGTTCAAATCGGAGGCGACCACCGAACGCGCATCGCCATCGCTGTCAGCGCCGCCGGTGAGGCCAGAGATCTCGAAAAATTCCTTGCCGCCGGAATTGAGATAAACCCTGTTTCGTTCGTAACCGGACAGGCTTTTGCCTTTGGCGGCGATTTGCCATGGGTTTTCGACCCACCAGTCCTTCAGCCGCGCATCCGGAGCGAGCGGCGACGGGCAGATGGCCATCCGATCGAAAGGCTGTGACACGACAGCCTGCCAGAGGCATGGTCAACCGTCTGGTTCCTCCTTGTTGACGCTCATGAACCCTGCGGTCGCGTAGAGGTCGAGCAGGCCGTCGTTGTCCAAATCGAAAAACGCCGTCCCGTAAGCCCAGCCGACGGCATGGACCCGAGCGGCCCTACCAGACCGGGTGAATTTGAGCCCTCCGTCGTTGTGGTACAGCTCGCTGCCGGTGACGAACCGTTTCATTTTTGCAAAAACCTCGGCGCTGTAGGAGGCCTGCGACAGATTCTCCATGATACGGCGGCCCGCCTTGCTGTACATGTTCGCGGTGTAAATATCGATTTGGCCGTCGTTGTCGTAGTCGCCGACCGCCAAGCCCATTGATCCAAAATCCCCGGTGTCATCCCGCAACGACATCTCACGGAATGTTCCGTCGCCCTTGTTGACGAGCAGGACGCCGCCGCCAAATTCGTTGATGACATAGATGTCCGGCCAATTGTCATTGTTGGCGTCCAGCCATGCGGAGGTAAAAACGGAACGGCGACCCGCCTGGGCGTTCGCGCGAGCGGACACCTCCTCAAACTTCCAGCCCCCCAGATTATGCCAGAGCTGGTTGCCCGGTCCTCCAGGTCCGTCGATCCAGGAATTGGTGCCCGTGTATTTGCCCACGCCATCATTGCGGCTCACATAGATGTCGAGTTTCCCGTCGCGATCATAATCGCCGAGGGAAAAACCGCTCACACCGGGCCCAAACGGTATGCGCGCTCTCTCGGAAATATCCTCAAAACGGCATGCTCCCAGGTTCCTGTAGATGCGGGTCGCGGTGATGAGATCCACGAGGCCGTCGCCGTCGAAATCGCCCCAGGCGGCGTTGAGCACGCCACGCAACGTTGGCGAAAGCCCCGACTGCCTCGTGAAATCCTCGAACTTGCCAGCGGGGCCGCCTCGATAGAAAAAGAGCCCGCGCATATCGGTGACCAGAAGATCATCATGGCCGTCGTTGTCCACATCCGCCAGGAACAGGCCGCCGGTGACGATCGGCCGCCGCTCGGGCGGAGTGTTCCAGTTATCCTGGAACAACGAGCGATCGATCCCCCAAGCCAGGCCGGTTTCTGTAAAGAGGTCGCGCGCGGCGACGGCTTCCTGTAGCTCCACGACATGGCAATTGCGAATCCAACCGGGCTGCGTGGCGATCTCGTCCGCATCCGGCACTGTGGCGAGTTCAAATTCCATTTTTGCCAGCAACTCCGCGTTGCCCCCGACGACACACGGTCCAACCATGCGAAGCGCGCAACTGCCCTGCCACGCGCCATCCAGTTCGGTGCGTTTTACGGGAACCAAATTCATCAACGCCAGTTCCACCTTCGTGGCGTCACGAAAACGACCGCGTGTGGCTACCAGGAATTTGGCGAACGCCTCGGGGCCGCAGCTTGCCGGTTTTGCGCCCCGGTCAGCCGCCGTCAACCTCCGAATCTTCAAGGAGGCGCTCGACGGCCCTTTACCCTCCTCGATGGCCAGCGTGGATCCCTGGAAGTTTGTAGTGAGAAAAAATGCCACCTTCTCCCAACTGCCGGTCTGAATCGCCTTGGAGAGGGCCGGCCATCCGCGTCTCGTCAACACCAGCCCGCGCTGCTCGATGTTCGCGATGAAAACCCGCTCGGGTTCCGGCAGGGCCATTGTGGAACTCTCCAACGAGGCGGGCGCTGCCTCAACTGTCAGCAATCCCCCATGGCTCGACAGAGCCAGGAACAGCAACAGACCCAAACTGCCGCGCGCTGACCAAGGCGATGGCGAGGGTTGAAACATGGTGGGATGACGTTGCCGAGAATGGGTCGCAGCCGATCGAAAGTCAAGATTTGGGCCTCGTTCAATCAGCGCGGCGGCAATTAGCGGACATGCACAACACTGCCGGAGACATCGATGGTCACTTCGCGGGCGCCGGCAGGAATGGCGCTGCTGGTGGATTTGCCACCCGGCCAGCACACCTTCAGGGTATCGGGCGGCACCGGCGAGCCCAGCACCTGCACTGCGGCGTCCTGCGACCAATAACCCGAGCCTGCATGCAACTCGCGAGCGGGCCCCAGCCGTCCTGCGGTGGCAGCGCGCAATACCGAACCGATGCCGTCCGGATTTCCGGCCGGCCCATGCAAACGCACCCGAAGTCCATGCGCGCCGCCGGTGTTGTGGAGCAGCCGGGTCTCGGCGTTGTTTTGCGTGACCACCAAATCCACGCGCCCATCGCCATCGTAATCACATGCCGCTGCACCACGTTGTTCCCCATAAATCAGCACGCCCGAATCCTGTCCGCGCAACGCCGCAAAGCCCCCATTGCCATCTCCGCGCAAAAGCAGCCCGCGGCCCGCGTCGAGCCGTGAAACATCGGAGGGGACTGCGAATAGATTTTGGCTCAGAAAAATGTCCTCGCGCCCATCGCCGTCAAAATCCTGCGCGCAAACCGCGAATGCCATGGTGAACTGGGCTTCGTTGGGAAGTGCAACGGCCAGAAAATGGTCGCCACGATTGAGGAACAACGTGGTTTCCAAACATACGGCCCGAAGTTCCTTCAACTCTTTCCACCCTTCTCCATAAATCTCCGGAAGCGTCCGGCGCGCATAATTGTCGAAGGTTCCGACAGTGTCGCGCAACGAAGGCATCACGACGTTCATCAGGTGAAATGGTTGAACCGGCCAGAGCCGGCGCGTTGCGGGATCCTCGAAGCCTTCAATCGCCAGCACGCCAGCCCCGGAAACCAGCTCCCCGTAGAACAGATGCAGGGGCCTGGCGCGAAACCGCTCGTACTTTGTGTTGCGGCCGGCGTTGCAGGCGACGATGTCCAGGCGCCCATCGCCGTCGAAATCACCGGTCGTCACCCCGTTCCACAAGCCGCGCAGATCATTGAGCGTGCGCACCTCGTCGGAGCCGTGAAACATGGGAGCGCTATTCGTCGAACTGCTCTGGATTCTCACGGGAGCATTCCAAGGGACCAGTTTGCCCCGGACATTGCGAAAAATCTTCAGCGGCCCCCATTCACAAGCCAGGATCAACTCGGACATTCCATCCCCATCGAGATCACTAAAAACAGCGCCGGAGACAAGCCCGACGCCTGCGAGCGTTTTGGTGTTTTCCATATCCTCTTCGAAACCCGCCTCTGTGCCACGAAACATTGCGGAAGAGGCATTTTCGGGAAAGCGGCGCGCGTTGACTCTGCCGCCCACAAATAAATCGAGTTGTCCGTCCCCATTCAAATCGGCAAGTGCCAGGGGACCGGGTTTCGACGGCAGGTCCCGAATAGCGTCGAAAACCGTGCCCGCGGCCAGATCGAATTGCCTGATGCTGTTGCTCCCACGCAAACCGATCTCGTCGATGGACGACCCCGCCAACACCATGGTCGGGCCACCTTTCGCGTGCCAGCCCAGGACAGTGGATTGATTGCCAGGGGAAGGCGTATCGAGAGGAGGGCCGATGACCCGTGCGAAGCCGCCCTGGGCGTCGTTGTGAAACAGTGCAAGAACTCCTCCTTTGCCCGTTCCTACAATCAAATCATCCCATCCATCGCCGTCGACATCGAACCAGGCGACGCCGGGCCCGAGCTGGCTGAACCGGTGAGGCAACGTCGGTTGCACCCCAAAATCATCAGAGACGTTCTCCTGATGCGAATGCTGCAGCAAGCGACTGGCATCGGTGAACAATGGCTTCGAGGGACCGCCGGCGTTCTGTGCAGTGACGCTCGGCATGGGCGTAACGACCTTGGGTGAGGGACGCTGTTCCTCGATTTCATAAAGTCTGTTGGCGTGGAGTCCGGTCAACACGCTCCGTTGACCGCTGCGCCACCCGACCTGGACAGTCAATTCATTCGTGATCGAGCCCGCCGCGAAAACGCGCATGGCATCATCGCTTGACAGATATCTTCCGCCGCAAATCATTTCCTGGCTTTGGAGAACCGGCCCGCCCAGCACCCGGATTTTTGCGCCAATGCCCCGCGTGTTGGGCGGGATGCCCTTCAATCGAATGGCGATGCGCGGAGCATTCGATTCATTGCGATAGAGGACGGCCGCACCGTTGAGATTGTTGACGATGACATCAAGGTCACCGTCGTTGTCCAGATCGGCGAGCGCCATCCCTTGGGAGACAGCGCGATCATGGAATCCCCATCGCTCGCTGATTTCTTCGAACGTCAAATCGCCACGGTTTCGAAATGCGAGATTCGCCGTGTCTAGTCGCGGCAGCGCCTTGCGAAGATGCAATTGTTCCAGCGCAGAAAGTTTTTGTTTTCGCTTGGATGCCTCAATTTGCTGAAGGACGTCGGCGTTCATCCCGTCCCGTTCGAAACCGTTCGAGACCAGGAGATCCTCGAATCCATCCAGATCGACATCCAGAAAGATGGGCGTCCAGCTCCATTCGCTGGAGTCGAGCCCGGCCAACCGGGCTATCTGAGCCCAGGTTCCATCGCCGCGATTCAAAAAAAGCGTGTTATGGGGATACTGCGGGCGATTTTGGATTGCGCCCGGGAGGAGGAGTTCGGATTCGATGTCGACGCGCTGGGTCAAACGGTGGAGATGCTCGCGACTCAGCATGTCGACCACTAAAAAATCATCCCAGCCATCCCGGTTGATGTCGGCAAAATCGATTCCCATCGAACTCTGGCTCGTCTGTCGCAACGCCAGGGCTGGGGCGGCGCGAAATCGGCCGCGTCCGTTGTTCAGCCAAAGCCGATCGGGCGATTTGAAATCATTGCACACATAAATGTCGGGCGTCCCGTCCCCGTTCACATCGCGAAACATGACCGAGAGTCCCCAATCCAGAGATGGGCCGGTTAGCGCTTCTCCCTTGTCATCCAGAAATGTGCCATCGGTCCACGAGAGCGGTGTGAAATGGCCGTTCCCATCGTTGCGGAGCAGCAAGTCCGGCTCCCCGTTTTCGTCGTATGCCAGCACGGCTGTTTCATCCCGCATTGTGATTCGAAACGAAAAACGGTTCGTGAGGTCGGGCGCCGTCAGCGGCCGGCCATCCACGCTGACCACCCGTGGAACAGTTTCCAGGGTGGAGATCCTGAAGCGCGTGTTGGGTTGATCCCGAATGGTAACCGTCCGGTAATTGGCGATATAAATATCCAAATCGCCATCCCCATCAATGTCGGCCAGCGCCATCGATGTTCCCCCCCGCCGGGAATTCAACGGCGGCAAACGCTCCGAAAAATGCGCCTTGCCGTCGTTCAGAAATATGTGAGTGCCGCCTCCCAGCGTATTCACGACGAGGTCCAAATCGCCGTCCCCGTCCAGATCCGCAAACGCCGCACCTGAGGCGTCCAGTTTCGCGCAGGCCACACCCGCTTCAGCGGTGATGTCCTGGAAACGCCAGTGGCCGAGATTTCTATAAAGCACATTGGCATTGTCCAATCCGCAGAAATAGAGATCACAGAGACCGTCGCCATCGACATCTCCGGCCGTCACACCTGAACCGTTCAACAGGATCTGATTGGTCAGTTGTCTCTCGAGGGAGAGCTGGTTGGTGAATCGGATGCCGCTTTGAGAAGCGGGCATCGATTCAAAGCCGGGATGCCCCGACGCCGGGATGTTCAACGCCACGGATCGGACCGGGAGTTGTTGACCGGTGTCAACAGGAGCAACTGTCTCTGCGCCCATCGCAGCCATCCAGCAGAAAGCCGTGAGGACGCCAATGGGGATCAGGGATAAATGGAACCCCTGGATCCAGGTGAAGAGCGGACGTTTAGGAGCGAATGGCTCGCGCCTCGACAAGATTGGGTAACGGCGGGGCACAGCACGGAAGAACGAGTGTGAAGGCTGAGGTTGATTCTGCATGCTGTTCTGCAGGTGCCTGGCAACAACCCGCCACCCTGTATCATGGACCGCCAGGCAGCGCCCATTTGTAATCCGTCCCTTGAGGAGGGATCAGCAAAAAAAAGAGACCGGGATTACTCCCGGTCTCCTGTGAATTAATTCTGACTGATGGGGAAGGGATGCTTCCGCACCATGCCGTCAGTGATTATGGCCGTGCATGACGGCTTCCATGTCCTGCGAGCAATGAATTGCGTCGATGAACGCATGCGCTTCGGCTGTGAAACGAGCGGCTTCGACGGGGTTATCGCGGCTGACCTGGGCGCGGACCTTATTGATGAAGGCTTCGAGCTGATTGACGCCGGACCCGAAACTGCCGCGCTCGAAGGAGGCACAAGCCGCCTTGAGAGAGGCCAGGAACGGCCGTTTATTCTTCCGCGTCAACGACGAGGTGTTTTTGTCATCGATCAGTGCCTCAATCGCTTCGCAGCCGCTGATGATTTCGATCGTCACCTGCGCGGTGCCGTCGCATTGACCGTCGCGAGCGGCGAGCGTGATGTGGTGCATCCCGACTTCGAAGCAGTTCGTGGTCAACGCGGCCGTCGAGAAGGGAACAGGGGCGCCGTCCAGGAACCAGGCGTAAGTCAGCGGGTCGCATTCAATGTCGCTCGAATTCCTGGCGTCCAGGATGATGCAGGCGTTTGAATTATTTCCCGATACGATGAGGAGCCCGTTCATTCCGGGCAACGCACAGAGAGGCGTGGCTTGGATTACGGCCGTCGGGCAATCATTCACTTCGATCACGCGGATGGTCACTGTGGCGGGCTGTGACACGCATTCCCCGTCGCTGACCCTGTAAGTGAAGCTGTCGGCGCCGTTATTGTGTCCGCAGCCGCTGGGATAACCGGGTGTCGGTTTATAGACGAGGTTCGGAGGCGTCCCAGTCAACGTGCCGTGAGTCGGTCCAGTGACGATGGTGTATGTCAGCGTCCCCAGGCCGCAGCTGCCGGCCGAGTCGGCATCGAACGCGCCCAACACAATGGCAATCGAACTGTCCTCATTGACATTGACGGTTTGCGCGAATGCAACCGGGCAGTCATCGACCGGGCGGATCGTGATTGTGAACTGGCACGAGGCGCTTGTATCGGTGCCGTTGCAGGCGGTGCCGCCATTATCCATGGCGACGACCGTGACGGTCGCGCTGCCGCAAGCATCCGCCGCCGAGCGGTAGGTGAGAGTGCCATCGGGCGCAACTGCCGGCTGCTGAGCGAACAGTGCCGGGTTGTTGTTGCTGACATTGAAGTGAACCGCCTGGCCGGCTTCGACAACGGAATCATCGACGGCCTGGGCAGAGATGTTGATGTCGTCAATGTAATTGTTCTCGTTCAAGCCACCGGTCCGGCCACCAATTCCGAAACGGGCTCCGGAGATGGGAACGTATCCGGTTGCCAGGTTCTGATAGACGGGTACTCCGTTCGCGGTCAAATCCAGCGTGCCGTCGGCATGCAGAACGATTGAGACAGGAACGAATTGGCCGCCGGTTTCCACGCTGGGAACCGGGGTGTGAGCGATGGTCGTTCCGCCGTACTTGACATCAATCGCAGGGGCTTCGGCGCCGCCATTGTCGTAGCTGTCGAACGATACCGTCAGGCCGGTGCCTTCTCCCTCTTCACCGAACGATGCGTTGGGAATGTTATTGGCGATCGAGACGGAGAGGCCGTCAGCAGGAGGAGTGGTTCCCTGACCGAGCAGCACTTTCATGGTCATGGTGAAGGTGCCGAGGGGGGCGCCGTTGAGCAGATCGTTGATGATGATGCTGCCCTGTTGGCTGTTCACCGCATCCGTAAGGTGCAGGTAGCCGCCGTCCACATGAGCGTTGCCGTAAATGGCTGACCCCGCAGGCACTCCCGATGCGAAATCGGTGGAGAAAGCGCCCGTCGCCCCGTTGATGCTGTCCGGAACGATGCCCGTTGCCCAGTTGGGCACGGTGTGCGCTCCGGAATCCTCATCTGCTTGCTGGTTGGACCCGCAGGCGAAACTCGGAGCGGTGTTGCGATGAGTGACTGTCAGGCAGGCAGGCGGGCTCGTCGTGGTCTTGCCAGGGATATAGAGCGTGACTCTGAAGCACGCGCCGTTGTCCGAGAGTTTCGGAACAATCGTGTAGGTGGGACTATTCGCACCAGGGATGTCTCTGAACCCGGTGCCATCGTCACGTTGCCATTGATAGAAGATGGTCTGGTTGGGATTTCCCTGGATAGACGCCGTTGCGCTCGAGACGAATGTCACCTGCGTGGCATCCGCGATACCTTGGGCAAGGGCGAAACTATCGATTTCCCACCCAGGAGCCTGGCCTTTCGTATTGGTATCCGAGGCAGCCATAAACTGGATCGAAATGGTATCGCCCGAATTGAATGCCCCGAGGTTGGCAATGGTGGTCAGATAGGGTGAAGGATCATTATAGTTTGCGGACTGCGAAATGTACCCGGGCTGTCCATGCAACTCCGATGAGCTTCCCGTGTAGATGGTGCCGTTGTAACCATTGAGCGGGAATGACGTTGCGGGGATTGCAATATAGGGTCCTCCGTTCACGCTAATGCGCACCTGTCCACCGTCCCAAGCCGTGCCGTCGAATTCGAAGGCCCAACGGTGTTTGAAGCTGAGTTGAACCGAGCCGGCCTGGGTGATGTGATACGCCGGGCTGGTCAAATAGGATGTGTTGGGATGGCTGTCCTCCGGGTCCTGGCCTTCCGCGTGCCAGGCTCCGCGCGCTGAGTCATACACCCACGGACCATTGAAGGCGATGGGCGTTTGGACCGTAAAGCCTCCGTTGCCGCTGTTGAAGTCTTCGCTGGCGAGATTCGCCGGGGCCGGGGTGGGCGGGCCTGCGCTGATCTGGCAGAACTGTTGGCTCACGGGCAGCTGGGTCACGTTAATGACGGCACCTTGCGGATCCGCGAAGAGCCCGAGGTTCCCCGAACTAATCGGAGCGAGGGAATTCGGATCGGTCGGATCGGTGTCGAGTTTAACAGCAACCTGCGCGTAATCACCGCCGCCGCCTTCCTTGTAAAGCGCCATGATGTAATACTTCTGGCCCGCCGTGAGTGCTTGAGGCGCCGTGGCATGGCCTGCGAACGCGCCGCAGCATCCGGTTTCCTCCTGGATCTTGATCGCGCCGCCGGCATCTGCGCCGTTCGGGTTGAACCAGAGTTCCGAAGCGTCATCGCTGCGGATGTAGAAGATGTAATTGCCGCTGACCTTCGGCACGAACTCGCCACTGATGCGGCCGCCGTACTGTTCATGGCTGTCGTTGGGATAGGCGTTGCGGGTATCGAACGTCGGAATGTAGAAACGCTCGCGCGGGTTGTTCGGGTAGTTGGGACTGCTGGTCAGAAGCGAAACAGCGGTTCCAGCGGCAGGCGTGTCATAGGTTTCGAACAGCACGAAGCCACAACTGAAGATGAAAGAGTGGCAGTTCACGTGAGTGTCCGCGGCGATCGAATTGGGCGGGCTCGCGATGTCCGTCACATTATTGATCGTGACGGTATAATTGACGTTCTCCGCCTGCCGGGCCGTAACAATCGTCAGATGCATGCCGTCTGCCGAGAGGTTTAGGCTGTTAATGGTTAATGGATTGCCACTGCTATCCGTGATTTGATAATTGAACGTATCCGTGGCACTTCCAGGCTCCACAGGTTCATCAAACACAAGGGTAAACATGTCCATCGTGCCGCTACCGGAGCAACCGGTGACAGTCGGGGGTTGGTGATCTTCGATCACGGTCAGCGTCGCGACCGCGCTGTAGCCGGAATTTCCAGGGACACAAAACAAGGCGCGATATTTGTCGCCATTGTCGTTGGCAATGCTCAGGAAGCTCTTGCTGTAGGTGCCGGAATTCGCGCCGGGAATGTTCACCCAGGTCGCACCCATGTCATCGCTGCGCTGCCATTGGATGGACGGCTGGGTAATCGCTCCAGAGGCGGTCGCCGCAGCTGTGAATGTCACGGTTTGGTTTTCAGACTTGGTCTGGGAAACCGGCTGTGTGGTGAATGTAAACGTGGCAGTGCCAGGAGCGGTGTAAAGACCGAGGCTGCCTGAACCAATCGGCGATAAGGCGTCAGGCGCCGTGGGATCGGTGTCCAGTTTGGCTGCCACCTGGATGTAGTCGCCGCCGCCGCCTTCTTTATAGAGGCCCTCGATGTAGTAAGCCTGGCCCGCTGTGAGCGACTGGGGCGCAGAAGCATGGCCAGAGAACGCACCGCAGCAGCCGGTTTCTTCCGTCAGCAACACCTTGCCACCGGCGCTCTTGCCAGTCGGATTCAGGAAGAGCTGGGACGCGTCGTCGCTTTTCAGATAGAAGATATAATTTCCGGAAACAGGCGGAAGGAACACGCCGCTGATGCGACCGCCGTACTGCTCATGGCTGTCATTGGGATAAGCTTGCCGGCTGTCAAACGAACGGATGTAGGCGACATCACGAGGATGATCGGGGTAGTTCGGATGGCTCGTGAGCAACGAAACAGAATTGCCCGGAGTCGAACTGGTGTCGTAAGCCTGGAACAGCACGAATCCGCAGCTCAGGACATACGAACGGAATTGCACAGTGCTGTTGTCCGCAATGGGATTGGCAGGATCGGCGTTATCGTTGACCCCGCTGACGGTCACCGTGTAGATGGTGTTCTCGGCCATGGGTGTCATGGGATCCAGCGACAGAATGACGCTCATGCCATCCGCACCCAAAGTCGCACCGAGAACAGTGACCCCACCGTCCACGGCATAATTGAAGATATCGACGGCGCTGCCCGGTTCGACTGGTTCATCGAAACGAACTGTGATCTTGTCGAAGGTGGCGTTGCCTTCAGCGGATACCAAATGTGGCGGGGTGGTATCATCGAACACGGTAATCGTGTTCATGCGGCTCGTTGCGGACCCAATGCTGTTTTGCACCACCACGTTGTAGTGGTCACCGTTATTGGCCGGGAAACGGAGGGTGGCGGTCTGGTAGGTGGCACCGGTGGCACCCGCGATGGCGACGCCGTTGCTAAACCATTGATAAGTGAGAATCGGAGAACCGGACACGCCGACCGTCAGCAACGCGCGGCGACCTTCACCCAACGTTTGATCCACAGGATCCGTCACGGCAATCACCGGAGCGGTTTCAAAAGGCGAAATGTATAAGGCGCCAATCGGAAGACTGCCGTCCGCGGGCACGCCCGGCACAGGTCCGCCGGCGGGAGTCTGCCAGGCTACTGAGAAATAATCGCCGCCGCCGCCTTCGTTATGGATGACTTCGAGGTAATAACGGCATCCCGCGACAAGATTCACCGGGGCGGAAATGTTGCAATCGGTGCCGGGGCAAACACGGCCACCGCCGCCGCCACCCCCGCCGTTGTAAGTCCGGAAGGTCGACCAATTCGGCTCGCGAGCGATTTGAACCTTATGGCTGGGATTCTCGTCGGTGCTCAGGAACAGGGCCGAGCTGTCGTCGGAAGCAATGTAAAACCTATAGTTGCCGGTCACAGGCGGGCTCAACAACGCCAATGTCTGGCCAACATAGTTATCACCATGGTTGCCGCCGCCTTCAGGGTTTTCGATGAGAGGCGGATGCGAGATGACATCCGGATTATTCGGAAAACCGGCGCCATTGTTGTTGAAGCGGCTGTGACGCGAAGTGCCTTCGGCATAGATAACGGGAGTCGATGAATTGGGAAGGATGACGTTCTGGCTGGGTGAGCGATCTCGAATGTTGCTCACCGAGACAGTCTTGCATCCTACTTTCGACAATGCCGGGGTCACCGCCAATACCACGGTGACGTTGTCACCTTGTAGGGCGCCGCCAAGAATCGTGAAGCCAGGCAGTGAATAATTTGCGGGATTCTGCGCGTCAGCCTGGTTGACGGGTTCGCTAAAACGAACGCCGAAGTGCGTGGCGTCGGTGCCCCATGCTGTACCGCCTGCCGCACCGACCAAAGTCGGCTTGGTCGTGTCCGTGTTCACCGTGAGCACCGCAGCCTGGCTGTCCACTGTCTGAGGAACCCCGTTGGCAACGCGAACGAAGAATTGCGCGCCGTTGGCAGATGGCGACACATTGTTCAACGTCAAAGAGGGCCCAGTAGCTCCGGCGATCGCAACATTGTTGCTGAACCATTGGAAGGTGTAGGGGCGAATGCCCTGCGCGCCCACCGAGAAGGTCACGCTCTGAAGCTCTTGAATCGTCCGGCTCTGCGGCTGCTGAACCAACGTCAACGGCTCCGTTGCCGATGTCGTTCCAGGTCCCGCCAGGTAACTGCCCCTGACTTCGGCCTGCG
>JBEEGQ010000184.1:0-5745 GCA_041166945.1 Verrucomicrobiota bacterium
TGAGAGTTTTCAGATCCCAGGGCATGTGAGCCCCAGCATGTGTCACCCATCCGTCGCGTCAAAAGTGTTACCCATCCGTCGCGCACGCACCGAGAGGAGGCGTTCTTTTTCGGCGGTTACGTCAGCCGTAGCGGCCTTCGATGTATTCAGCGGTTTTTGGATTCTTCGGATTCAGAAAAAGATCCTCGGTGCGGCTGTGTTCCTCGAGTTTGCCCATGAGCATGAAGATGCATTCATCCGAGGCGCGCCGGGCCTGGGCCATGTTGTGGGTGACGATGACGATGGTGTAACGGCCTTTGAGAGCCGCCATCAATTCCTCGATGGCCTTGGTGCCCTGGACATCGAGGGCGCTGCATGGTTCGTCCATGAGGATGATTTCCGGCTTCAGGGGCAGAAGGCGGGCGATGCAAAGTTTCTGTTGCTGCTCGAGTTGGAGCGTGATGGCCTTGGTCTCCAGCCTGTCCTTGAGATCCGACCAGAGCCCGACTTCCGTCAGGGCCTTCTCCACTGCTTCATCGAGGTCGGCCTTTTTCAGGTTGCCGTCATTGTGAATGCGCAAACCGAACACGACATTTTCATAGACCGAGATGGGGAGCGGGTTGGGACGCTGAAACACCATGCCGACGCTCTTGCGCAGCTCGAGCAGCGAGACGTCCGCATCATAGATGTTTTTGCCCAGCAATTTGATTTCGCCCTGGGTGGTGACGTAACCGTAGCGTTCATTGACGCGGTTGAAACAGCGCAACAACGTCGTTTTGCCGCACCCGGATGGACCAATCAAGGATGTGACGATGCCCTTCTTAATCGTGACGTTGATGTTGAGCAGCGCCTGGAACTTCGCGTACCAGAGGCAGAGTTCGCGGGTGGTAATGCCATTTTGGAGAGGATCGCTCATCGGTAATTCAACCAAAGATGCCGTTCACGTAATCGGAGGTGCGCTTGTCCTTCGCCTGTTCGCTGAACATGACCTCCGTCGTGTCGAGTTCGATGATCTCGCCGTTCCAGAGGAACATCGTCCGGGCGGCGAGGCGACGGGCCTGCTGCACGAGGTTCGTGACGAGGATGATCGTCATTTCCCGTTTTAATTCCTTGAGGACATCCTCGATGCGCATTGTGGTGACGGGATCGATGGCGATGCTGAATTCATCGAGGCAGAGAATTTCCGGCTGATGCGACAGGGCGCGTGCAATGGTCAGGCGCTGTTGCTGGCCGCCGCTGAGTTTGGTGCCGAGAGAATCGAGGCGGTCTTTTACTTCGTCCCATAGCGCCGCCTGGCGAAGACATTTCTCGACCAATCCTTCGAGGTCCGTCCTGCTCTTCATCCCGGCGGCCCGCGGGGCGAAGGCGACATTATCGAAGATACTGAGGGGCAATCCCACGGGCAAAGGCGCGACCATCCCAATCTTGCGGCGCAGTTCGTACACATTTTTCACGCGGCGCACATCCTCGCCGTCCACATGGATGGTGCCGGTGACGCTGGCGGCAGGACTGAATTCGATTGTCCGGTTGATGCAGCGGAGCAGCGAAGTTTTACCGCTTTGCGCGGGGCCGATGATGCCGAAGATTTCGTTCGCCTGGATTGCGAACGAAATGGCGTGGAGCACCTCCTTGGCGGCGTAGCGAAGCCGGAGGTCGCGAACTTCAATTTTTCCGGGAGGTGCCATTGGGAGTCACCATTTTTTCCGGGAACGCAACACGGCGCGGAGTGTGATCGCGGCGGCATTGACGACGAGCACGGCGCCGAGAAGAACGGTTGCAATGGCGAACGGCAGCGACTTCGGCGCGTTGCTGGCCTGCGTGGCGATGTAATAAAGGTGCATGGACAGAGCCATGCACTGGTCCTTGAACGGGTCGTAAAGAAAAAGGCCGGTGCTCTGAATGGCTTTATAGGTGGCGACGCCGGTGAGCATGACGGGGGCGGTTTCGCCCGCAGTGCGCGAGACCTGCAGGATGACTCCGGTGAGGATGCCGCTAATCGAGTTGGGCAGGACGATGCTCCAAATGGTCTGCCATCGCGTGGCGCCGACGTTCCAACAGGCTTCACGGAACTGGATGGGCACAGAGGCCAGCGCTTCCTTGGTTGAAGCAATGATGACCGGCAGCGTCATGATCGCCAATGTCAGGGAGGCAGAGATGATCGACATGCCAAATTTCATGGCATAGACGAATGCTCCGACGCCGAACAGGCCATGCACGATGCTGGGGACGCCCGCAAGGTTGACCACCGCGAGATGGACGAGGCGCGTGAACCAATTCTCCCTGGCGTATTCATTCAGATAAACCGCGGCGAGCACGCCGATGGGCGCGCTGAGGCAGAGTGAAATCACAGCGATGTAGATGGTGCCGACCAAAGCCGACCAGATGCCGCCACGAATGCCACCCGACCGGGGATTGGTGGTGATGAAATCCCAGGAGAGGGATGGCAAACCCTGGATCACGACATAGGAGACGATGAGCACCAGCGGCACCACCATCGCCAGGGCCATGAAGCCGAAAAAGGTTTTGGCGAGGCGCTCAGCGCGCTGTTTTTTGCGGACGTTGCGTGTTTCGATGAACATGGTGGGATTCCTGACAACCTCGAGCCGCTCACTTCCTTCGGATTCCCTTCACGATCAGATCGGCCGTGAGGTTTACCACGAAAGTGATCGAGAAGAGCAGAATGCCGATTAAAAAGAGCACCTGGTAATGGTCCGAGCCCTTGCTTGTTTCGCCCAGCTCGGCGGCGATGGTCGCCGTAAGGGTGCGGACCGGATCGAAAATGCTTCCGGGTATCCGCACGGAATGGCCGGTGGCCATCAAGACCGCCATCGTTTCGCCAATGGCGCGGCCGACGCCGAGCAGGACTGCCGCGAGCAATCCGCTCTTGGCCGCCGGCAACAGCACCCGGTACACGAGCTGCCATCGCGTCGCACCCAGGGCCATCGCCGCCTCGCGATAAGAATCGGGCACAGCTTTGAGGGCATCCTCGCCGATGCTCACCATGATCGGCACGCTCATGAGCGCCAGCAGCAGGGCGCCATTGAACATGTTGACTCCCACTGGAACGTGAAACGTGTCGATGATTAACGGCGAGAGCACGCTGAGGCCGACGAAACCCCAGACGACACTGGGGATCGCCGCGAGCAGTTCGATGACGACTTTGAGGGTTTCCCTGGTTCGCTTGGAGCAAAACTCCGAGACAAACACCGCCGCCCCCAGCCCGAACGGCACAGCGATGACCATCGCCAGGCCGGTAACGCTCAATGTCCCGACGATCAGCGCGCCGGCGCCGTAACGGGGATTGGTCTGCGACGTAGGTATCCAGTATTTCGAAGTGAGGAATTCACCAAAATCGAGTTTGCGTAAAAAAGGGGCGCCTTCGCGGAATACAAAGAAGAAAATACCGAAGACGAAAACGATAGAGCTAATGCCACAAAGGTGGATGAGGATTTCGACGCACTTCTCGAAGGCGACGACGACCGGCCGGCGCCCGGCGCGCCGAGGTGCTGACGGATTCCGGCCTGCCCCCCCGGCGGGAGGGCGCAAAACAGGATTTTCCTCGGCTTTGTTGCCCTGATTCGCTGGGTCCGGGGCGCGAAGCGCGCTTTCCCCTTCCGGGAAGGAAGGTGTCGGGCTGCGGAATTTCGTCGGTTCCATTACTACAGTGGGTTGGCCTGGACGAAAGGTCCGCGTTGCAGCGTTATTTCTTGGGCAACGGCACGTAGCCGGTTTCTGCGACGATTTTCTGGCCGGCGTTGGAGATCACCCAATCGATGTATTTTTTCAGATAAGCCGCCGGTTCGCCCGCGGTATACATGAACATGGGACGCGCGATGGGGTAACTTTTGTCGAGCGTGGTGGCGATGCTGGGCGCGACAGCGGGCTCGCCGGTTTTTTTGGAAACCTTGATCTGCTTGACCTCCTTTGTGGCGTAACCCATGCCTGAATAACCGATGGCGTTGGGGGTCTTGGCGATGAGTTCGACGACATCCTTCGACCCGTTCATGTCGAGCGATCCGAGCCGGAATTCGTTTTTCTTCCCGACGATCGCCTCCTTGAAGTAATGATACGTGCCGGAGTTATTTTGGCGGCTGACGCGGATGATCTCATCACCTTTTGCACCCGGAATTTTCACGCCGAGATCGCTCCATTTGGAGATTTTGCCGCCTTCGCGGTAGATTTCGCCGAGCTGATCGAGGCTGATTTCATTCAGCGGATTGTTTTTGTGCACGAAGATGGAAAGCGCGTCGTAGCCGACCATGAATTCCTTGGGCTCGGCGCCCCGCTTGGTCTTGCACTCGGCAATTTCCTTGTCTTCAAACGTGCGGGAGCAGTTCGCGATTTCGCACGTGCCCTCGATGAGGGCGGTAACCCCTTTCCCCGAGCCGCCCCCGTTGACCTCGACCGAAACGTTCTTGTCGACCTTTTCGTAAGCCTCGGCCCAGGCGATGGCCAGGTTGACCATTGTGTCCGAACCGATGTTTCGGATGATTTTCTTTTCCGCGGCCACCGCGGGATGGCATAGGCCGGCGGCCAGCGTGGAGACGGCACCCAGGAAGATGGCCCGGAGCAATGGCATGGTCTGTTTCATGTGGTGTTTTATTTGGATGGTTGGATTTGTCAGTCTTCGTCTCCAAGTACGGCCTCGACGAGGTCGTGAACATGTTCCCGGAGAAAATTGTAAGTGGCTTCGTAGGCGGCTTGCACCTCCTCAGGCGTGCCTTGGACGCGCGACGGATCGGCGACGCTCCAATCGAGGAAAACCACCTTGCGCGGTTTGGGAGGAAACGCCTTCCCGGCCTCCATCGAGAGCGCGATGATCACGTGGTAGTGATCGAGGTTCGGAATTTGCGCGAGCGCCTTGGGCGTCAGGCACGAGGTGTCGAGATGTTTCTCCCTGAGAAAGGCGAGTGTGGCCGGGGTGATCGGCTGGGGATCGATGCCGGCGCTGTTAAAAACGAACTTGGGTTGATCGAGCGAATTGGCGATGGCCTCGGCCATCTGGCTCCGGCACGAATTGCGCTCGTCGACAAACAGCAACCGGAATACCTCGCCCCCCTGGTGACGCGAATATTCACCGGTGCACATGTAAAGGACTTCCATGCACAGATTGCGGGCCTGGTCCGAGACCCGTTCCAGCCTGCGGGTGATCATCATCAACGGGTTCAGGGCCTCGAACGGGATCTTCTGCTCGCGAAACAGCGTCACGACGTCCTTGTTCAATTTGCTCTTGAGGATGTCGACGGCCTCCTCCGTTTCCATGGTGCGCCGCGCCAGGTCGGCGTCCTGCTTCACAAACGCCTCGACCGCGTCGTGCAACATCGGGATCGAAAGCCCGGCCATCTCCTCGAAACGCTCGATGGGAAGCTGCAGGTCCATCGGCATGAGCTTGAGCGACTGGCGCGCGATGCTTTCTGCATAATCGCCCACCCGTTCCAGTTCGAGATTGATGCGAATGGTGCTGTAGGCGAAACGCAGGAGGCTCGCGACGGGCTGCTGGCGCACGAGAAACTCGAGGCAGAGTCGATCGACCTCCTTCTCCATTTCATCGATCCGCTTGTCGCGCAGGATGACGGTGTAGGCGACCTGGCGGTTTCGTTCCTTCAACGCCTGAACGCATTCCCGAAGCGCTCGTTCTGCGAGCGCCCCCATTTCGCTCACCTTGCCGCGGATGCGCTCGATGTCGCGTTGCAAACTTTGTTCCAGATGCGTGGGCATGTCGTGTTGAAGCGAACCTAGGACAGTGCTGTTACGGACAAAGTGCGG
>JBEEGQ010000185.1:0-3056 GCA_041166945.1 Verrucomicrobiota bacterium
TCCGGCGGCTTAACGAGCCTCAACGCCATCAGCACCATGGCCGTATCGTCGGTATCGGGATAGTAAACGTTGTTATACTCGAACGCCCAACCGCTCGCTTCGGGATGCGAATTGTTGGCCGCCCAATCACCGCGCACGCGAACTTCCTTGGTCACCAGCCAGTCAGCTGCGCGACGCAACGACGGATGCTCCGGCGGCAATCCGGACTCGGCCAGCGCAATCATGTTGATGGAAGTATCCCAAACCGGCGACAAACAGGGTTGAATGCGAAAATCCTCGGGATCATCGACAAAGAGTCCCGCAAAATCTTTCGACGCCTTCACATAAGCCGGATGCGTTTTGGAATAACCGAGCGCGCGCAACGCGATCAGCGCATTGAGCATGGCCGGGAACACGGTCGCAAGGCCATCGCTCCCCTCTCCGATTCGCTCCAGCATCCACCGCTCCGCTTCCTCGAGCGCGCGCCGGCGCATCGGCCGGAAACGCAATGGATGCAGCACCTTCAAAAACTCATCGGCGCGCAGGAAAAAGTTTCGCCAGGTGAAGAAACGCTGGTCGCGCGGCAACGTGAAATCCTTATGCTCGGTGCCGAGCGGATAAAGCTCGTGCAGTTGTTTTTCACCCGGCAGGACGCGCGTCGGCTTGAAGTGATTGATGATCGCCAGAGGCACGAGCATGGCCCGGCTCCACGACGACATTTTGTAAATGTGAAACGGCGCCCACGTTGGCAGCAGCACCATTTCCACCGGGATCGTCGGCAAATATTTCCACGGAAATTGACCCAGCAAAGCGAGATACAATTTGCTGAAGGTGTTCATCTGCGGAATGCCGCCTAACCGCATGATGGTGGCGCGCGCTTCACACATGAACGGCGTATCGGGCGAACAACCCGCCAGCTTGAGCGCGAAGTAGGCTTTGACCGATGCGTTAATTTCGCTCGGCCCGCCGTAGAAAATATTCCATCCGCCGTCGGGCAGTTGACGCTTCAGGATGTGCCGGACGCAGCGTTGTTGCAGCTGGTTATCCACCTCGCCCATCCAATGCATGAAAAGGACGAAGTCCGAGCAGAGGGTGCTGTCGACCAGCAACTCGCCGCACCAATGTCCATCAGGCTTCTGTTGGCGCAGCAAATTTTCCTGCGCCTTGCGCATCGCTTCCTGAATTTGCGCGTCCGGACTGGTGAACGATTCACTCACTTCCGGCCGTGCGCTCGGTAACGCGATGACGTCAGTGGAACGATGCATGGTGCTTAATTCTTGGCCGCCTCTCGGCTGGCAATTTTATGAGGCCTGGGCCGTCGCTTCCGCACGCTTGCCGGTGAGATGACCATTCCCTGAGGTCACGCCGTTGAACGCGATCGTTTCGCTGCCAAGGCCGGTCGCCTGTGGCTTCGCCCCGAAATTGAATTTGACCGTTTTCCACGTGTCGCCCGGCTGCGCCTGCAGCCCGAGACTCGCGGTTGGCTCATATCCGCAATGGACCATGCAGTTCTCGCAACGGCTGTCGCGCGCGACGCCGTCGACCACGCCGTAGTTATCCCACTGCACTTTCCCCAGCATTTCCGCGTAGCTGGAATAATGCGCGTCCGTCATCAGATAGCACGGGCCTTTCCAACCACGAATGTTGCGTGTCGGAATTGCCCAGGCCGAGCAGGTCAGGTCGCGTTTGCCGGCCAGGAATTCAAAATAAACCGGCGTTCCAAACAAGGTGTAGCGCTGCATCCATTCCTCAATCTTCTGGAACTTCTGCACCGTCATCGCGCGAGTCAGGAAAAAATTCTCGGGCTGCAGATTGAGCCGCGTGATCATGTCCTTCTTGGCCGCGTCATACTCATAACCGGGCGAAATCGTGTGGCCATCAACACCGAGATCCGACAGGTAATCGAACATCTGCTCGACCTCCTGCATGTCGGTCTCTTTATAGATAGTGGTGTTGGTCGCGACCTGGTAACCGAGAATCTTCGCCATCTTGATGGCGAGAATGCATTCCTTAAACACGCCTTCGCGTTCGACGATCAGGTCATGCGTGCGCTCGAGGCCGTCGAGGTGCACGTTCCAATACATCCAGCTGGACGGCCCGATCACGGGCTTGGCCGGATCCTTTGGACCTTTGCGCAATTCGGCCGCGTCCTTCTCACTCATCAAACCGGCAGTCATGAGCTCCCTGATTTTTTCTTCCACAAAAGGGCCGCGTGACGCCAGGTGGCTCGCGAGCCATTCGCGCATCTTTTTGCGCATAAACATGGCGTTCGTGCAGATGTAAACGATTCGGCCCTGCTCGAGCAGCCCGCCGACGAGCGCTTCGATCTGCGGATAGATGAGCGGTTCGCCGCCACAAATCGAGACCATCGGCGCGTTGCATTCTTCCGCGGCCCCAAGGCAATCTTCGAGGCTCATGATGTCCTTGAGCGACGTGGAGTACTCGCGAATCCGGCCGCAGCCGGTGCAGGTGAGGTTACAAGTATGCAGCGGCTCGAGCTGAAGGACGGTCGCGAACCGCTTGGTTCCGAGGACCTTCTGCTTAATGATGTACGCAGCGATCTTGGTGGTAAGCGCCAAGGGGAATCTCATGGGCGAGGATAGTATCAAGGGCTCCTTCGATGTCAATGGAAGGGGGTCATCGGATAATAGCGGCCCTTCCTGTAGGGCGGAGCCTTGCGGGTCGATCGAATGAGGCGGTTACCTGTAGCCACGGCGGTTTGTCGCCGTGTTTCCAAGAGCTTGCCCCACTCAAAAGCACGCCTCGACAGAGCGAGGCCGCCACAGCGTGGGACCCTTTTTTTTGTCATGTCGACGGACCTTGGATGACCGCCCAGATCGAGAGGGAAGTAGTTAGAGATTTCTGCACTACGGTCGAAATGACAGGCGAGCGGCAGGCGTGCCGCCTGCGGCGCAAAGGCATGCAGCCGACACGGCTGCCTCTACAGAAGATGCCCAGAGACAGCGCGGCGACTACCCGCCCACGGCACTAACTTGTGCAACGTTCGGCCGGAGCGAAGGTTCAATTAATACAGACCGCGGCTCGGAAAAGGAACGATCTGTTTTAGGAGGACACTA
>JBEEGQ010000186.1:0-10685 GCA_041166945.1 Verrucomicrobiota bacterium
AAAAACTCGTCGTGCCGCTGTCAGCGATCGCACCGCTGCGCGCCGCATCGGTGCCGTCATGTGTGACGGCTCCCTGCCCGATCCAGGGCGGTGTGCCACTGGTCGTCCATGTGAGACTGCTGTTGTCCAGCGCCTCGGCCAGCGTGTAGGTCGGAGTGACCGTGAGCGTCGCGGCGGCGCTGGTGACATTGCCCACGATGTTGCTGACGATGACAGAATAAGATCCGGCCTGACTCGTCTGCACGGCGGTGAGTGTCAGGTTGGAAGTGTTCACGCCGGCAATCCCGGTGCCGGTCGCGAGCGGCGCACCGCTGCGCAACCATTGGTAGGTAAAGGGCGGTGTTCCCGATGCCGTCACGCTAAAACTCACAGTCGACCCGGCTTCCACCGACCGGCTCACAGGCGCCGCGGCAATGGTGGGAGGCAATTGTCCAAACTGGACCTGATCCACCCAGCCCCGATCCTGGCCTCCAGCGATGCTTCCATTTTTCGTGTAGCTCCACTTGAGCACCTGGTTGCCGGTGCCCACGTTGAAGGTCTTTAGTTCCCAGCCGGTCTCTCCGGAAATATTCACCTGCTCGGCGGTGCCGATGTAAAATCGGAGGAAATCCTTGGTGGATTCCGACGAGACCTTCCACCAGAAGCTGACCGTGCCGGGCCCGGCAACGGTCGTCTGCATGCTGGTGGTGCCGCTGTCGGCGATCGCTCCGCTCCGGGCCGCGTCCTTGCTGTCGTGCGAAACGACGTCCTGGCCGACCCAAGGCGGTGTACCGTTGGTGGTCCACACCAGGTTCGTCGTGTCGAGAGCCGTGGCCAGGGGCAGAATGGTTGCCACGGCCAGAACCGCATTGGCACTGGTGACGCTGCTCGCGCTATTGCGGACGACCACCGAGTAATTGCCTTGTTGCGCCGGAACGATGCCTGTCAACCGCAGCGCGGGTGTCGTCGCGCCGGTGACGTTCGCGCCGTCCGCGAGATTTACATTGTTGAAGCGCCATTGATAGGTGAAGGGCGGCGTTCCTCCCGCCACCACTGCGAAATTGACGGTGGCTCCCGAGTCGACGCTCTGGCTGGCCGGTTGGGTCGTGATGGCGGGGGCGGTGGCGCCCAGGACAACCTGGTCCACCCACGCGCGATCCTGGCCCGCCGAAAGACTCCCGTTCTTCGCGTAAGTCCATTTCAAAACCTGGCTCCCGATCGGAAGATTGAAGCTCACGAACTGCCAGTCGACTTCCCCCGAGATATTCGCCTGCTCGGTGCTCCCCACGAAAAAGCGCAGGAAATCCTTGCCGGACTCGGATGAGACCTTCCACCAAAAGCTGATCGTGCCGGGGCCGGTGACGGTGGTTTGGAAAGTCGCCGACCCGCCATCGGCCAACGACGCGATGCGCGCGGCGTCGACCCCATCATGTTGAACCACTGGCTGCCCGATCCAGGTGCCATTGCCGCTGGTGCTCCATGTGAGATTGGTCGTATCGAGCGCCTCGGCCAACGGAAGAACCGGCGTCACCGTGACGAAGGCGTTCGTGCTGATGACACGCCCCACCGAGTTGCTGACGAGCACGGAATAGTTGCCCGACTGGGAACTTTGAATCGCACTGAGCGAAAGGGTCGCCGTCGCGGCGCCGCTGATCGATCCGCCGTCATTCAGATTCGTTCCATTCAGCCGCCAGCGATAGAACAGTGGAGGCGTGCCACGGACTCCCACCGACAGGCTCACGGACGACCCGGCGTCCACCGCCTTGCCGGAAGGCTGATTGGTGATCGTCGGCGCGACGGCCCCAAAGAAAACTTCATCCACCCACGCGTGGTTCTGGCCATTGGTCAGCGCGCCATTTCTCGTGTAATCCCAGCGCAACACGTTGCTGCCGAAATCGAGATCAAAGAACCTTTGGTGCCAGGCGCGCTCTCCCGAAATGCTGGCCTGCATGACGCCATTGATATAAAATCTGGAAAAATCCTGGTTCGTCAGGGATGACGCCTTCCACCAATAACTCAGGGTGCCCGGACCCATCACAGTGGTTTCCATCCAGGTGGAACCGCTGGTGGATTCCAGGGCGCCGTTGCGCGCGGCCTGCACTCCATCATGGGCATTGGCCTTGTCGCCCACCCAGTAGGCATCCCCGCCTGTCCGCCAAATCCATGTCGGAGTGTTCAACGAAACTGGCAATGGCAGGCCCGCGATGATAAACACGTAGCCGGTTTTACTCAGCGAAATGCCGGCTTCATTGCTGACCAAAACCGAGTAGATGCCCGATTGCCATGGCATCGCGTTCGTCATCACCAGCGTGCTCTTGGTCTGCGCGCCAAAGAAATTGGTGCTCTCAAAGATGTTCGTGTCCTGCAAGCGCCATTGATATCCGAACGGAGGTGTGCCACTGGCGGCGACCCGCAGTTTAATGGTCGTGCCTTCGTCCACATAGGTGACGTTATTGGGTCCGTTGGTCACCATCGGCGCCAGCGGTCCCCTGGTGATCTCGTCCACCCACCCGCGATCCAGCCCGGCGCTGCCGCTGGCGTCCTTCGTGTAAGCCCAGCGCAATGTCGCACTCAGCGCGTCGACACTGAATGTCCGCCATCGCCAGTCCACCTCGCCCGAGATATTCCCCTGTTCGACCCCGTTGATGTAAAAGCGGAGCCGATCGCTGTTCGTTTGTGAAGAGACCTTCCACCAAAAACTGATCGCCAGCGGACCGGCCACGGATGTCTCAATGAAGTTCGTGGTGTTGTTGACGAGCGCCCCGCTTTGCGCCGCATCCACGCGATCGTGCGCATACGCATCCTGGCCGAACCAGAGCGAGTAACCGCCCGTGATCCACAGCATGTTCGTGTTGAATGTATCCAGCGAGTCGGACAATGGAATGACCGGCAATACGCTGAGGAACGCATTCGAACTCACAACGAGGCTGTAATTATTCCGCACCATCAGTTTGTACGTTCCCTCTCGAGCCGATGTGACGTTCGCCAGCGTCAGCGTCGGACTGGAGGAGCCGCTGACAGTTTCGCTGTCCACCAACTCCGCACCATTGTAAGTCCACTGATAACTCAATGGCGGGGTTCCCTCCGCCTCGCCATGGAACACCGCGGTCATCCCGAGGGACACCTCGGTGCCGATGGGCTGTTTCATGAGCACCGGCACGGTAGGGCCGATGGACGGCACAAATTCCACTTGATCCAGGAACGCGCGATCCTGGCCTGCATTGATGGTGGCGTCCTTCGAGTAAACCCAGCGCAAGGTTTGCGATCCGGGCGGCACCGCAAACGAACGCCATTGCCAGTCCACCTCGCCGGAAATGTAAGCCCACTGGACGCCGCCGATCAGGAATTGCAGAAAATCAGCGTTCGTCTGCGAAGAAACCTTCCACCAAAATCGCGCTGTGCCCGGGCCCACCAGCGTCGTTTCCATCCACGATGTCTGGTTGCTGTTGATCGTGCCGCTGCGGGCTGCGCCGTTCCCATCATGCGTCGCGTTGGTCTGGGCCACCCAAGGGGATGAAATCGCTGTGCTCCAGATCAGCGAAGGGGCATCAAGCGCTTCGGTCAGCGACAACGGCGCCCGAATCAGCACCGCTGCGCCGGCGCTGATCTCGAAGCCCGCCGCGTTGCTGACCGTCACCGAGTAATCGCCGGACTGGGAAGGTTGGGCGTTTGCGATGGTCAACGTGGCTGTGTTCACCCCGCTGGCGCTTCCGCCGGCCGGAAGGTTCGTGCCGTTGTAGCGCCATTGATAACCCAGGGGCGCCGTTCCCGTCGCGGCAACCGTCAGGGTCACCAATGTGCCCTGGCCCACTGTCTGTCCCGCAGGCTGCGTGGTGATTTGCGGCGGGGAAATGATGGTCAACACCGCGTTGGATGTGGTGGCGGTACCGACGAGGTTGCTGACGACCGCGGACACGCTCCCCGCCTGCGCCGCGAGCACATTCGACAGCACCAGCATCGGAGTGGAAACGCCGCTCACCCCAGCCCCGTCGATGAGATTCGTCCCATTCAATCGCCAGCGATAACTCAACGGCGCGGTGCCTCCGGCCGCCATCGTGAAGGTCGCGGTTTCTCCCAGGTTCAGTGTCAGGTTGGTGGGCTGGAGTGAAATGAATGGAGCGACATTCACCGTGACGACGGCATCGGCGCTGGTAACGCTGCCGGCCACGTTGGTTATCACGACCGAGTACGCACCCGCTTGGGTGGCCCCAAGACTCGTGAGTCGCAGTGCAGCCGTCGTCGCCCCGCTGATGTTCCCGCCATTGGTCAGATTGTTTCCGTTCAGGCGCCATTGATAGCTCAAGGTCCCCATCCCCAACGCCCCCACTGACAGATTCACGGTGGTTCCAGCCACCACATTCTGTGACGCGGGCTGATTCGTAATGTTGGGAGAGGTGACAACCGTCAGCAGCGCGCCTGTGCTGATGGCGAATCCGGCGGAGTTGCTCGCCAGGAGTGTGTAGAGACCCGAATGGGTGCCTTGGGCGCCAGTGATTGCGAGATTCGTCGTGGTGACTCCGGCGTAGCCGCCGCCATTGGCAATGTTCGTTCCTTCCAACCGCCATTGATAAACCATGGGCGTCGAACCGACCGCGAGCGCACCGAAACTGGCGGCTGTTCCCCCCACAATGGCACGGCCCACAGGTTCAACGACGATGATCGGCGCCACGGAGGAGCCGTTCGTCACAATCACCACCTGATCCACCCAGCCGCGATCCTGTCCGACAGCCAGCGTGCTGTTCTTCTTGTAGCGCCACTCGAGCAACTGGCTGCCGGCTGCCAACGGATAGGTGACGAATTGCCAGTCGATCTCGCCGGAAATTTCAACCTGCTTGGTACCGTTCAAATAAAATCGCAACAGGTCGCCTCCCGACTCGGAGGATACCTTCCACCAAAAACTGACTGAGCCCGGTCCGGTGACCGTGGTCTGGAAAGTGGTCGTGGCGCCATCCGCGACGGCGCCGGTCGTCGCCGCATCCTGCCCGTCGTGCGTCACTCCCGACTGACCGCGCCATGCCGGGGTGCCGGTCGTCACCCAATTAAACCCGATCGCATCCAGGGCATCGGCCAGCGGCAGGACCGCGCTGATCGTGAGTATGGCATTCGAGCTCAGGACGGTCCCGAACGGATTGGAGACGCGCACCGAGTAAGCGCCGGCACGGGATGGCTGGACGTTCGACAAAATCATGCTGGCCGTCCCCGACCCGGACACGCCGGGGCCGTCCGCGATGTCCACCCCGTTGGACTTCCAACGGTAGGTCAGGGGTGTCGACCCGGCAGCCGAGACACTGAGCGTGACGCTGGTGCCCGAATCCACCGACTGGCTGACAGGCTGGGTGTTGATGACGGCGGGCGAGCCCGTAAAACGCACCTCGTCCAGCCAGCCCCGGTCCTGGCCCACGGATAAACTGCTGTTCTTCGTATAACGCCATTCCAATGTTTGCGTTCCGGTGCCCAGCGTGTAGGACAATTGCTGCCAGTCGACCTCGCCGGATATTTCGACTTGCTTGGTGCCGTTCAGATAAAAGCGCAGCCGATCATTGGCCGGCTCCGATGAAACCTTCCACCAGAAACTCAGCACGCCCGGACCGGTCACCGTGGCAAACAGCGACGCCGTGCCGCTATCCAATATCGAGGCGCTTTGCGCGGCATCGATTCCGTCGTGAGACACAATGGCCTGCCCAATCCAGGAGGGATTCGCATTCGTCGTCCATCCGAGACCCGGCATATCCACCGCGTCTGCCAGTGTGATCAATGGGGCAACTGTTAGGACCGCATTGGAGCTGGTGACATTGCCGACGGAACTGTTGATGCTCACCGAGTACGCAGCGCTGTCGCTGAACTGGGCGTTGGAAATCGTCAGGGTCGCGTTGGTGGATCCACGCAGGCGCCCGCCATCCGCCAGGGCCAGGCCGTCACGAAGCCACTGATAGATCAAAGGCGGTGTTCCCGCTGCGGTGACGCCAAAGCTCACGGTGGCGCCCAGCTCGACAATTTTGCTCGCGGGTTGCGCGGAAATAACCGGCGGCAAGGGCGTAAATTCAATGTCATCCACCCACGCCCGATCCTGACCGGCGGCCAGGGTCGCGTTTTTGTTATAGCGCCAGCGCATCGCATGACTGCCGGCCGGCACCGAAAACGTCACCTGCTGCCAGGGCACTTCGCCTGAAATCGTGAGCTGCGCGGAGCCGTCCATGTAAAGACGCAGCCGATCATTTGCCGGTTCGGAGGACACTTTCCACCAGAAGGTCAGTGTGCCCGGCCCGCTCATTGTCGCTTCCATCCAGGAATCGCCGCTGTCGGGAAGGACCGGGCTTGCCGCGGCGTCTTCGCCGTCGTGGGTTTCGTTGGTCTGGCAGAGCCATGCGCCGGTGGCGAAGGTGGTCCAGTTGAACTGCGGCGCGTCCAGGGACTCGCTGAGCGAGCAATCGCCGAAAATCCGCACGAGGGAATTCTGGTACTCGATGGGCACGGCTTGACCCACCACGTCGCTGACACTCCGCGTCGTGGGTGCGTCGCACCACGAAACCGTGGTCATCGGTTTGCCGCTGACTGGAGCGGCGCGGAAGCAGATTTCAACCACCGTCTGGTTGCCCGGCGAGATGGACCAGCCGGGCGGCAGGGTGAGAGTGGCGCCCACACTGCCTTGAGCGGCCTGGTTCGAGTTGACCGTGAGGTTGCCGACCGCAGCGCCAGCGCCGAGTCGGGCGCCAGCGAAGGAAAGAAAGTTGGTCTGGAAACAGAGGCTGAACGCGATATAATTTTCGGTTCCGTGCGAATCCAGCACGATGGGCATCCAGTTCGTGCTGCCGCCACTAATCCCGATGTCGCCGGCGTGCAGTCCGCGCAAGCCGCCGTTCTGGTTCACCTGGAAACTCTGCCCGGCGATGGTCATGAACGCTTCACGGGGGTTGCCCGGATTCGCATCGACCACGTAAACGATCGTGGTGTTCCCCAACCCGCCAACCCCGGACTGGATGTGAACCCACGACACCGGATTATCCACAGTCACAGGACAGCCAGGACCGGTACTGACCTCAACGACGCCCACCTCGGAACTTTCGCCGTGAAACGCCTCGAGTTCGGAGCCTTCGCCGGAGATATCTTCGGCGGTGAGTCCGTCAATCGAAAGGACGTAGGAACAATCGATGCCGAACTGGCTCACCGTAAAATTTTTGTTGCCCACGCGCACGACACCGGAACGGGACACCCCCGAGGGATTCGCCGCCACGCTGTAACTGAATGCGCCCGGCCCAATGCCCGCGTCTCCTCCAATAATCGTGATCCAGGAATTGGTCACAACCACCGCCCATGGACAACTCGAGCCGGCGGTCACGGTGACGCTGCCCACCTCGATGCCGGAACCGTGGTTGCGCGAGGCGGGCGCAACATCATAAGTGCAGGAGCGCTGCGTGATCACCACCGGGGTCCCTGCCACCGTGACGATCCCGACCCGGGCCGATGTCGTGGTGTTGGGCGCATTGCTGTAGAGGACCGTTGCCGACCCGCTGCCGACGACCGGCGAGAGGATCGTGATCCACGAATTCGTGTTCACGACATCCCACGTGCATGTCGAGCTGGCAGTGATGGCCACCGTGCCAGTTTCGGAGCCTTCGCCATGCGCCCGGTTGGTGGGGGACACGAGGAAGTTACAATCCAATCCCCATTGCCCCACCAGGAACGTTTGATCCGCGATGAACAAGAGACCGGTGCGCGGCCCCGAAACGCGGTTCGTGGAGACCACATACGTAACCGTGCCGGTTCCAGTCCCGCTGGCGCCATTGGTGATGCTGATCCATGAATTCGTGTTCAGGACGCTCCACGAACAATCCGGCCCGGTCGTCACCTTGATTGTCCCTGACCCCACGCCAAAACCGCTGTAGCGGCTCGTGGGCGAAAGGCTGTAAGTGCACGCATAGGAGGATTGGCGCACCGTGAAGACCGCGTCCCCGATGAAAATCAAGCCCACCCGTTCGGTCGTTCCCAGGTTGTCCTGAACGGCGTAAGTGACGCGACCTGGACCGATGCCCGAGGCGCCGTTCGTAATGGAAATCCAGTTATTCGTGGAAAAGGCCACCCATTCGCACAACGCTCCGATGTTCGTCGCCGTGATGCCGCCCGAGCCCGCTGCATAACCATGCTTGCGAGTGGTCGGTGAAAGCTTGGCCGCGCACGGCACGATGTTCACCGCTATCGGCGCTGAAATTGTCTGGTCACCCGCCGCGTCCGTCACACGGACCCGCACGAGCCGGTTGCCCATCTCGGTATAACGGTTGGTCACCGTCAGGATGGTCGTGGGTTCGGTGTCGAATATGCCATCTCCATTGAAGTCCCACTCGACCTCCAGCTGCGCGGCGCTGTGTTCAGGGTCGAACGTGCGGGACGCATCCAATACGATGTCCTCGCCGGGACCGGCCGTGGCCGGATGCGCCTGGAGAAACGGTTGCGGCGCGCGATTCACCGTGAAACCGGGCATCACCGACGCGACGACGCTCCGCTTGTTGCCTTGCAGATCGTAAACGCTCACCGTGTATTTGTTGGTCTGACCGACATCGTAATAGGGCGTCGCAAACACGCGGCTCACGCTCGTGCCCGTCAGCGGCATTTCATCCACCAATACGCGCTCATCGTCCTTCTCCCAGGAAAGCACGGCTGCGTGAAGACCTGCCGCATCCGACGCGGTGAACGAGATTCGCAGGAGACCATCGACAGGCGCCACCGAGCCCGGTGTCGTGATCACCGCCGCGGGCGCCAGTGTGTCAGTCACGGGCCGGCCGGGATTGAAATAGCGATTGACGCTCAGCACCAACGACGCCCCGTACGGCAGCCGGGTGTGATTGAAAGGAAACTGTTTCGGATATAAAACGCCGCGGAGACCGCGAAAACCGAACCCCGTTATGTTGCCGTCAAAATTTTCATCATTGCGATAATCGGCGTCGAGCCCGAGGCCCTCGGCCAGTTCACGCAGCCCCTTTCCCAGCGCCGACGACGCCGCGCTGCTGAATGTCGACCCTTCAAACCAGGAGAACGAGACGCCCTGCTTCAATGCATGCGGCCCAACTTCCAACATCGTCGCGCCATTGTAGAAACCCTCATTCACGAGATACGGAATGGCCACCACGCCGGTGACCGATCCGGATTCGTTCATCATCTCCACCGGGTAAGTGCCATACAGGCCCAGGCCTTCCGTGCTCATGACAGCCCATCCTGGATCATCGCTCGAACCTCCAAGGCTGGAGGCCAAATCGAAACAGCCACTGATGGTGCCGTCGACATTCTCGGAATGAACCTCGGAAACAATCCACCAAAATTCGCCCCGGTTGCCCACCGTCAACCCCGCCACCCGCGCGGAATTGGTGATGCGAGAACCGTAAATGTCCCCCCGCAGGAAGGCATCTGTCTCCGTCACGCGCACCACATGGATCCGCGGTGTGATCCCGTCCGGCTCGGTCTCAAATGAGAACGACTTCCGGCCAAAGCCGTTCTGTTCCATTTGATCCTCAAACCAACCCTGGTAGGTCAGCACGGCGTTGCGGAGATTCGTCACGGCGGCTGTCTGCGCGATGCGATTGGTCGGGATGAGATACGCCACGCGCACCTGCGCGCGATTGGCCGGCGCGGCGACATTGATCAACGCGGTCTTTGCGGCGTTGGTGTAAGTGACGCCGTTCGAGGGCGTAAACGCCACGGACAACACCTGGGCGTTGCCCGCCGGCAACACGGTGCCTGCCCCCGGCGTGTAAACAAACGAACCCGGGACATTCGCCGATGCATTCAGCTGGGCCGCCCCCAACGGCGTCCCGTAGGTCACATCCGCCGGATTGGCCCAGTTGATCACCGGCACAAATTTCCCGTTAATCGTGACGTCGATGAGAACCGTTCGCGTCACCGTCGAAAAATTGGCGAGGTCCGTCGGAGTGAAGCGGACAGATAATATTTGGGCGCTGCCCGGCGTCAAAACGGTGCCGGCCGGCGGTGTGTATTCCAAAACACCCGGGAGATTTGCCGTCGCGTTGAGCTGCACAGCTCCGAGGACGGTGCCATTCGTGACTGGGGCCGGACTGGACCAGGTGATGAGCGGGATGCCGGGCGTGACCGTGATTAAGTTGGTCCGGATCACCGTCTCATAGTTCGTCGTCGCTGTAGGGGTGAACGTCGCCAACAGCGATTGATTGTTGCCCACGTTCAAGACCACTCCCGCGAGAGGGGCATACGCGAAGGAACCGGCAACGTTGGCGGTCGCATTCAACTGCGCGGCACCAAGGGACTGCCCGTAGGAAATATTCGCCGGGCGCGGCCACGTCACCACGGGGGTCGCCTTCAAAATATTGAGCGTCACCGTCTGGGTCGCGACGGCGTAACTGATCAAGTTAACGGGAGTGAAGACCACGGTGAGCACGCGTCCGGTCTCGGCGTTCAACAACGTGCCGGCCGGCGGGTTGTAGGCAAACGAGCCGGGCACATTGGCCACGGCATTCAACTGCGCACCACTGAGAGTTGTGCCGTAGGTGATGTCCGCGGGAGCCGACCAGCTCAGGACCGTCCCCGACGCGCGCATCCACAGCGGCCCGACGTCCACCGCCCGCAACGGAGGGAAGTTGGTGGGCGCGAGCGAGAATTGATCCGCGCAGACATCAATCAAAGCCGGCCGCGCCTGGCCTTCCATTACGATCGTGATAAAGGGAAAATTCCCCTGAGCGCCGCCA